>JBEVFC010000118.1:0-3617 GCA_040512455.1 Nocardioides sp.
CCCCGGGTGGCCCGCTCCGAGGAGTACGCCGCCACCCTCGCCGTCGGCCACCTCCCCACCTAGCCCCCGGGAACGGCGGGATAGTCCGTGACGAAACCGCCCCGGATCGGCCCGTGGAAGGGCGGTTTCGTCACGGACTATCCCCGGTGGGTTCGAGAAAGTGGCTGCGCGACTTCTTCAACTACCTCAGCGGGAGGTGGCGTCCAGGTGCTGGAGCAGGTCGTGCGCGGCCAGCTCGACGTCCTTGTGCCGCCATTCCGAGGACCGGTAGACGCAGGCGATCAGCGCGGTGCGGTGCACCCGCCGCAGGTCGCCGTAGACGAACGCGTACCGCGCCTTGGTCTCGTCGTTCGCTCCCACGGTGAGGCCGAGGTGCCAGGCGGCGTACTCCTCCCAGGAGTGCTTCTCCAGGTAGGCGTTCTGCGCCTCGGCGTTCGGCTGGACGTCGCCCCAGTCGCTGTCGAGGACGTACTGCTTCGCGTCGATCAGCTCCCGGCAGCGGCGCACCGCGTCCGGGTTCACGTCGTACGTCGCCATGGCAGGTCTCCTCCGATGGTTCGGGTGTCAGTCCTTGACGGTGGCGTTGGTGCCGTCCTCGCCCTGCTGCTCGTCGATGCGCCTCTTGAGCCGGCCCAGGCCGGGCACCTTGGCGAGCATGTCGTTGAGCTCGCGGGAGACTGCGAGCAGGTCGTGCAGGTCCGGGGCCACGGAGCTCAGCGAGGCCAGCATCGGCATCACGTCGGTCTCCATCCGGTCGGCCAGCTGCGGCAGGTGGTCGACCAGCTCGACCAGCGCCTCGACCTCCTCCGGGTGCGTGGTGTCGGCGAGCTTCTCGAGGGTCGGCTGCAGCTTGAGCAGCGAGGGCTCCAGGGCGTCGAGGAGCGGGGTCAGCCGAGCCACGTGCGCCTCCGCGTCGTCGACGACGCGGTCGGTCCGGGCGACCAGCGCGGAGGCCCGGTCCGCCACCCCGTCGATCTTGGTGACGAGCTCGTCGGCCCGGTCGACGAGCGCGAGCATCTTGGGCACCGCGGCCAGCAGTGCCTCGACGGACTCGGCGCCCCGGCCGACCGCCTCGATGACGTCACGGGGACCGGGCACGGGAAGGCGCATGTCCCATGTGTACCCGTTCCCGGGAAATTTCTCGCCCGCCCGGAGAATGGCCGCATGCCCGCCCACCACAGCCGCTTCCGCGGTCACATCGCCGGGCTGGGGAGCACCAGCGGCACCCGGGTCGTCGTCGGGCACTGGCCGGACACCCCGCTCGGGCCGTTCTCCGACGCGATGGTGGAGACCGCGTCCGGCCACCGGGTGCTTCTCGCGCCGCGCCCCGAGGTCCGCGACTTCATCGCCGCGACGTACTCCTTCGACGAGATCCGCCTCGAGCCGGTCGAGGTCACCGTCGCCGGGGCGGTCTGGTCGCTGCGCACGGACTCGTTGACCGCGGACTTCACCCGCGGGCGGCGTACGGCGCTGGGTGCCGCGCTGCGGTGCGTGCCCGGTCCGCTGGCCGCCAGCCCGGGTTGGTGCACGATCACCGATCCGGTCGCCCGCGCGCTGATGGACGGGGTGCGGACCCGCGGGACCGCGGGCAACGGCCGGCGCGAGTGGTACGGCGCCACCGACGCGCACGCGGTCACCGGCCTGGCCGGCGCGTTCGACGGCACGGACCTCGGCGGGCTTGCCGACGTGGACCCGCCGTGCCGGTTCGGCTTCTCGTCGACACCGCGGAGGCCGACGCTGACCGCCGTGGTGACCACGGTCCGGGAGTCCTGACACTTATACAAGGGGCCTTGTCCAACTGGGGCGACGGTCGGCAGAGTGAGCGCCATGACCCGCCGTACCGCCGAGCTCCGCCACCGGGACTCCCAGCCCGCTCGCACCCCGGGCACCGAGTCCGGGGCCGACCTCCTCGACGCGCTCATCGCCTTCCACCACCCCACCCGCCGCTGGCTCTGCGAGGTGCTGTCGTCGGAGGGCCCGGCCAACGTCGGCACCCTGGCCGCGCGCACCGGCCTCGCGGTCGGGTCGGTCAGCCACCACCTCAAGGCGCTGCACCGCTACGGGTTCGTCGAGCCCGCCCCCGACCTGGCCCGGGACACCCGGGAGAGCTGGTGGCGGATCGCCCCCCGCGACCTGAGCTGGCTGGCCGAGGACTTCAGCACCGGCACCATGGGCCGCCGGGTCGCGGAGGACGCCGAGCTCGCGAACTTCCGGCACCAGGTACGCGCCGTCCAGCAGTGGATGGCCGCCGCCCGGGGGCTGCCGGAGGAGTGGCGCCGGGCCGCCAGCTCGACGGACACCTTCGTGCCGGCCACCGCCGAGCAGACCGCCGACCTCGGCCGCCGGCTGACGGCGCTGGTCACCGACTGGTCGGCCGCCTGCCGCCGGGACGCCGACGAGCAGCCCGACGCCGTACGGCGACCGGTGCGAGCCCAGGTGAGGGTCTTCCCGAGCGGACCGGTCGCGCCGTGAGCGCGACCTCCCGTGTCGAGGAGCCGCGGCTGATCGGCGCTGAACCGCCGCCGGTCCGCGACGACCGGATGGTCCGGGTCTGGGTGGCCGCGGTGACCGTCTCGTGGTTCGGCGACGCCATGTGGATGGTGGCGCTGGCCTGGACGGCGGCGCACACGCTCTCCCCGGTCGCCGCCGGCATCGTGCTCGGCCTGGAGACGCTGCCGGCCGCGGTGCTGGTGCTGGTCGGCGGGGTGCTTGCCGACCGGTTCGACACCCGCCGGGTGATGGTCACCGGCCAGGTCGCCCAGGCCCTGGTGATGCTGCTCGGCGCGATCGCCTGGACCGCGGGCCTGCAGGGCGCGGTGACCCTGGGCTGCCTGGCGACCGCGTTCGGCATCACCATCGGGCTCACCCTCCCGGCCGGGATGACGTTGGCCCGGCAGCTGGTCCGCAGCCGCGACCTCGGCACCGTCAGCGGCTGGAACAACATCGCCGTCCGGATCTCGAGGCTGCTCGGCGCCCCGGCCGGGGGTGTGCTGGTGGCCTGGCGCGGACCGGCCGCGCCGATGCTGCTCAACGCGGTGACGTTCCTGGTGATCGCCGCCGCCCTGGTGGTCGTCGTCCGGCCGC
This sequence comes from Nocardioides sp., assembly GCA_040512455.1. GTDB lineage: Bacteria > Actinomycetota > Actinomycetes > Propionibacteriales > Nocardioidaceae > Nocardioides. The sequence continues at coordinate 3,085 of JBEVFC010000118.1, forward strand.
GGTACGTCCTTCCCCGCTCCACCGGGGAGCCCTGGCTGGCCAGCCTGCGCGACGGCCTCGCGTACCTGCGCCGCACCCCTCCCGCGCGGATGCTGGTGCTCGGGCTGACGGGTCTCAACGTGTTCGTCACGCCGGTCATCGCGCTGGGCGTGGCGCTGCGGGTCAGCCGGTCGGGCTGGGGCTCGTCCTGGGTCGGCATCGCCGAGGCCGGCCTCGCCGCCGGCGCGATCGTCGGCAGCCTGCTGGCCATCCGGCGCCCGCCGGTGCTGCCCGCCCGCGCCGCGTTCGCCGTCCTCGTGCTCCAGGGCGCGGCGATGACGGCGGTCGCCGCCGACCGCCGGGCGGTGCTGGTGATCGCGATGGTGGTCATCGGGTTCACCTCCGGGCTGGCCTCGGTCTGGCTCTCCGGGGTCTTCCAGCGGACCATCGCCGCAAGCCACCTCGGCAGGGTCTCCTCGCTCACCGTGCTCGGGGACCGCGGACTGACCCCGCTCGCGCTGCCGCTGTTCGGCGCGGTCGCCGCCGGGGGCGGC
>JBEVFC010000152.1:0-13697 GCA_040512455.1 Nocardioides sp.
GGCCACTGGCGCATGAACAGGAGTTTGCCGTCCTGGAAGGAGATGCGGCTCTCCTCCTCGGTGTAGGTGATCGCGGCCTTCGGGATGTTCCCGTCGGCGTACGCCTGCACCAGCGTGTCGAGACCCGCCACGGACTCGGGGCTGTCCACCGTCGCCTTGCCCGACGCGTCGACGATCTGTCCGCCAGCACCGTTGATGGACTCGGAGGCGTTCACGGTGAGGCCTTCGTACTTGGCGAACTGGCCGGCGTAGCAGTCGATCTTGGCCTTGGTGGCGATGTCACACATGCCCATCATCTCGTCCCACGACTTCGGCGGGGTCTTCACGAGATCGGTGCGGTAGTAGAGCATGCCGCCGTCGCTGGTCTGCGGCGCGGCGTACTGGGTGTCGTTGTAGTTTCCGGAGGCGATGACCGGCTCCAGCACGCCCTCGGTCTTGATGGCGAGGTCGCCCTCCAGCGGCTGGAGGTAGCCCTTGGCCGCGAACTCCGCGGTCCACACCAGGTCGACCGACATGACGTCGTAGTCAGCGTTCTGGGCGTCGAGGTTGCGGACCAGGTCGTCGTGCTGCTGGTTGGCCTCGTCGGTCTGCTCCTTGACGGTGACCTTCTCGTCGGGGTGCTCCTTGTTCCACTTGGCGAGGAGCTCGGCCACCACCCCGGTGTTGTCCTTGCCCTGGACGTACGTGATCGGCCCGCGGGAGTCGAGATTCTCCTCGAAGGCGGGGTTGTTGCCGCCGCCTCCGCTGCTGCTGTCGTCGCCGCCGCATGCGGCCAACGGGGTGATCAGAAGGGCCAGTGCCATGACACTGGCGCTGTGCTTGAACCGCATTGCATTCCTCCGGTTGTTGTGGGGAGTACCAGCAGCCCGGGTGGGCCGTCGGCGGTAGGTCGATCCGGGCGTCACGAGGTGTCCACCCAGGCAGCGGCGTCGACCGGCAACGAGTGGGCATCCATGCCCGGGACAGACCCGAGCAGGAGACGGCCACCTGGCAGGGCGACCGGTCGGTCACCCGTGTTGAGCCAGCATGTGAGGTTCCCCCGGCGGAAGGCCAGGAGTCCCGGTGGGGTGTCGAGCCAGACCAGCGGTCCGGCGTCGACGAGGCGCTCGGTGCGCATGCGTAGGGCGCTGCGGTAGAGGTGCAATGTGGAGTCCGGGTCCGCTTCCTGCGCCACCACCGACAGACCGGCCCAGCCCGCCGGCTGCGGGAGCCACGGCTCCGCGCCACCCTCCGGGCCGAAGGAGTACGTCGGGCCGCTGGCGTCCCAGGGCAGCGGCACGCGGCAGCCGTCCCGACCGGGGTCGAGGCCACCGGAGCGGGCGAAGATCGGGTCGTCGCGGCGCTCGTCCGGGATGTCCTCGACCTCGGGGAGCCCGAGCTCCTCGCCCTGGTAGAGGTAGACCGCACCGGGAAGGGCCAGCATCAGCAGCGCGGCGGCGCGGGCACGGCGCAGCCCCAGCTCGAGGTCGGCCGGCTCCTCGTGCCAGCGACGGCGGTCCCAGTGACCGTCCGTCAGGACCTGCGGCTGGGAGCGGGCGTAGCGGGTGACCTGCCGGGCCACGTCGTGGTTGGACAGCGTCCACGTGCAGCTGGCGCCGACGCCCTCGGTGTCCCGCAGCGAGCTGGTGATCACGGCCCGCATCACGTCGGCGTCGAACGGCGCCCGGAGCAGGTCGAACTGGAAGGCCTGGTGCAGCTCGTCGGGACGCATGTAGAGCGACAGCCGCTCGGTGGTCGGAGGCCACGACTCGGCCACGAAGATCCGCGGCGGGTCGTAGGAGTCCGCGACCTTGCGCCAGGCGCGGTAGATCTCGTGGACGCCGTCCTGGTCGAACGCGGGGTGCAGGTCCTCGGTGCTGCCCGTCCAGTGCGGACCGACGTCGGGCAGGCCCGGCGCCTTGGCCAGCCCGTGCGCGACATCGATGCGGAAGCCGTCGACGTCGCGGTCGAACCAGAAGCGAAGGATGTCCTCGAACTCTCCACGCACCTCCGGGTTCTCCCAGTCGAGGTCGGGCTGCTCGGGAGCGAAGAGGTGGAGGTACCAGTCGCCGGGGGTCCCGTCGGGGTCGGTGGTCCGGGTCCAGGCCGGCCCGCCGAAGTTGCTCGCCCAGTCGTTGGGAGGCAGCTCACCGCGCTCGCCACGACCGGGCCGGAAGAGGTACCGCGCGCGGGCGTCGGCGTCACCGGCCAGGGCGGCACGGAACCACGCGTGCTCCGACGAGGTGTGGTTGGGGACGATGTCGAGCAACACCTTCAGCCCCGCCGCGTGGGCCTCGCGGACCAGCGCGTCGGCGTCCTCGAGCGAGCCGTAGAGCGGGTCGATGTCCCGGAAGTCCGCCACGTCGTAGCCGGAGTCGGCCTGCGGGGAGACGTACCACGGGTTGACCCAGAGGGCGTCGACGCCGAGGTCGACGAGGTGGCCGAGCCGCGCGCGTACGCCACCGACGTCGCCGGTCCCGTCGCCGTCCGAGTCCGCGAAGGACCGGATGTAGAGCTGGTAGACGACAGCCCCCCGCCACCATGCTTCGGTGGTCGCACCGGGGCTTGAGGGCATCGGGATCCTTCCGGAGGTGCCGTTGACGCAATGTTTACGCAAACGCTTGCGTACCGATGGTGATGGACGTCACACTGACGTGTCAACCGCCAAAGTACAACGGTTCGGCATCCGGATGGAGGCGATGGTGACCCGCTCCGGACAGGTCAACATGGCTGACGTGGCGCGCCACGCAGGGGTCTCCACCGGCACTGTGTCACGAGCACTCCGGAACCTGCCCGGAGTGAGCGACGACACGCGGGAGATGATCAAGAAGAAGGCCGACGAGCTCTCCTACGTCGTCTCCCCCGAGGCTTCCCGGCTCTCGCGCGGGTCGACCGGACGGGTGGCGCTGGTGGTGCCGCGGCTCCACGTGTGGTTCTACGCCGCGATGGTGTCCGCGCTGGAGCAGCAGCTGCGGTCCGCCGCCCTGGACGTGCTCATCTACCAGGTCGACGGCGAGGTCGAGCGCAACCGCTTCTTCGGCGAGCTTCCGGCCCGCCGCAAGGTCGACGCGGTGGTCCTGGTCGCCCTCCCGGTGCTCAAGGACGAGGCCGAGCGGCTCGACATCATGGGCGCCGAGGTGGTGGTCGCGGGTGGCCGGATCCGCGACTACGCGCACGTCGAGGTCGACGACCACGCCATCGGCCGCGCCGCCGTCCAGCACCTCATCGACCTCGGGCACCGCCGGATCGCGATGATCCGCACCAGCGACACCGAAGGCACCTACTGGTCCTCCGACTCCGAACGCATGCAGGGCTACCTCGCGGCGATGACCGATGCCGGGCTGCCCGTCGACCCGGCCCACGTCGTGGTGGAGCCCTATGCGACGGACTCCGGCAAGCGCGCCATGCGTCGGCTGCTGGCCCTCGAGGACCCGCCCACGGCCGTCTTCGCGTACTCCGACGAGCTCGCGATCGGGGCGCTGCGGGCGCTGCAGGAGGACGGCATCGACGTCCCCGGACAGATGTCACTGGTCGGCGTCGACGGCCACCCCACCGCCGAGCTGTTCGGCATCACCAGCGTCGACCAGTCGGTCGAGGCCCAGGGCCGGCTGGCAGGTCGGCTGGTGCTCGACCTGCTCGGCCGGGCCGCACCCGGGCCGCGTGCGATCCGTGCCGACTTCCGCCTCGAGGTGCGCACGACCACGGGGCCTCCCCCGTCGACCGGCCGGTCGACGCGTCGGCGCCTCCAACGCACGCCGGTCCGGCACTGAGCGGGCGCACCTCTTCACATTCCGGACAGGAGGGAGCAGTCTGGAGGGGAGCGAACAGGTCCGGTCCCGTACCGAGGGAGGTTGGCCATGACGTCGACGATCACTCGCTTCGAACCGGTCCGTGCGCCCTGCGGGAAAGTGGCCGGGGGTGAACAGTTCACGGCCGAGGACCAGCAGGGCCTGATCACCCTCGACGTGCGTTTCACCTGCGGGTGTCATCGCCACCGGGAAGAGTTCCACGACGGCAGCGTCCACCTCATGGTCGTGAACCACCACGGCAAGGTGCTGGTGGACGAGGAGCTGCGGGGTGAGTGACGGCCAGGTGGTCGCCGCGCACGACGTACTGCTGGTCGGGGGTGGTGCCGCGGGCCTGCGCGCCGCCATCGCCATCGCGGAGACCGACCCGGGCCTCCGGGTCGCCGTGGTGTCGAAGGTCTACCCCATGCGCAGCCACACGGTGTCGGCCGAGGGCGGGGCGGCCGGGGTGATCGCGGCGGACGACAGCATCGACGAGCACATCTACGACACCATCTCCGGCAGCGACTGGCTCGGCGACCAGGACGCGATCGAGGCGTTCGTCCACGAGGCGCCCCGGGAGCTGCTCCGGCTCGAGCACTGGGGCTGCCCGTGGAGCCGGCAGCCGGACGGCCACGTGGCGGTCCGCGCCTTCGGCGGCATGAAGAAGATGCGCACCTGGTACGCCGCGGACAAGACCGGCTTCCACATGCTGCACGCGCTCTTCCAGACCTCGCTGAAGTACGACGAGGTGGTCCGGTACGACGAGTGGCTCGTGACCCGGCTGCTCGTGGACGACGGCCGGGTGCACGGCGTGGTGGCCGTCGAGCTCAACACCGGCCGGGTGCAGGCGATCACCGCCAAGGCGGTGGTGCTGGCCACGGGTGGCTGCGGCAAGGTGTTCCCGTTCACCACGAACGCGAACATCAACACCGGCGACGGCATGGCCCTGGCCTACCGCGCGGGCGCCCCGCTCAAGGACATGGAGTTCGTGCAGTACCACCCGACGGGGCTGCCGTTCACCGGGATCCTGATCACCGAGGCCACCCGCGCCGAGGGCGCCTGGCTCGTCAACAAGGACGGCTACCGCTACCTCCAGGACTACGACCTGGGGACGCCCACGCCGACGCCCGAGCTGCGCAGCATGGAGCTCGGGCCGCGCGACCGGCTCTCGCAGGCGTTCGTCCACGAGGAGGAGAAGGGCCGGACCATCGACTCGCCGTACGGCTCGGTCGTGCACCTCGACCTCCGGCACCTCGGCGCGAAGCTGATCGACAGCCGGCTGCCGTTCGTGCGCGAGCTGTGCCTGAAGTACGAGCGCATCGACCCCGTGACGGACCTGATCCCGGTCCGTCCCGTCGTCCACTACATGATGGGCGGGGTCCACACGGACATCGACGGCGCGACCCCGCTGGCCGGGCTGTTCGCCGCCGGCGAGACCGCCTGCGTCACCATCAACGGCGCCAACCGGCTCGGCTCCAACTCGCTGCCGGAGTGCCTCGTGTTCGGGGCCCGCGCCGGCCGGGCCGCCGCCGAGTACGCCGCGACGGCTCCCGGGCCGCCGGCCACGATCGCCGCCCAGGTGGCCGACGAGGTGCGCCGGATCGAGCGGGACGTGATGGGCTCGCCGCCGCGGACCGACTCCGTCGCGGCCATCCGCGGGGAGATGCAGGAGACCATGGAGGCGGCCGCCGGGATCTATCGCAACGGAACGGCCATGACGAAGGGGATCGACGTCCTCCGGGGTCTGCAGGAGCGGGTGACACGGGTCGGCGTCCGGGACACCAGCCGGACCTGGAACACCGAGCTGGTGGCCGCGCTCGAGGTCGCCAACATGCTCGACATCGCCGAGTGCATCCTCGCGTCCGGGCTCCAGCGGGAGGAGTCGCGGGGCGCGCACCAGCGCACCGACCACCCCGCGCGCGACGACGAGCGGTTCCTGACCCACCACCTGGCCTACCGCGACGAGGACGGGCCGCTGGTGAGGCGGTTGCCGGTGACGGTCACCCGGTGGGCACCCGGGGAACGGGTCTACGGGAGGTGAGACATGGACGAGAACATCCGCCTGCAGGTGACGCGGTACCGCCCTGACAAGGACACGGTGCCGGGGTGGCAGGAGTACGACGTGCCGCTGCGCAAGGAGTGGACGGTCCTCGACGGGCTGAACCACGTCAAGAACGAGGTCGACACCACGCTGGCGTTCCGGTGGTCCTGCCGCATGGGCATCTGCGGCAGCTGCGGCATGAACGTCAACGGGGAACCCCGCCTCACCTGCGCCACCTTCCTCAGCGACTACGCGCCCGGACCGGTGACGGTCGAGCCGCTGGGGAACTTCCCGATCGTCCGCGACCTGGTCGTCGACATCGGGGACTTCATGGCGAAGCTGCCCCGGGTCAAGCCGTGGATCATCCGCGACGAGGAGAAGTCGGTCGACGACGGCGAGTACCTCCAGACGCCCGAGGAGCTCGACGCCTACAAGCAGTTCAGCATGTGCATCAACTGCATGCTCTGCTACGCCGCCTGCCCGGTCTACGGCCTCGATCCCGATTTCGTCGGCCCGGCCGCGATCGCGCTGGCCGAGCGCTACGACCTGGACTCCCGCGACCAGGGCGCCCGTGAGCGGCTCGACGTGCTGATCGAGCACGAGGGCGTCTGGGGGTGCACGTTCGTGGGCGAGTGCACGAGGGTCTGCCCCAAGCACGTGGACCCCGCCGGGGCCATCCAGCGCTACAAGCTGAAGGCCGCCCAGGAGTCGGTCAAGATGTTCCTGCTGCCCCGGGCGTTCCGATGAGCCGGCACGTCGCCGACGACCTGACCTATCGGCGGCCGATGTCGGTCTGGTGGTGGACCCGCCGGCGCAGCTACTTCCTGTTCGTGATGCGCGAGCTCAGCAGCATCTTCATCGCCTGGTTCGTGCTGTACCTGCTGCTGTTCGTCCGGGCGGTGGGCCGCGGCGAGGCGGCGTACGAGGACTTCCTCGACGCGGCCGCGTCCCCCTGGCTGGTCGCGATCAACGTGGTGGCGTTCGTGTTCGTGCTGCTGCACACGGCGACCTGGTTCCTGCTCACGCCGCAGGCGATGGTCGTGGCGGTGCGCGGTCACCGGGTCCCCGCCGCGGCGATCATCGGGGCGCAGTACCTCGGTCTCGCCGTGGTGTCCGCGTTCGTCTACTGGCTGGTGACCCGATGAGGACCCCCACGATGCCGCGCCCGCGGCCCCCGCTCACGACCAAGCGTCGCATCGAGCCGCTGGTGTGGCTGGCGTTCAGCGGTGGCGGGGTGACCGCGGCGATGTTCATGCCGATCCTGGCGTTCCTGTTCGCGCTCGCCTTCCCCCTGGGATGGATCGACCCGCCGGAGCACGACCACCTGGCCGCGGTCGTCGGTCACCCGGTCACCTTCCTCGTCCTCTTCGGCATGTTCGTGCTGATGCTCGTCCATGCCGCCCACCGGTTCCGGTACACGCTCTACGACGGCCTTCAGGTGAAGCACACGGGCCTGGTGGCCGTGCTCTGCTACGGCGGCGCGGCAGCCGGCGCGTTCGCGGCGTTCCACCTCCTCGGCGGCGCCACCTAGCAGTCCGAAACCGCCCGAGGGCACGACAGGAGAGCCGCGTCCCCGGGAGGTCGCGGCTCGCCTGCCGACGGTCCTGATGGAGGGCGTCAGCCCACGTGCGCCCAGGCCCGGGACATCGCGTCCTTGCGGAGGGCGACGTAGTCGTCCCTGTCGTACCCGGTGCCGGTGTACGTCGCGGTCGTGCCGCCGTCTCCGCACGCCTGGTCCGCCACGGCTGCGGAGGCGAAGAACACGCTTCCGCCCGCCACGAGGATCGACGCGAGGCCGCAGGTCAGGCCGTGCCTGCTGCTGTCCTTTATGTTCATGGTCCTGCTCCCGTCTCTGAGGTTGGAGCCTCAGCGTCCGGCCGCCGGAGAGGTGGTTGACGATGGTTGACAGCACGTGACAGCCGGGCCCGGACGCGGGACGCTGGACGCGGGTCGCGTCTGTCGGGAGGTCGTGTGGGCGGTCTGCCTCGTCCGGAGATCCCGCCGGGAAGCCAGCGGGACCTCGTCGACGCCCTCCATCACCTGCACCACCGGGCGGGCTGGCCGAGCCTGCGGGTGCTGGCCGGGGCGGCCGGGTGCAGCCACACGACGATCTCGAAGGTCTTCTCCTCCGCTCGGCTCCCGACCTGGGGGGTGATCGAGGTCGTGGTCGAGGCGATGGACGGTGACGTCGCGCAGTTCCGGCGCCTCTGGCTGGCCGCGAGCGCGCCCGACGCCGCGTCGGCACCGGCGCACCTACTCATCGCCGGCCGTCAACATGAGCTCCGGGTGGTACGGCGTCACCTCGAGGGAGGCACCGGCCTTCTGGCGGTCACCGGTGAGGCCGGGATGGGCAAGACCCGGCTGGTGGGCGCAGCGAGCACGCTCGCCGCAGGCTCGACGTTCGTCGCCGCCGGCTCCTGCCTCCCGCTCTCGTCCCAGGTGCCCCTGCTGCCGGTGGCCGACGCGCTGCGGGCGGCGTACGACGTCGACGACGGCCAGTGGGTCAAGGAAGCGGTCGCCGACTGCGCGCCGTACGTCGCGGGCTCGCTGAGCCGAGTCCTGCCGGAGCTCGACCTGGCGCTCGGCGCCCCGATCGCTCCGGACGACGAGTGGGCCCGGCAGCGTCTGTTCGGCGCTATCGAGGCGACGCTGTCCGCCCTGGCATCGCTCCGTCCGTTGGCGGTGCTCCTGGAGGATCTGCACTGGGCCGACTCCGCGACCCTCGACCTCGTCGAGCACCTGCTGGCCGGCCGGGTAGCCGTGCCCGTCCTGGGCACCTGGCGCCTCCACGACCCGACGACGCCCGAGCCCACTGCGGAGTGGTGGACACGCGTGCAGCGGTTGCCGACCTGCGCGACCCTGGACCTGAAACCGTTGAGCCGGGCGGAGACCGCCGAGCAGGTCGGCCTGCTGGTGACCGGCCCGGCCGACCCGGACCTGGTCGACCGCATCCACCACCGCAGCCAGGGCCAGCCGCTGTTCACCGAGCAGCTGACCGGGCTCGACGACGCGGAGGAGCTGCCCCGGCGTCTCGGCGAGCTGCTCGACCAGCGGCTCTCCGGGCTCGACGAACAGGCGTGGGGGGTCGCCCGCGCCCTGGGGGTCGCCGACCGCTCCCTCTCCGATGTCCTCCTCGCCGACGTGACGGGACTCGGATCGAGGGAGCTCACAGGAGCCCTTCACGAGCTGGGCGCCCGCAACCTGCTGCGCTCCGCGGCCGGGCACCACGTGGATCTCCGGCACCCCCTGCTGGCAGAGGCGATCCGCCGACGGCTCGTCGCACTCGAGCTCGCCGACGAGCACCGCCGGATCGCCCTCGCTCTCGCCAGGTCCACCGACCCGTCGCCTGCCGAGGTCGCCGAGCACTGGCGTCGCGCCGAGGACCCTGCCGAGGAGGTCGGGTGGCGGGTTCGCGCCGCGCAGGCGGCCGGAGAACGGTTTGCCGTGGCCCAGGCAGCCGAGCAGTGGCGTAGGGCCCTCGCGATCTGGCCGGTCGACGGGGGCTCCCTCGGGACACCACCCGTCCGCAAGCGCGACGCGTATCTCGCCGCGATGGACGCCATGCTCTTCACCGACGTGGTGTCCGCCTGGGAGGTCGCACAGGAAGGCATGCAGGATCTCGCAGACGTGATGGGCGTGGACGCGGCCGAGACCTACCGCCGGGCGGCCGCCATCAGCGGGTGGCTCGGCGACCCGGCACGCGGCGTGGGACTCGTCGACCGGGCGATCGCGATCCTGGATTCTGACGAACCCTCCGTCGGCCTCGTGCGGGCTTGGAGTGAGCGCGACACCTTGCTGGACATGCTCGGCCGGTACGACGAGGCACGGGTCTGCTCGGCGCGAGCCCTGGAGGTCTGCGCCAGCCTCGACGCCCCGCAGGTGTACCGCGGCCTCCTGATCCAGCAGTCCCTCCACGACGCCGACGAGGGCGATGTGGAGGAAGCCCTGGCGCACCTCGATGAGGCCGGCCGGATGGACATGCCCACCCCCGATCCGGGAGGCGACATCCACCTGGCGGTCACCGCGACCTACATCCTCCTGTTGGCAGGTCGAGTGGGCGATGAGGTGGTCAAGGCTGGCCTCCCGGGGCTGGAGGCCGCAGCGACCTGGGGGATCGAGACCTACCCCGCCCACGTGGTCCGCGGCAACGTGGCGTTCGCCCTCCGACTGGCCGGGCAGATCAGGCGTGCGGCGGAGATCATCGATCCGGTCACCGCGTTCGATGAGCCCAGGCACGAGGACGCAGCTGTTCAATTCCAGCGGGCCTACCTGGACATGGTCCGCGGTCGCCGCGCGCAGGCACTGGCCCGCTTCGACCTCCTGGCGAGGATCCCCGACCCGATCCTCTCGAACCTGCTCGAGTTCACCGAGGGCATCTCGGAAGCAGACCTGTGGTGCGGTCGTCCCGATGTTGCCCTCGACCGAACGGTGTCGGTGCTGCGCGACGCCGTGGCCACCGAGGCGTCCATTCAGACGGGCGGCGTCCTGGTGCTGGCCGCCCGGGCGGCCAGCGATGTCGCCAGCGCGGACGGAGGGGATGTGGGAGCACGGCGGGAGCGGCTCGCGCTCCTCCAGTCGCTGCTGGGAGACACGCGCCACGACCCGTTCGAGCCCTCACCGGCGTTCGCCTCACGCGCGGCCCATTCCGCGGCCTGGGCCGCAGAGACGGCGCGCCTGGTGGGCCGGTCCACTGTGGAGCTGTGGGGGGTCGCCGCCGGCCGCTGGGACCGGATCGGCCGCCCTCACGATGCGGCGTACTGCCGGTGGCGCGGAGCCCAGGTCGCCCTCGCCGCCGGCCAGGGGACGATCGCGCTGCGACTGCTGACGCGAGCCACCCGCGACGCCCGTGAGCACGTGCCCCTCTCGGCCGCCATCGCCGAGACGCTGGCGCGGGCACCGCGTCCCCGCTGACCGGGCCGACGTCAGGCGGCCCGGTCGCCCACCTGCCGTGCCACCGCGATCGCGGCCGCACGGCCGGCCCGGTTGGCGCCGATGGTGCTCGCGGACGGGCCGTAGCCGACGAGCTGGACCCGGGGATCGGCCACCGCGGTGGTGCCGTCGAGCTGGATCCCGCCGTGGACGGAGCGCAGGTGCAGCGGTCCCAGGTGCGTGACCGCCGGCCGGAATCCGGTGGCCCAGAGGATCACGTCCACCGCCTCGAACGAGCCGTCGGCCCATCGAACCCCGTCCGGCTCGACGCGGTCGAACATCGGGCGCCGCGCGTAGGCACCGAGAAGCTCCGCCTGGTGCTCCTGCTCCCGGAGCGCGAGGCCGGTGACGCTCACCACGCTGGCCGGCGGCAGTCCGCGCCGTACCCGCTCCGCCACGAGGGCGACCGCGGCCCGGCCCGCCTCGCGGTCGAAGTCCCCCGACCGCCAGACCGGGGGCCGGCGCGTCACCCAGAGGGTGTCGGTGACCGGGGCGATCTCGCCGAGCAGCTGGACGGCCGAGGCGCCGCCGCCGACCACCACCACCCGGCGGCCCCGGAAGTGCTCGGCACCCGGGTAGTCGACGGTGTGCAGCTGCTCGCCGTGGAAGGTCCCGGTGCCCGGGTAGTGCGGGACGAACGGCCGCGTCCAGGTGCCCGTCGCGTTGACGATCGTGCGCGTGGTCCACGTGCGCTCCCCCGCGTGCACGACGAGCAGCTCTCCGTCGCTGGTCACCCGGTCGACCACCACCGGGCGGACGACCGGCAGGGCGTGCTCGCGCTCGTACGCCGCGAACCAGCCGGGCAGCACCAGGTTGGCACGAGCCTCGTCGCGCCCCGGCGCAGGAGCGCCCGGCAGGTCGGCGATGCCGTGCACGTCGTCCATGGTCAACGAGTCCCAGCGGTGCTGCCAGGCACCGCCGGGTGTGGCGTCGGCGTCGAGGACGAGGTGGTCGATGCCGCGCCGGGCGAGGTGGTACGACGAGGCGAGGCCGGCCTGGCCTGCTCCGATGACGATCGACTCGTGGACGCGCACGCTGACGACAACACCGGCGCGATCCCGACTATGCCCGGGTCCTCGGGGGGAGCGCGACCGGCGTAATCTGCGAGTCGTGAGCACTGAGCCCGAGTTCCGATACTCCGACCTCCTGCCGACCGGCGCCGACGAGACGCCGTACCGCCTCGTGACGACCGAAGGCGTCTCCACGTTCGAGGCGGACGGGCAGACCTTCCTTCGCGTCTCGCCCGAGGCGATCGAGCGGCTGACCAGCGAGGCGATGCGCGACATCAGCCACTACCTGCGGCCCGCGCACCTGGCCCAGCTGCGCAAGATCATCGACGACCCGGAGTCGTCGGGGAACGACCGCTTCGTGGCGCTGGACCTGCTCAAGAACGTGAACATCTCCGCCGGTGGGGTACTGCCGATGTGCCAGGACACCGGCACCGCGATCGTGATGGGCAAGAAGTCCGAGGGCGTGCTCACCGGCATCGACGACGGCGAGGCGATCAGCCGCGGCGTCTACGACGCCTACACCAGGCTCAACCTGCGCTACTCCCAGCTCGCGCCGCTGACGATGTGGGAGGAGAAGAACACCGGCACCAACCTGCCCGCCCAGATCGAGCTCTACTCCACCCCGTCTAAGGACGGGAAGCCGGAGTACAAGTTCCTCTTCATGGCCAAGGGCGGCGGCTCGGCGAACAAGTCGTTCCTGTTCCAGGAGACCAAGGCCGTCCTGAACCCCACGCGGATGCTGGAGTTCCTCGACGAGAAGATCCGCTCGCTCGGCACCGCCGCCTGCCCGCCGTACCACCTGGCCGTGGTGATCGGCGGCACCAGCGCGGAGTTCGCGCTGAAGACCGCGAAGTACGCCAGCGCCCACTACCTCGACAACCTGCCGACGTCGGGCACGATGAGCGCCCACGGGTTCCGCGACGTCGAGCTGGAGGAGGAGGTCTTCAAGCTGACCCAGTCCTTCGGGATCGGTGCGCAGTTCGGCGGCAAGTACTTCTGCCACGACGTCCGCGTGGTGCGGCTCCCCCGCCACGGCGCCTCGTGCCCGGTCGCGATCGCGGTCTCGTGCTCGGCCGACCGGCAGGCGCTCGGCAAGATCACCGCCGAGGGGGTCTTCCTCGAGCAGCTCGAGACCGAACCGGCGCACTACCTCCCCGACACCGAGACCCAGCACCTCGCGGAGTCCGGCGACGTGGTGAAGATCGACCTCACCCAGCCGATGGCCGACATCCTCGCGGAGCTCAGCAAGCACCCGGTGAAGACCCGGCTGTCGCTGACCGGCCCGCTGGTGGTGGCCCGCGACATCGCGCACGCCAAGATCAAGGAGCGCCTCGACGCCGGCGAGGAGATGCCGCAGTACCTCAAGGACCACCCGGTCTACTACGCCGGCCCGGCCAAGACGCCTGAGGGCTACGCGTCGGGCTCGTTCGGGCCGACGACGGCCGGCCGGATGGACTCCTACGTCAACCAGTTCCAGGCCGCCGGCGGCTCGATGGTGATGCTCGCCAAGGGCAACCGCAGCCAGCAGGTCACCGACGCCTGCAAGGCGCACGGTGGGTTCTACCTCGGGTCGATCGGCGGCCCGGCCGCGCGGCTGGCCCAGGACTGCATCAAGAGCGTGGAGGTGCTCGAGTACCCCGAGCTGGGCATGGAGGCGATCTGGAGGATCGAGGTCGAGGACTTCCCGGCCTTCGTCGTCGTCGACGACAAGGGCAACGACTTCTTCGCCTCGGTCACCAAGCCCGTCGCGTTCGCCATCGAGAAGCGCACCGGCCTGCTCTGACCCGGAGTCGGCTGCTCAGGTGGCTGCCCCGGCAACCGTCTCAGCACCCAGCTCGCGGGTTCCGGCATCCCGATGCCGTGGGCGCGCCCGGCTTGGCCCCACCCGCTGGTAGCGTCCGGGGCGTGATCGAGCGGCACCGCACGCAGCCGGGGACGCGGCCCCGCACG
>JBEVFC010000161.1:0-8952 GCA_040512455.1 Nocardioides sp.
CCTAGGATCACCCCATGACCCATGTCCTGTCCGCCGTCGCCTGGCCGTACGCCAACGGCCCGCGCCACATCGGCCACGTGGCCGGTTTCGGTGTGCCCTCCGACGTGTTCAGCCGCTACATGCGGATGGCCGGTCACGACGTCCTGATGGTGTCGGGTACCGACGAGCACGGCACGCCGATCCTGGTCGCCGCCGACAAGGCGGGCGTCAGCGCGCGTGACCTGGCGGACAAGAACAACGCCGTCATCGTCCAGGACCTGCTCGACCTCGGGCTGTCCTACGACCTGTTCACCCGCACCACGACCGGCAACCACTACCTGACGGTGCAGGAGATGTTCCGCACGGTGCAGCGCAACGGCTACATGGTCGAGCAGACCGCGCAGGCTGCGATCAGCCCGTCGACGGGTCGCACGCTCCCGGACCGCTACATCGAGGGCACCTGCCCGATCTGCGGGTACGGCGAGGCGCGCGGCGACCAGTGCGACAACTGCGGCAACCAGCTCGACGCGACCGACCTGATCAACCCGCGCTCGAAGATCAACGGGGAGACCCCGAGCTTCGTCGAGACCCAGCACTACTTCCTCGACCTGCCGGCGCTGGCCGACGCCCTCGGGGAGTGGCTCGACGAGCGGGAGGCGTCGGGCACCTGGCGTCCCAACGTCATCAAGTTCTCCCAGAACATCCTCAAGGAGATCCGGCCGCGGGCGATGACCCGCGACATCGACTGGGGCATCCCGGTGCCGGGCTGGGAGGACCAGCCGACCAAGCGTCTCTACGTCTGGTTCGACGCCGTCATCGGGTACCTCTCCGCGAGCATCGAGTGGGCCCGCCGTACCGGCGACCCCGACGCCTGGCGCGCCTGGTGGAACGACCCCGAGGCCCTGGCGTACTACTTCATGGGCAAGGACAACATCGTCTTCCACTCCCAGATCTGGCCGGCCGAGCTGCTGGCCTACGACGGCCGCGGCGCCCGCGGCGGCGAGCCGGGGGAGTACGGCGACCTGAACCTGCCCACCGAGGTGGTCTCCTCGGAGTACCTCACGATGGGTGACCAGCAGTTCTCCTCCAGCCGCGGCCACGTGCTGTACGTCGGCGACTTCCTGGCCCGCTACGGTCCTGACGCCCTGCGCTACTACATCTGCGCGGCCGGGCCCGAGACGTCCGACGCCGCGTTCACCTGGTCGGACTTCGTCACCCGCAACAACTCCGAGCTGGTCGCCGGGTGGGGCAACCTGGTCAACCGCACCGCCACGATGATCTCCAAGAGCTTCGGCGAGCTGCCGCCCGCCCACGCCCTCGAGCCGGTCGACGAGGCCGTCCTCGAAGCCGTGAGCAGCGGCTTCGACATGGTCGGTGACCTGATCGGCCGGCACCGGCTGCGCTCCGCGGTCGCCGAGGCGATGCGGGTCGTCGGCGAGGTGAACAAGTACCTCACCGTGACCGAGCCCTACAAGATGAAGGACGAGGCCCAGCGCGACCGCCTCGCCACCGTGCTGCACGTCGCCGCCCAGTGCGTGGTCGACTGCAACACGCTGCTGTCGCCGTTCCTCCCGCACTCCGCCAACAAGGTGCACCGGGTCTTCGGCGGCGAGGGCGACCTGGTGCCGATGCCGCACGTGGAGCACGTCGAGGACCTCGACCCCGACCAGGGTGCCGGCCTCGGCCCGTACCCCGTGATCACCGGTGACTACAGCAGCACGCCCGCGTGGGCGTCGCGGCCGATCGTTCCCGGCACCAAGGTCGAGAAGCCGACACCGGTGTTCACCAAGCTCGACACCGCGGTCGTCGACGAGGAGCTCGCCCGGGTGAACGCATGACCGCGAGGAGTCGGTGATGGTGCTGCACCCCCAGGCCCGCGCCGCCGTCGAGGGGGCCGCTGCCGTCCCGCCGGTCTGGACGCCCGGCTACGACATCGCCGACGTGCGGCAACGGGACCGCGAGGCCGCGCTGGCCCTGCCGCGGGAGGACGTCGCCGAGGTGACCGACGTCGACGCCGACGGGGTGCGCTGCCGGCTCTACCGGCCCGAGGGAGCGCTCGACGGCACGATCGTGCACCTTCACGGCGGCGGGTTCGTCTTCAACGACATCGACGTGCACGACGCCGCCGCCCGGCTGCTTGCGAACCGGGCCGGGCTCAGCGTGCTCAGCGTCGACTACCGGAGGCCGCCCGAGCACCGCTTCCCGGCGGCCCTCGACGACGTCGACGCCGCCCTGGGCTGGCTGGCCCGGAGCGCCGCCGGGCCGACGTACCTGCACGGTGACAGCGCCGGCGCCAACCTCGCCCTGGTCGCCGCGCTGCGGCACCCGGGCCGGTTCGCGGCGATCGCGCTGACCTATCCGTTCCTCGACCCGACCGCCTCGTTCGCCTCCTACACGACCGCGGCCGACGGCTTCGGACCCGAGGAGGCGGCGTGGTACTGGCAGCAGTACGCCGCGTCCCCGGCCGACCTGACCGACCCGGACCTCGCGCCGCTGCTGTCCGACCGGCTCGGCACCCTGCCACCGACGCTGGTCGTCACCGCCGAGCACGACCCGCTCCGCGACGAGGGCGAGCACCTCGCCCAGCGGCTCGCGGAGGAGGGGGTGCGGGTGGTCGGTACCCGCTACCTCGGCCAGGTGCACGGCTTCTGGCGGCACGCGGACGTGTTCGACGCCGCGGAGCCGCTGACCCTGCAGATCGCGTCGTTCCTGAGGTCCCACCGTGGCTGAGGACGAGACCCCGACCCCGTTCTCCTGGGTCAACGGCCGGGTGGCGGCGCTGCTCGCTGTGCTCATCGGCGCCGTCAGCCTGGTCAACCTCGCCGACCGTGACTGGCTGTCCGCGGCGGGCTTCGGGCTGTTCGCCGTCGTGATGGTGATCCAGGCACTCGACGACCTCCGCTGGCACGGCCGTCACGAACCGCTGACCGGCACGGTCCGGAAGTGGATCAGCGCGGTGATCATCCTGATCGCGGTGCTGCTGCTCGGCGAGCTGCTCTTCGCGAGGTGAACAGGTCGACCCGGCCCGGCCGATGCCGGACCGGGTCGAACACCCGGACAACTCGCGGGGACAAGGACGCTAGTTGACCGGGCTCTCGCCGAGGGTGATGGTCGCCTCGTGCGAGGAGCCGTCCTGGCTGGTCCAGGTGAGCTTCACGCTGTCGCCGGGCTCGTGGTCGCCGAGCTCAGCCACGAGGGCGTCCGCCGTCGCGACCTTGGTGCCGTCCACCGCGGTGATCGTGTCGCCCAGCGTCAGCCCGGCCTCCGCCGCACCCGTGCCGGCCTCGACCTGCTCGACCGCGACACCGTTGGTGCCGTCGGCTGCGCCGATCCCGAGGTACGGCGAGGGGCCGATCTGGATGTCACCGGACTCGTTGCCGGCCTCGATCTGGTCGACGACCGACATCGCGTCGCCGATCGGGACCGCGAAGCTGTCGGCACCCGAGCTGCTGGCGGCGGCCGCGGACCCGTTGGTGCTGGAGGCGGCGGTGCTGATGCCGACGACCTCGCCCTCGGCGTCGTACATGGGGCCACCGCTGTAGCCCGGCACCACGGCGGCGTTGGTCTCGATCAGCCCGGTCAGGGCCTCGGTGGCCACGCCGGAGCCGGCGCCCTCGTTGGTGGTGATCGACTGGTCCTCGGCGGTGATCTTGCCGGAGGCGGCGAGCAGCCGGCGCTGGCCGAGGGCGTTGCCCACCCCGGTCACGGCGTCGCCGACGGCGGTGCCGTCCTTGTCCAGGGTGACGGTGTCCAGGCCGGAGGCGTCGGCCAGCTTGATCAGCGCCACGTCGGCCTTCTTGTCGAAGCCGACCACGGTGGCGTCGTACGTCACGCCGGTCGAGGCGACCGTGGCCCGGATCTGGGTGGAGTTCTCGACCACGTGGTAGTTCGTCAGGGCCAGGCCTGAGGAGTCCAGCACCATCGCGGTGCCGGCGCCGGAGCCGTTGGTGAGCTCGGAGGCCACCAGGAGGACTCCCTTGGACTGCGCCTCGGTGGCCGCGGTGCCGGAGGCCTGGGTGTCCGCGCCCGGCAGGGCGCCGAACCCACCGGAGCCGTCCGAGCCGCCGAGCCCGCCGGAGCCGTCCGAGCCGCCGGGCAGGGTGCCGGGAAGGTTGCCCGGCAGCACCCCGTTGCCGGCCGAGGGCGCCCCGGCCGCTGCGCTGCTGGTGCTGCCCTGGTCGGCGAGCTGGAGGGTCACCGGCACCGCCACCGCGGCGGCCAGGAGGCCGCCCGCGATCCCGCCGGCCAGTCCCCAGCGCCACCGGGAGCCGCGGTGGCGCGGCGCCGGGGGCGGGGCGAAGTACGCCGGGGGACCGTAGTACGGCGGCTGGGGTGCGGCGGGGGGCTGCGGGGTCGTGTTGTCCATGCGACTAGTTCACCGCGCGAACCTGACACAACCCTCAGGGAATCCTGTGGACTCGATATGAAGCGGTTCAACGGTGTATCTGACACGAGACCCATCTCTCGCCCCCGCCGGGTTTGCGCGACCGGGTGCGTGGAACGGTGACCCGCATGACCGCAGCCATGTACGTGCCCCAGTTCGTCGTCCGACAGAAGATCACGATGATGGTGAACCGGTACCAGATCTTCACCAGCAACCCGGACGGGAGCCAGGGCCCGCTGCTGGCGCTGGCCGAGCAGAAGCGGATGGCGTTCAAGGAGCAGGTCACCTTCTTCACCGACGAGTCCAAGACCCGCCCGGTGTTCGGCTTCAAGGCCCGCCGCAAGCTCGACCTCAACGCCGGCTACGACATCACCGACGAGCAGGGTGAGCCGATCGGCTTCTTCCGGAAGGACTTCGGCGCCTCGCTGCTGCGCTCCACCTTCCACGTCGAGGGCCCGGGGTACGTCGGCACCGGTCAGGAGCGCAACCAGATGGTCGCGCTGCTGCGGCGGTTCACCGACTTCTCGTTCCTGCCGGTGCACTTCGACTTCGCCGACCCCCAGGGCAACACCCTGCTGAGCAGCAGCCGGCAGTTCTCGATCGGCGACCGGTACGACGTCGCGGTGCCCGACCAGCGCGTCGACTTCCGGGTCGCGGCCGCGATCGCGGTCGGGCTCGACGCCCTGATGGCGCGCTGACCGGGTCTGCCAGACTTTGGGCCATGCGCGTGCACCTCGGCTCCGACCATGCCGGCCTCGAACTCAAGGACCACCTCCTCACCTGGCTCATCGACAACGGCCATGAGGCCGTCGACCACGGTCCCTTCGTCTACGACGCCCTCGACGACTACCCGGTGTTCTGCCTGCGGGCCGCGGAAGGCGTCGTCGCCGACCAGGCGGAGGGTGTCGAGGCGCTCGGCGTGGTGATCGGGGGCTCCGGGAACGGCGAGCAGATCGCGGCCAACAAGGTGATCGGCGTCCGGTCGGCTCTGGTCTGGTCCGAGGAGACCGCGGTGCTGGCCCGCCAGCACAACGACGCCAACGTGGTCGCGGTCGGCGGCCGCATGCACAGCGTCGACGAGATGACCCGGTTCGTCGAGGTGTTCCTGTCCACCCCGTTCAGCGACGAGGAGCGGCACAGCCGCCGGATCAGGATGCTCGGCGACTACGAGGTCACCCGCGAGCTGCCGCCGCTCCCGGAGTCCGCGCTGCTCGGAGGCAGTGCCTCGGACGCGGATGCCTGAGGGGCACACCCTCCGTCGGCTCGCGAACGAGCTCAGCGCCGCCTTCGCCGGCCGACCGGTGCGGGTGAGCAGCCCGCAGGGCAGGTTCGCGGCCGACGCCGGGCTGCTCGACGGGGAGACGGTGGCGAGCGCCGACTCGGCGGGCAAGCACCTCTTCGTGGAGTTCGCCGGGGAGCGCTTCGTGCACGTCCACCTCGGGCTGATCGGCTCCTTCGACGTGCACACCGGCGCCGCCACGGTCCCGCCTCCGGTCGGCCAGGTCCGGCTCCGGCTGGTCGCCGTCGACGGGGACCCGGCCGCGCAGGCGGACGCCGCCACCGCGTCGTACGCGGACCTCCGTGGCGCCACCCAGTGCGACCTGATCGGCCCCGAGAAGCGCGACGCGATCATCGCGAGGCTCGGACCCGACCCGCTGCGGGCCGACGCGGACCCCGAGCGGGCGTGGCGGCGGATCTCCCGCAGCCACCGGCCGATCGGCGACCTGCTGATGGACCAGGAGGTGATCGCCGGGGTCGGCAACGTCTACCGGGCCGAGGTGCTGTTCCGGCACCGGATGCACCCGCTACGGCCGGGGGAGACACTGCGCCGCGGCCAGTTCCGCGCGGTGTGGGACGACCTGGTCGAGCTGATGACCGAGGGGGTCGCCACCGGCCGGATCGACACGGTCCGACCCCAGCACACACCCGAGGCGATGGGCCGCCCACCGCGCCGTGACGACCACGGCGGCGAGGTCTACGTCTACCGTCGGACCGGACAGCCGTGCCACGTGTGTGGCAAAAAGGTACGCACGGAGGTGCTCGTGGGGCGAAACTTGTTCTGGTGCCCGGGCTGCCAGCCGCGGTTCCGATCCAGGGCTACGCACTCGTGAAGGCAGACATGAACCGGTCCACCCCTCCCTCCCTCGGTCGGCGCCTGAGACGCTCGGTGGCGCGGATGCGCCGTGGGACCACCCCGGTCGAGACGTACTGGCTGGTCTTCCTGGTCGCGCTGACGGCCCTCTTCGGCACCCTGGTCGCCAAGTGGCCGACCTTCTGGCCGATGACGCTCCTGATCGTGCCGATGGTGCTGGCGCACCTGCTGCTCGGCCCGCGGAACCTGCCGTGGTTCGTCGTGTTCAACCTGGCCGTCGTGACCGGCCTCGCGGTCATCGTCACGAGCGGCGACAGCATCGAGCTGACGCCCCGTGTCGCGCTCGGGGTGGGGGTGATCTTCGTGGTCGGGTTCATCGTGCTGCTCACCTCGTTCCGGCGCTCGCGGCTCGGGGTCGCCGGTGCGATCGGCGAGTCGATGCTGGTCGACCTGCGCGACCAGATCATGAGCCAGGGCATGCTGCCCGCGCTGCCGCCCGGCTGGTACGCCGAGTCCGCGCTGCGGTCCGCCGGTGGCACGCCGTTCGCCGGCGACTTCGTGGTGGCCTCCCGACCCGGCTGGGGCAAGCGCCTCGAGCTCTGCGTCTGCGACGTGTCCGGCAAGGGGGAGGAGGCGGGCACCCGCGCGCTGCTCCTCACCGGGGCCTTCGGCGGGCTGCTCACCTCGTTGCCGCCGGCCGAGTTCCTGCCGGCCGCCAACGAGTACCTCCTCCGCCAGCACTGGATCGAGGGGTTCGCGACCGCGATCCACATCTCGATCGACCTGGATACCGGCGACTTCGAGATCCGCTCCGCCGGCCACCCGCCGGCCGCCCAGCTGCGCGCCGGCTCCGGCCGCTGGCTGGTCCACGAGTCCGAGGGACCGGCGCTCGGGATCATCGAGGACGCCGAGTTCCTGCCGGTCCTCGGCCGCCTGGACCGCGGCGACGCCGTGCTGCTCTACACCGACGGCATGGTCGAGACCCGGGGGCGTGACATCCAGAGCGGCATCGACCGGATGCTCGGTCAGAGCGACCGGCTGCTCCAGCAGGGCTTCGAGAACGGCGCCCGCCGACTGATCGACACCGTGGGCAACCGGAGCGACGACCGGGCCCTGCTGCTGGTGCACCGGCGCTGAGCGACCGCTGATCCTGATTGGGAGCGGCGTGCGGGGGTGTGGCACCATGACACCCGCACAAAAGGTGCGCGGATGTAGCTCAATGGTAGAGCCTCAGTCTTCCAAACTGATGACGCGGGTTCGATTCCCGTCATCCGCTCCAAGTGGTCCGGCTGCACACGGTCGGGTCGTCTTGGCGGGGCGTAGCGTAGTGGCTAGCGCGCCTGCTTTGGGAGCAGGAGACCGCAGGTTCGAGTCCTGTCGCCCCGACAGCTTCATCCACCCTGAGACATCCTGAGACATGAGGAGACAACCTGTGAAGAGCGCCGTCGAGACCTTGAGCCCGACCCGGGCCAAGCTGACCGTCGAGGTGCCCTTCGAGGAGCTCAAGCCGAGCCTCGACGCGGCGTACAAGAAGATCGCCCAGCAGATCAACATCCCCGGCTTCCGCCGCGGCAAGGTCCCGCCGATGGTCATCGACCGTCAGGTCGGCCGTGGCGCCGTCCTCGACGAGGCGATCAACGACGTCATCCCGGCCAAGTACATGGAGGCCCTCCAGAGCAACAGCCTCGAGCCGCTCGCGCAGCCCGAGATCGAGGTCACCAAGTTCGAGGACAACGACGTGCTCGAGTTCACCGCCGAGGTGGACGTCAAGCCCGAGGTGACCCTCCCGCCGTACGACGGCATCGAGGCCGAGGTCGACGACGTCGAGGTCACTGACACCGACGTCGAGGAGCAGGTCCAGTCGCTGCGCGAGCGCTTCGCGACGCTGAACGACGTGGAGCGCCCGGCCGCCGACGGCGACTTCGTGGTGCTCGACCTCAAGGCCACCCAGGACGGCGAGGTCGTCGAGGGCGCCGAGGTCAGCGGCATGTCCTACCAGGTCGGACGCGGCGGCATGCTCGACGGCCTCGACGAGGCCCTCGCGGGCATGAGTGCCGGCGACGAGAAGACCTTCACCTCCCAGCTGGTCGGTGGCGACCTCGTGGGCGCGGACGTCGAGGTCGCGGTCGCGGTCTCGCAGGTCCAGGAGCAGGAGCTCCCCGAGCTCGACGACGACTTCGCGCAGATGGCCTCGGAGTTCGACACCGTGGCCGAGCTGACCGACGACGTCCGTGAACGTCTCGGCCGCGGCAAGCGCCTCGAGCAGGCTGCCGCCGCGCGTGACGCCGTCCTCGAGAAGCTGCTCGAGCAGGTCGAGATCCCGCTGCCCGAGTCGATCGTGGCCGACGAGCTCACCGCGCGCCGCCAGAACGTCGAGCAGCAGCTCGCGTACGCCGGCATCACCATGGAGAAGTACCTCGAGGACGAGAAGCAGACCGTCGAGGAGTTCGAGGCCGACCTCGAGCGCCGGGTCCGCGACGCGGTCGCCGCGCAGTTC
>JBEVFC010000165.1:0-15071 GCA_040512455.1 Nocardioides sp.
CCGGCCTCGGCCGCGAGCTCGGCCCGGACGCACCCAACGCGTTCACCGAGGAGAAGAACGTCTTCATCGCCCACTGACCCGAAAGAGGAACAACCATGGCAGGACGCATCCAGGGCAAGGTCGCCGTGGTCACCGGAGGCTGCTCAGGCATCGGGCTGGCCACCGTCCAGCGCTTCGTCGAGGAGGGCGCGCGGGTCGTCATCGGCGACATCGACGAGCGACGCGGCCACGAGCTGGTGGGCCAGCTCGGCGGCCCCGACCTCGCGACGTTCGTGAAGGTCGACGTCACCGACAAGGAGCAGGTCGACGCGCTGTTCCAGACCGCGAAGGACACCTACGGCTCGGTCGACATCGCGTTCAACAACGCCGGCATCTCCCCGCCCGAGGACGACTCGATCCTGGACACCGACCTCGACGCGTGGCGGCGGGTGCAGGAGGTGAACCTGACCAGCGTCTACCTGTGCTGCAAGGCGGCCCTCCCGCACATGCTCGAGCAGGGGTCCGGGTCGATCATCAACACCGCCTCGTTCGTCGCGGTGATGGGCGCGGCGACGTCCCAGATCTCCTACTCGGCCTCCAAGGGCGGCGTGCTGTCGATGTCGCGCGAGCTCGGTGTGCAGTTCGCCCGCCAGGGCGTGCGCGTGAACGCGCTCTGCCCAGGACCGGTCAACACGCCGCTGCTGCAGGAGCTGTTCGCCAAGGACCCCGAGCGCGCGGCCCGACGGCTGGTCCATGTCCCGCTGGGCCGGTTCGCCGAGCCGGTGGAGATGGCGAACGCGGTGCTGTTCCTGGCCTCCGACGAGTCCAGCTTCATCACCGCGAACACGTTCCTCGTCGACGGGGGCATCTCCGGCGCCTACGTCACCCCGCTGTGAGCACGCCGCTCATCGGCCTGACCACCTACCGGGAAGAGGCCGCCTGGGGCGTCTGGCAGCAGACGGCGGACGTGCTGCCGCACGCCTATGCGGTCGCGGTCGAGGCGACCGGCGGCATTCCGGTGCTGTTGCCGCCGGTGACCCAGGTCGGTGCGGCCGATGCCCTGGTGGCGCGCCTCGACGGCCTGGTGATCACCGGCGGTGCCGACGTCGACCCGGAGCGGTACGGCGCCGAGCCACACCCGCGCACCAGCAGCTGGCGTCCTGACCGCGATGCCTGGGAGGTGGCCCTCCTGGACGCAGCCGGCGCCCTCGGCCTGCCGGTGCTGGGTGTGTGTCGCGGGATGCAGCTGATGGCTGTGCACGCGGGCGGCACCCTGCACCAGCACACGCCCGACGTCGTGGACCACGAGGAGCACAGCCCGGGCGGCGACGAGTTCGGCGAGATCACGGTGGCCACGGTGGCCGGCACCCGGCTGGCCGGCCTGGTGGGCGAGCGCCTCACGGTCAGCTGTCACCACCACCAGTCGGTCGAGACCTTCCCCGGCTTCACCGCCTCGGCCCGCGCCCAGGACGGCACGCTGGAGGCGATGGAGGGACCCGGCGACCGCTTCTGCGTGGCCGTGCAGTGGCATCCCGAGACCGCCGTGGACGTCGGCCTGCTGGCCGGGCTCGTCCGGGCCGCCTCGGAGTTCGCCACCCAGCGGACCGGTGGCCCCCGGGACTGAGATGATCGGGGCATGACCGACGAGCCGGACATCCTGGGCGCGCCGTACACGGTGGAGACGATCGACCTGCCCGACGACGCCGAAGGGCCGGTGCACGCCACCCTGGTCCGTCGCCCCGCCGACCAGCCGACGAAGCGCGCGGTGCTGCACGTGCACGGTTTCGCGGACTACTTCTTCCAGACCGGGTACGCCGAGTGGTGGAACGCGCAGGGCTACGACTTCTACGCCATCGACCTGCGCAAGTACGGCCGCTCGATCCGCGAGCACCACACCCCCAACTACGTCACCGACCTGCGCGACTACTACGCCGAGATCGACGAGGCGTGGGCCAGGGTGACCGGTCGCGACGGCCACGAGCACGTGGTGCTGACCGCGCACTCCACCGGCGGGCTGACGCTGCCGCTGTGGGCCGCGGACCGCAAGCCTCGGCTGGCCGGCATGGTGCTGAACTCGCCCTGGTTCGACATGCAGGGCTCGATCTGGATGCGCACCGTCGGCACCGAGGTGATCAAGCAGGTCGGCGCCCGCCAGCCGATGCGCCCGATCCCGCGCAAGGTCACCGGCTTCTACGCGCGCAGCCTGCACCGCGACCACGAGGGCGAGTTCGACTTCAACCTCGAGTGGAAGCCGGTGGAGAGCTGGCCCGTGTACGCCGGGTGGTTGCGCGCGGTGCGCACGGGCCACGCCGAGCTGCACCGCGGCATCGAGGTGGGCTGCCCCGTGCTGGTGCTCACCTCCGGGTCGACCAGCTTCCCGACCGAGATGGGCGACGACGTGCACGGGCACGACATCGTGCTGGAGGTCGAGCAGATCCGCCGCTGGGCGACGTCCGTGGGGCGGCACGTGACCGTGGTCAGCATCGAGGGCGCGCGCCACGACGTGGTGCTGTCCCGCGAGCCGGTGCGCAGCCAGGTCTACGACGAGATCGACCGCTGGCACCGGGCGTACGTCACCGGCTGAGCGGGCTCTCCCGGACGCACCTCGTCGGTGGGCGCGAGGTCAGAACATGTCGCCGCGAGCGCCGTTCGAGCGCCTGGCCTCGCGGAGGTTGTCGCCCATGTTGCGGGTCGAGTCCTTGCCGGAGGTGCCACGGCGACGGCCGAGGAACGCCATCAGCGCCAGCACCACGGCGATGCCGATCAGGATCCACCAGAACATGACGCACTCCCGTCGTATGAGGGGTCTCAGCGTAGACCTGCGAGGGTCCGTCCGCGGGTGGTTGGGGCACGCCCCTAGGGTCCGCCACCACCCTCTTGTGATCCCGGTCACACCCGGCGTAGCCTCGCGACCGAGGGAGCCAAAGTGACCGCGCAGCCTCACCTGCCAGGTCAGCCCGGCAGACCCGAGCCACCACGAGCTGCGCGGCTTGCGCCACCGGACATCCAAGCGTTGGGGCGCGCAGGATGGTGGTGAGATGCTCGACGGGGTGCTGGTCCCTCCCACACGGATGCGCCTCCGTGTGGAGGTGCGTGGCCTGGTGCAGGGGGTCGGGTTCCGCCCGTTCGTGCACGCCCTGGCCCACCGCCTCGGGCTGACCGGCTTCGTCGCGAACACCGCCGAGGGGGTGGTCGTCGAGGTGGAGGGCGGCGCCGCCGAGGTGCAGGAGTTCGCCGCGCGCGTGCGCAGCGACGCGCCGGTGCTGGCGCACGTCGAGGACGTGGTCACCGAGCCGGTCGACGCGCTGGGCGGGAGCGGGTTCGAGATCCGTGACTCCCTCGCCGGCTCCGGCCGCACCTTCGTCTCGCCCGACGTCGCCACCTGCGACGACTGCCTGGCCGAGCTGAGCGACCCGGGCAACCGCCGCTACCGGCACCCGTTCGTCTCGTGCACCAACTGTGGGCCGCGCTACACGATCGTCACCGGCCTCCCCTACGACCGCCCCACCACCACGATGGCGGGGTTCCCCCTCTGCCGGCAGTGCGCCGACGAGTACGCCGACCCGTCGGACCGGCGGTTCCACGCCCAGCCGATCTGCTGCCCGGACTGCGGCCCGAGGCTGCGGCTGCTCGGACCCGCAGGACCCGTCCGGGCCGCCGCCGCCGCCGTCGCCGCCGCCCGGCGTGTGCTGGCCGACGGTGCGATCCTCGCGGTCAAGGGGCTCGGCGGCTACCACCTCGCGTGCGACGCCGAGTCACCGTCGGCCGTCTCGATGCTCCGCAAGCGCAAGCGGCGCGGGGACAAGCCGTTCGCGGTGATGGTCGCGACCCCGGAGGTCGCGGCCCTGGTGGCCCGCCTCGACGAGGTCGAGCGCCTGGTGCTCGCGGGGCACCAGCGTCCGATCGTGCTGCTGCGCCGCCACCCGGCGTACGACGGGGGCCGGCTGCCGCTCGCCGACGACGTGGCCCCGGGCAACCCCGACCTCGGCGTGATGCTGCCCTACACCCCGGTGCACCACCTGTTGCTCGGCCTGCCGGGCGACGCCGCGGCACCGCGCGTCCTGGTCATGACGAGCGGGAACGTGGCCGGCGAGCCGATCGTCACCGATGACGACGACGCACAGATCCGCCTCGCGGACCTGGCCGACGCCTGGCTCACCCACGACCGACCGATCCACGTGCCCTGCGACGACTCGGTGGTGCGGGTCATCGACGGCCACCCCCTCCCGGTGCGTCGCTCCCGCGGCTACGCGCCGATGCCGGTCCACCTGCCGTTCGTCACCGAGCCGGTGCTGGCGGTCGGCGGCGACCTGAAGAACACCTTCGCCCTGGCCGCCGGGCGCCGCGCCTGGCTCTCGGGACACGTCGGCGACATGGACGACTACCGCACCCAGCGCGCCTTCGCGGCCGCCGAGCAGCACCTCGAGGAGCTGACCGGGATCGAGCCGCAGGCGCTGGCCAGCGACCTGCACCCGGGCTACCGGTCGCGCCGCTGGGCCGGCGCGCACGCCGCGGGCCGGCCGCTGTCGCTGGTCCAGCACCACCACGCCCACGTCGCCTCCACCCTGGCCGACCGCGGCCACGACGGGACCCGCCCGGTCCTCGGCGTGGCGTTCGACGGCACCGGGTACGGCGAGGACGGTGCGGTCTGGGGTGGCGAGTTCCTGGTGGCCGACTACCGCGCGTTCACCAGGCTGGCCCACCTCGCCTACGTGCCGCTGCCGGGAGGCGACGCGGCCGTCGCCAACCCCTGCCGGATGGCGCTCTCGCACCTTCGGGCGGCCGGGACGGCGTGGTCGGCCGACCTGCCCAGCATGGCCACCTGCTCCCCCGACGAGCTCGGCCTGCTCGAGGGGATGCTCGAGCGCGGCTCCGGCTGCGTGCCGACCTCCAGCATGGGCCGCCTCTTCGACGCGGTCGCCTCCCTCGCCGGCGTCTGCCACCGGGCCGGCTACGAGGCCCAGGCCGCCATCGAGCTCGAAGGGCTGGCCCGCACGGCCGGTGCGGACGGCGAGCGGTACGCCTTCCCCGCGCCCGACCGGGACGGGTCGGTCCCGTGCGCGCCGGTCATCGCCGCGGTGGCTGCCGACGTACGCCGCGGGGTCGACCCGGCGGTCGTCTCGGCGCGCTTCCACCGCGCCGTGGTGAGGCTGGTGACCGACATCGCCCGGCTGGCCCGGGACCGGCACGGCATCGACGAGGTGACCCTCTCCGGGGGCGTCTTCGTCAACGCGGTGCTCACCGCGTGGTGCCGCGACGGCCTCGGCGCGGCGGGCTTCCACGTGCTCACCCACCGGTCGGTGCCGCCGACCGACGCCGGCCTCGCGCTCGGCCAGGTGGCGATCCACGCCCACCGCAGCGCGACGCCCCTCGGCAACCACCAGGCGGTGCGACCGCCGGAAACGGAGAACCCATGTGTCTAGCAGTGCCAGGGAAGGTCCTGGCCGTGTGGGAGAAGGACGACACCCCCATGGCGCAGGTCGACTTCGGAGGAGTGACCAAGGAGGTGTGCCTGGCCTACGTCCCCGAGACCGCGGTGAACGACTACGTGATCGTCCACGTGGGGTTCGCGCTGCAGCGTCTCGACGAGCAGTCGGCCCTCGACACCCTCGACCTGTTCCGCCAGATGGGCGAGCTGGATGCCGAGTTCGGCGACCACTGGGGCCGGGCCGCCGACCAGGCCGGCCTGCCGCGCCCCGTCGGGACAGCCGAACCGGCCGCGGCCGGACCCGAAAGGAAGTGACGACATGAAGTACCTCGACGAGTTCAGCGACCCCGAGCTCGCGCGCCGTATTCTCGACGACATCCACCGGACCACGACCCGTCCGTGGGCGATGATGGAGGTCTGCGGCGGCCAGACCCACTCGATCATCCGCCACGGACTCGACCAGCTGCTGCCCGAGGGGATCGAGCTGATCCACGGCCCGGGCTGCCCGGTCTGCGTGACCCCCCTCGAGATGATCGACAAGGCCCTGGAGATCGCGGCCCGGCCGGACGTCATCTTCTGCTCCTTCGGGGACATGCTCCGGGTCCCCGGCAGCGACCGCGACCTGTTCCGGGTCAAGAGCGACGGCGGCGACGTGCGGGTCGTCTACTCGCCGATGGACGCCCTGGAGGTCGCGCGCGCGAACCCCGACAAGCAGGTGGTGTTCTTCGGCATCGGCTTCGAGACCACCGCGCCCCCGAACGCGATGACCGTCCACCAGGCCCACCGCCTCGGCATCCAGAACTTCAGCCTGCTGGTCAGCCACGTGCGGGTGCCTCCCGCCATCGAGGCGATCATGACGTCCCCGGTCTGCCGGGTGCAGGCGTTCCTCGCCGCCGGCCACGTGTGCACGGTGATGGGCACCGACGAGTACCCCGCCCTCGCCGAGCGGTTCGGGGTGCCGATCGTGGTCACCGGGTTCGAGCCGCTCGACATCCTCGAGGGGATCCGACGCACCGTGCACCAGCTCGAGGAGGGGCGCCACGAGGTCGAGAACGCCTACCCGCGTGCGGTCCAGCGGTCCGGCAACCCGACGGCGATCGCGATGCTCGAGGACGTCTTCGAGGTCGTGGACCGGTCCTGGCGCGGGATCGGGATGATCCCGGCCAGCGGGTGGCGGCTGTCCGAGACGTACCGGGCGTACGACGCCGAGCACCGGTTCTCGGTGACCGGCATCGACACGCACGAGTCGACGGTGTGCCGCAGCGGCGAGGTGCTCCAGGGGCTGATCAAGCCTCACGAGTGCGCCGCCTTCGGCACCCTCTGCACGCCCCGGAACCCGCTCGGCGCCACCATGGTCTCGAGCGAGGGCGCCTGCGCGGCGTACTACCTCTACCGCCGCCTGGAGATGCCCGTCCAGCGGTCCGGGTCGGCGCAGGAGGCGGTGACCTCCGTTGGTTGAGCAGCTGGCCGACACCGGCCTGGACGTCGAGGGGTGGACCTGTCCCCTGCCCCTCCGCGACAGCCCCACGGTCGTGATGGGGCACGGCGGCGGCGGCGCCATGTCGGCGGAGCTGATCGAGCACCTCTTCCTCCCGGCCCTGGCGAACGAGACACCCGACGCGCTGGGTGACTCGGCGGTGGTCGAGCTCGGCGGCGCCCGGCTGGCGTTCTCCACCGACTCGTTCGTGGTCCGCCCGTTGTTCTTCCCGGGCGGCAGCATCGGCGACCTCGCGGTCAACGGCACCGTCAACGACCTGGCGATGAGCGGCGCCACCCCGGCGTACCTCTCCGCGGGCTTCATCCTCGAGGAGGGCACCGACCTCTCGCTGGTGGGCCGGGTCGCCGAGCGGCTCGGTGCCGCGGCCCGAGCGGCGGGTGTCACGGTCGTCACCGGTGACACGAAGGTGGTCGACGTCGGCCACGGCGACGGTGTCTACATCAACACCGCCGGCGTCGGGCTGGTCCCTGACGGGGTCGACATCGCGCCGCACCGGGCCCGGGTGGGCGACGCGGTGATCGTCAGCGGCGACATCGGCGTGCACGGGGTCGCGATCATGAGCGTCCGCGAGGGGCTCGAGTTCGGCACCGAGGTGCTCAGCGACTGCGCGCCGTTGTCCGGCCTGGTGGCCGCGATGCTCGCGGTCGCGCCCGACGTGCACGTGCTCCGGGACCCGACGCGTGGCGGGCTGGGCACCTCGCTCAACGAGATCGCCCGGGCCTCCCAGGTCGGCGTGGAGCTGGACGAGGGCCGGATCCCGGTGCCGGACGTGGTGACCAACGCGTGCGCGTTCCTGGGCCTCGACCCGCTGTACGTCGCCAACGAGGGCAAGCTGGTCGCGTTCGTCGCCCCCGAGGACGCCGACGCGGTGCTGGAGGCCATGAGCCGGCACCCGCTGGGGACCGGTGCCGCGGTGATCGGCATCTGCGTGGCGGAGCATCCCGGCATGGTGGTCGCCCGGACCGGCTTCGGGGCCACCCGGGTGGTCGACCTCCCCATCGGCGAGCAGCTGCCCAGGATCTGCTGAGGTGACGATGAAGTACCTGGTGCTGTGGACCATCGACCTGGGCCTGCTGTCGCAGCCCATGGTGCGGTCGATCGCGAGGATGCCCGACTACGGCCGGGACCTGGAGCGGCGCGGCAAGGTGCTCGCGCGCTACCACGTGGTGGGGGCGCACGGGGGCGCCTGGATCTACGACGTGGACTCGCACGAGGAGTTCGAGAACCTGCTCGCGATCGCCCCGGTCTTCAACTTCGCGCACTACGACGTGCGGCCGCTCGCCGACATGTCGGGGACCGCGGACGTGGTCGGGTCGGGGGCCGGCGATGTCGGTTGAGCCGCGCACGGTGCGCGACCTGGGAGCCCATCGCCACCTGGTGGTGAGCGAGCGCCTGCGGGAACGGCGGCGCGACCTCGGCCTGACCCAGAAGGAGGTGGTGTCGCGGCTGCGGAGGATCGGCGTCGACACCACCAACAAGGCCCTGTCGAGCCTGGAGCACGGCGCCGGGCTCGACGTGGCCAAGCTGCCCGAGCTCGCCTGCGCGCTGGACTGCACGCTCACCTACCTGCTCGGGCTGACCGACGACCCGGGCCGCTGGCGGCCCGACCCCGGGCAGTGGCCCGAGGCACCACGCCGACTCCCGCCTGCGCCGGCGCCGGCAACGCCTCCGAGCGACGACCCGGCCCGGTTGCCCCGGATCCTCGGCCCGGTCAACGCCGACTGGTCGAACCGGCACAGGTGATCACATCCGGCGCATCTCCAGGTAGCGCTTGAGGTCGGGCAACGCCATCTTCACGGCCATGCCGATCGCCGCCAGCACCGCGAGCGTCATCAGCTTCTTGAGCATGGTTCCTCCTTCGACATGGCCGCCGACCCGGGCGGGTCAGGCGGGTTCCAGCCGCCTGGACTCGCGGCGTACGACCTCCAGGACGAGCTCGGCGGCGTCGTCGACCGCGGCCGCCACCGGTGGCGAGAGCCCGATCCCGTCGTCGAGGGTCTCGGGCCGGCAGCCCACGACCAGCACCCGGCCCACCTGGGCACCGAGGTCCGGCAGCAGGCTCAGCACTCCCCCGGGCGGCAGGTCGTGGGCGTCGACCGGGGACCCGGTCTGCCGGTCCGCCGCCAGGGCGTCCAGGTCCGGCTCGACGACGTAGAGCGAGCCGGCGGGGCCGGCCTGCTGTGCCACGGTGTCGACGAGCACCAGGACGTCGTACCCCTCCATCAGCTCGTAGGCCAGGTGGACGCTCCGGATCCCGAAGTCCTCGAGCCGGACGCGCGCGGGCAGCTCCTGCCCGGCCAGCCGGGCGGCGACCTCCACGCCGAAGCCGTCGTCGGACTTGAAGATGTTGCCGACGCACGCGACCAGGATCCCGCTCATGGTCTTGCCCCCTCCGCGCGGGACCGCAGCGGCTCCACCTCGTCCGGTGCGAAGTAGAGGTACCGGCCGTGGCCGGCCTTCAGGTCGGCCCCCGGGTCGTCGTCGATCGTCACGGCGAGATGGACGCCCTCGTCGACGTCGTGGAGGACCGCGGCCACGGTCGCCTCACGACCGGCCAGGAACATGTCGAACGCGTCCGCTCGCCGCTTCCCCGGCCGGAGCACCACCCGGCTGCCGCGGCCGACCTCGACCGAGCCCACCAGCACCGTGTCGGACTCGGGGTCCACCGACGTGTCCGCACCGGGGTCCCACCACGGCACCGGGTCCTCCGGCTGCGGGACCGGGTCACTGCCGGTCATCCCCTCGAGGTAGCGCACCGTCCCGTGCAGCCGGTCCCAGAGGTCCGGGCTGATCGACTCGACCTCGTCGAGCAGCGCGGCCGTCCGCGGGTCGGTGCCGCGCATCTCCCGCTTCTCCGCCTCGGACAGGGTCATCGTCCGCAGGCTGAGCAGCTCGTCGATCTCCAGGGCGTCGAAGAACGTGGACGCGCTCTGCTCCGCGACCTGGGGGTGGTCGTAGAGGATGATCGGCGAGCTCAGCATCACCCGCGCCTCCCCCGGTGCGCCCATCAGCACCGGGAAGGTGCCGTCGTTCTCGCACGCCTCGACGTACCCCCGCGCCCACCGGGGCGGGTCCAGCAGCGACACGAACGCGCCGTCCTCCACCCGGAGCAGCAGGTGTGCCGCCACGGCGGCCCGGCGCAGCCAGTCCGGCCGGGTCCCGCCCGGCTCGAGGACGTCCGGGGTGGTGTTGGTGACGTCGACCTGCACGAGCGCAACGCCGTACGGCGAGGGGGGACGCGTGACGGTCACCTCGACCGCCACCCGGACCGGCTCCCGGGTGCGGACCATTCGACCGACGACCTCTCCGTCGTCGAGCAGGTCCTCGGCGTCCTCGCCGCCCGGCAGCTCCCAGTCGTGGCGCGTGCTGCCCGGGTCGGCCAGCGGCACCTCGACCGTGGTCTCCCGCTCGACCGCCTCGTCCCACGGGACGTGCGTGGTGTCGCCCGTCTCCAGTCGCGGCACCTCCGCGAACCCGTCGGCGGTGCCTGACTCGACGCGGCGTCGCTGCACCTGGAGGCACCGGGCCCGCACCTCGAGTCGCGCCCGGCGGCCGTCGACGACCACGGTGGTGCGCGACGTGCGTCGTTCCGAAGTATCGAGGGCGACCACGTCCGCGGGCATCAGGACGCCCCACTGGAAGCGGACCTGGTTCTTCGACGAGCTGGCGCGGTAGGGGTAGAGGACGTAGCCCTCGTAGAGGACCGCGTCCGCGACCGCCCGGCCGTCGTCGAGGCCACCTGTCATTCGAGGTCCCTGCGGCAATCGGAGCGCACCGAGCATTGTCGTGGGGTGATCATTCTCCCGCCTCCTTGAGCAGCCGTTCCACGGTGTCCTCCCAGCCCGCGAGCTGGTGGCGCGTGCCGTAGTCGGAGAGCCGGTCGAAGGTGTGCCGGTCCAACCGGAGCCAGGCCTGGCCCGGGAAGTGGACGTCCATCGCCTCGCGCCAGACGCGCACCGGCAGACGGACCCGGGTCTCCTTGTGCCAGGGCACCGGGGAGACCCGGAACGCACCCGCGGTCCCGGTGAACACGGTCCCGCTGAACAGCAGCAGCAACGGGACGTCGCCGTCGGCCAGGGCGTCGAGGTACCGGTGCGCCGCCACGTCGAAGTCGTAGCTGCACGGCAGGGACAGGTCGAACCCGGACTCCCCGGTGAAGCCGGGGAGCACCTGGCTGAGGAAGGCGAGCTGGAGCGGCTGCAGGGTGCTCCCCCACCGCTCCCGCTCGCCGAACAGGCCCCCCAGTGCCGTCGCCTCGGCCTCGTCGTAGGCCCGGCGGACCGGTTCGATCCGCACCTGGCACCGGATCGCGGCCGCGTGCACCCGGACGCCCTCGGGTCCGGTCGCCCGCATCCGGAAGGTGACCGTCGGCGACGCGGCGAACCGGTCCGCCTCGACGGACGTGCAGCTGAAGTCGAGCTCGGCCATCTCAGCCGGCCCGGCTGGTGGGGGTGCTCCGGCGCGCCAGGTTGTCGAAGAACGCGTCGATCCGCTCCCAGACCTCCGCGCCGCCGGCCAGCCCGACCCAGTGCGTCCGGACGATCCCGACGAGCTCGTAGCAGACGTCGACCGGGGTGACGTAGCAGCTGAACCCGGGGTCGTGGTGCCGGAGCAGGATCGCCTCGACGTCCGGCTGGACGCGGGCCAGGGCCGGGTTCGCGGCGAGGATGTCCAGCCACGAGGCGAGGTCCAGCGTGGACTCGGTGGCACCGCTGGGACCGGGGTAGAACGCGGCGTACGACGGCGGGTCGCCCTGGCCGAGGAAGAACGCCAGCTCGACCGGGATCTCCAGGGCCGACCACGTGACCTCGTCGAGGGTGAGGTCGTCGACCCGGTGGACGGTGGTGCCGACGCCACGGAAGCGGGCGCCGCCGGCCCCGTCCGCGCTGAACAGCAGGTAGCACGGCCGGCACACGCACAGCAGCCGATGGTCCTGCGTGTCCGCGACGTGGCCGTGCTCCTCCGCGACCGCGACCCCGCACATCTCGCACCGCTCCTCCGGCGGTGGTTCCGGTGCCCGGGGTGCCCGGGGGGTGGCCAGCCGGCGCAGCCCGGCCAGGCCGGTGCCCGGGGTGCCGCCGGCGCTCACGACGGCACCGGCTCGCCGAGGGACACCCGCCAGCCGGCACCGTCCGGGAGCAGCGGGACCGGGACCAGGTGCGCGGGCCTGTCGTCGGCGGACCGCCCGGCCAGCCTCAGGTCGAACGCGGCCGCGCAGTCCGCACAGGTCAGCAGGTCGGAGGCGAGCCGCCCCCGGGAGAGATCGGCGCCGCACCTCGGGCAGCCGGGGCGGTAGGCGACCAGGCCCCGGGTCGGCCCCTCGCCGGGAACGCCGCCCAGCGCGGCGACCAGGAGCGGCTCGCCCGCGACATCGGCGAGCGAGACCGTCCCTGGCGGGACGTCGACGTCGACATGCACCCAGCCCCGGGCACCGCCCTCACGCGGGCCGGCGTACGGCTGGATCTGGAGCAGCGCGGGCTCGTCGGAGACCACCCCCTCCACTTCCACGGCGAGGACGTCCGGAGCTGCGGCGAGGATCGCGTCCTCGATGGCGTTCTGCACCGTCATTGCGGACGACGGGCACCCGTCGCAGCTGCCCTCGAGCCTCAGGTGCACCACGCCCTGCTCGTCCACCCCGGTGAACGTGACGCCACCGGCGTGCGAGCCGAGGTAGGGCCGCACCTTGTCCAGCGCCGCCTGCACGCGGGCGGTGACGTCGTCGGGATGCAGGTCGTGCAGCACCAGCAGCGCACCCACCAGCTCGTCGTCGGCGAGCTCGCGGACGACCCGTCGGCCGCCGGGGTTCCCCTCGACCACCTCGAGCGTGCGCTCGATCCCCGCGGCGTACAGGCCGAGCAGGGCGCGGACCAGGTCCTCCACGCGTTCGGTGACCGCGGGTGGCGCGCTCGCCTGGACCTCCGACATCAGGGTGTCGATCTGGGCGGCCAGGCGGCGTGCGTCCACGGAGTGCATGGTCATGCGGGGTCCCTTCCGGCGGTCGTGGCCGCGAGGTCGCCCAGCCAGGCGTACCAGTGGTCGAGGTTGCTTCCGTTCCGCACCGACAGCGGCATCACCTGCACGTGCGGGTTGAGGCTGCGGGCCGCCTTCCCCAGCACGTCCACGTCGAAGTCGACGTACGGCAGCAGGTCGGTCTTGTTCACCACGACCAGGTCCGCGACGGCGAACATGTGGGGGTACTTCAGCGGCTTGTCGTCGCCCTCGGTCACCGAGATCACCACCACCTTGGCGCTCTCGCCGAGGTCGAACAGCGCCGGACACACGAGGTTTCCGACGTTCTCGACGAAGAGCAGCGAGCCGTCCGGGGGCGCGAGCCGCGCCACGGCCCGGTCCACCATGCCGGCGTCGAGGTGGCACCCGGCGCCGGTGTTGACCTGGACCGCCCGGGCACCGGCGCGGGCGATCCGCTCGGCGTCGGCCATCGTCTCCTGGTCGCCCTCGATCACGCAGATCTCGCGCCGCCCGCCGGTCTCGCTGATGGTCCGCTCGAGCAGGGAGGTCTTGCCCGAGCCCGGGGAGCTCATCAGGTTGACGACGTCGATCCCGCGCGCCCGCAGCCGGGTCCGGGTCGCCTCGGCCAGCCGGTCGTTCTTGAGCAGCACCCGGGTGCCGAGCTCCAGGGTCTCCGTCTGCCCGTGCCCGTGTGGGTGCCCGTGCTCCGGGGTGTGGTCGTGGTGGTGGTGCTCGTGCTCGTCCACGGCGCGGACGCGTACGCCGTCCTCGTCACCGCAGCCGCAGGTCAGGCACATGCCTCCTCCTTCACGACCTCGACCGAGGCGACGAGCAGCTCCTCGCCGTGCACGACCGCGACGTCGGCGCTGCCGCACCCGCAGAGCAGGATCCGGTCGGCGCACGCCGTGGTCGCTCCGCAGTCGCGGCACGTGATCCGCCCGGGCACGACGCGGATGTCCAGCCGGGCACCGTCGAGGCCGGTGCCCTGGGTGGCGAGGTCGAAGCAGAACCGCAGGGCCTCGGGCACGACGCCGGTGAGTTCGCCGACGTCCAGCCGCACGCAGGAGACGCGCCGACCCGCCGTGCGGGTGGCCACCACGTCCACAACGTCGAGGGTCAGCGCCATCTCGTGCATGGTCCGTCGCCCGTCAGTAGGGCTTGACCGGCATCTGCGGGGAGTGGTGCTGCTCCACCACGGCGCCACCGCCGGTGTACATGTGCACCCCGCACGGCAGGCACGGGTCGAAGCTCCGCACCGCCCTCATGATGTCGATGCCCTTGAACTGGTCGGGCGGGTTCTCCTCGAAGATCGGGGTGTTCTGCACCGCGTCCTCGTAGGGGCCGGGGGTGCCGTAGCCGTCCCGCACGCTGCCGTTCCACGGCGTCGGCGGGTAGGGGTGGTAGTTCGCGATCTTGCCGTCACGGATCACCATGTGGTGGCTCAGCACCCCGCGGACCGCCTCGGTGAAGCCGACGCTGACCGCCTCGTCGGGGACCTCGAACGGAGTCCAGGTGTCGGTGTGACCGGCCCGGATCTCCTCCAGGCCCTTGTCGACGAAGTGCAGCGCCAGCGCCGCGGCGTACGCCTGGAAGTAGGTGCGCGCCCGGTTCCGCTCCAGGGCGTTGCTCCACTGCGGGATCTTCCACTCGAACGTGACCTCCGGCTTCAGGGCGGTCCGCGGGAGGTTGATCACCACGCTGCTGCCGGTGGCCCGGACGTAGCCGCAGTCCACCAGCCCCGCCAGCGCCGTCGCCCAGAGGCGCGCGATCGGGCCGCCGCCGGGGTCCAGCGCGAGGTGGTCCTGGCCGTCGAACCAGCGGGGGGACATGGTCCAGCTGTAGTTCGCGTTGAAGTCGCGCTTCCCCGGCTTGGGGATGGTGTGCTGGTTCCACGGGTGGCGGCGGTCGACCGGGTTGCCGAGCGGGTCACGTTCGACGAACACCTCGCGGTTGGTCTCGGCCCAGTCCTCGTAGTACGAGTGGCCGAGCAGGATGCGCATGCCCAGGTTGATCTCGACGAGGTCGTTGGTGACCAGGTTCCCGTCGACGATCACGCCGGGGGTGACGAACATCTTCCGTCCCCAGTCGGTCATGTGGTCGTAGCGGAAGTCGCAGTGGGCCGGGTCGTTGAGACTGCCCCAGCAGCCGAGGAGCACGCGGCGCTCGCCGACGTGCTCGTAGCCGGGCATCGCCTCG
>JBEVFC010000174.1:0-20645 GCA_040512455.1 Nocardioides sp.
CGTCCCCGGTCCGCTTCTGGCAGAACTACTTCGACGCGGGCGAGTACTCCTTGGGCAAGGAGGCCAACTCGCTCACGCTGGGCTGCGACTGCCTCGGGGAGATCCACTACTTCGACGCCGCGATCGCCGACGATGACGGCAACCCGCGGGTGATCGAGAACGCTGTCTGCATGCACGAGGAGGACTACGGCGTGCTGTGGAAGCACACGGACATGTACAACGGCACCAGCTCCACCCGCCGCCAGCGCCGCCTGGTCATCTCGTTCTTCATCACCGTCGGCAACTACGACTACGGCTTCTACTGGCACCTGTACCTCGACGGCACCATCGAGCTCGAGTGCAAGGCGACCGGCGTGGTGTTCGCGTCGGCGTACCCCGGTCCCCTCCCGGACGGCTCGGAGTACCCCTGGGCGTCGGAGATCGCGCCCGGGGTGGGCGCGCCGTACCACCAGCACCTGTTCTCCGCCCGGCTCGACATGATGGTCGACGGCGTGGACAACGCCGTGGACGAGGTCGACGCGCAGCGCGTCCCGATCGGCCCGGACAACCCCTACGGCAACGGCTTCACCCGACGTGTCGAGCGGTTGACCCGCGAGTCCTCCGGTGCCCGGATGGCGGACGGCTCGGTCGGACGGGTCTGGCACGTGGTCAACCCGACCCGCACCAACCGCCTCGGGCAGCCGGTCGCGTACGCCCTGCACCCGGAGGGACAGCCGACCCTGCTGGCCGACCCGGCGTCCTCGATCGCCCGGCGGGCGGCCTTCACCACCAGACACCTGTGGGTGACCGCGCAGGACGACCAGGAGCGCTACCCATCGGGGCAGTACGTCAACCAGAACCCCGGGAACACCGGCATCGACACCTGGGTGGGGGCCGACCGGGACATCGACGGCCAGGACCTGGTGCTGTGGCACACGTTCGGGCTGACGCACTTCCCGCGGCCCGAGGACTGGCCGATCATGCCGGTCGACCGGACCGGGTTCGTGATGAAGCCCGTCGGGTTCTTCGACCGCAACCCCGCGCTCGACGCGCCCGAGCCACGGTCGGCGCACTGTCAGTCCACGGGTGGCCACACCGGGGGCGCGTCGTGCCACTGATGCACGGGCTCCACCTCCTCGCATCCCTGGTCTGTGTGGTCGCCGCGGTCGTGATGCTCCGCGCCGATGCCGCGGGCCGCAACAGGGTCGCCCACCTCGTGGTGCTCACGACGATGGTCGTGCTCGCCGTGGTGAGTCACAGCGTCGGAGTCGCATTTGCATGTGCGCTGGTCCTGGCGGCCACCGCCGCCGTGGTGCGTCGGCGCGCAGGCGAGCGGGCCAGCCGCGCGTGCGCGGTCGACGTAGCCGCCTGCAGCGGCCTGGTCCTGCTGATGGCCGCTTCACACCTGCTGATGGCCGGCGGGCACGGTGCCGACCCGGCGACCAGTGACCACGGTCTGCACCACGACGTGCACGCCCTGATTCCGGGCACCGCCGACCACGCGCTGGGGCTGCTGGTCCCCGCGGGCGTCCTCATCACGGCGTGGGTGCTTGCCCGGCGGGACGCCACGGCAACCCGCCCGGGACGCGGAGTCACCGCGGCGACGTGGGCGATGATGCTGGGCATGGCAGCCATGGTTGCCCTCCCCAGCGTGTGACGGACCGCACCTGCCCCTGCACCGTGCCGCTCAACGCGGGCAGCGAGCTCTCATGGAGGTGGTCGGTCAGGCTGCGCACGATCGTGCCGGGTTCGGCCAGCTGGAGCACGTCGGGGCCCTCGAGCTCGGCGCGGAAGCCCAGCAGGGTGACCTGGTCGAGGCAGCGCGCGCTCCCGATCATGGCCGCGTCCTGCCGATGCGGACGGCTGAGGTCGAGGTCCTCGCGCAGCACCGGCCGGCCGTCGGGCCGACGGACGTCGGTGGACGTCCAGAGGTCGCCGCCGACCTCACCGGTCCGCCCGAGGACCAACGTCTCGTGGAGGACGGCGCGCGCGTTGTCCGCGAGCGTGAGCGACGCCCTGCGGGTGACGGTGGCTCCTGCGCTGACGACGAAGGGCAGGCCTGTCCACACGAGGGTGGCGTCGTCGGCGACGCGCGCCTCGACCCTCCAGGAGGCACGACCTCCGCGCATGTCGTAGGCGACCGTGCCGGAGGTCTCGACGAGCTCGAGGTGCAGGCCGGGTCCTACCTCGACGTCGATCACGACGTCGTCGCCGGCCAGCAGCAGGGCCACCGTGGCGACCAGGGCGACCCGCACGTGGGCATCGCCGCAGTCCAGCAGCCGAGGTGTGAGCTCCCCTGCCCGGAGCTCGGCGCGCACGCGCCCGGACGGCGAGCGAACGATGCGGATGCAGGTGGTCACGAGGTCACGTCTCAGCCGTGGGTGTGGGCGTGCGGCGCCATCGGCCCCGGGTCCACCGGCACGTGCCCTCCGGCGCGGACGCGCTCCACGAGCGCGAGCACCCAGGCGCACAACGCCGCGACGCTCTCCGGATCGTGGCGTGAGAGGCGGAGCACGGCGCCGCCGTCGCGGGCCTGCGCGGCGTCGGCGGCCATCTGCGCGACATCGACCCCGACGTACGGTGCGAGGTCGGTCTTGTTGAGCACCAGCAGGTCGGCCCGGGCGATGCCGGGACCACCCTTGCGGGCCACGTCGCCCCCGCCGGCGACATCGAGCACGAAGACCTGGGCGTCGACGAGGGCCGGGGAGAAGGTGGCGGTGAGGTTGTCGCCGCCGGACTCGACGAGGACCAGGTCGAGCCCGGGATGGTCCGCCTCGAGGTCCTCGATCGCCAGCACGTTCGCGGTGACGTCGTCGCGGATCGCCGTGTGCGGGCAGGCGCCGGTCTCGACGGCCCGGATCCGGTCGGGGTCGAGCACGCCCAGCGCGCGGAGGAGCCGAGCGTCCTCGTCCGTGTAGATGTCGTTGGTGACCACCCCCAGCCTCACCTCTCGGGCCAGCTCGCAGCAGAGCAGCGCGATCAACGAGCTCTTCCCGGTGCCGACGGGGCCGGCGATGCCGAGCCGTACGGCGCGGTCCGGCGGGTGGGAGTGCTCAGGCATGGAACAACCTCCGGGATGCATGGGCGTGGACACCGACCAGATGGTCGAGCCGGGGAGCGCCCAAGGCGGACAGCGTGCCGGTCGTGCCGGCGACCTCGCGGACCAGGACCTCGATGTCGGGCTCGAGCTCGAGCAGCCACCGCGCGGCGTCGACCGGGTCCATCGGCAGCAGCTTGAGCGCGGCGGCGGCGATGGCCTGCACGTCGTCGTACGCCACCAGCCGGACCAGGTCGCCGGAGTCGAGACCCGTCAC
This sequence comes from Nocardioides sp., assembly GCA_040512455.1. Classification (GTDB taxonomy): domain Bacteria; phylum Actinomycetota; class Actinomycetes; order Propionibacteriales; family Nocardioidaceae; genus Nocardioides. Next base: position 3,294 of record JBEVFC010000174.1, read on the forward strand.
GGCCGCGACGATGCCCAGCACGACCGGCCTCGGGTAGCGCAGGTCGGCCCGGCATCCCCGTGCCGCGCACTCCTCGGGAGAGAGCTCGTTGGTCCACAGACTCCGGGCGAGCCGGGCGTAGCCACGACCGAGCCTGTCCGCGGCGTTCCGGGCGTGGTGGCTGGGCGTGCGCGCCGCCCAGGCCTGCACGACGGCCTCCACCGCCCCGATGTCACGGGCGAGCCACACCCGGCGGGCAACCACCGCGGTCCCTGCCTCGGTGGCCGTGACCGTGCGAAGCCGGGTGCGCACGTAGTCCGGGATCGCCGAGGCGTCGAGGCCGCCCTGCACCATCGGCTCCAGACCCGCCGACTGCGCGTGGCCGCCGGTGGGCAGGCGTGCGTCGGCCAGCATCGCCATCACGAGACGCGGGTCCATGTCGATGCTCAGAAGAGACTGTAGAGCTGCGCCATCGGCAGCACGTCGGCCGGCGCGGGCCGGATCTCTTCGCCGTCCACGGTGATCCCGAAGGTCTCCGGGTCGACGACGATCGCGGGCAGAGCGTCGTTGTTGACCATCTGAGCCTTGCCGACGGCCCGGGTGTCCGACACCGCGGCCAGGCGCCGCTGGAGGCCGAGCCGCTCGGCCAGCCCGTCCTCGAGCGCGGCCGGAGCCACGAACGACACCGACGTGTCGGCACCGACCGCGTCGCCGAACGACGGCCGCATCAGCACGGGCTGCGGGGTCGGGATCGAGGCGTTCGGGTCACCGAGCGCGGCCCACGCGATCACCCCTCCCTTGACCACGAGCGCCGGGCGGACTCCGAAGAAGGCGGGGTCCCACAGCACCAGGTCGGCGAGCTTGCCCACCTCGACCGATCCGATCTCGGCGTCGAGCCCGTGGGCGATCGCGGGGTTGATCGTGTACTTGGCCACGTAGCGACGGGCCCGCTCGTTGTCGGCCGGCAGTCCGCCGCCCAGGTCACCACGCCGTTGCTTCATCACGTGGGCGACCTGCCAGGTGCGGGTGACGACCTCGCCGATCCTGCCCATGGCCTGCGCGTCGGAGGAGGTGATCGACAGCGCACCCAGATCGTGCAGGACATCCTCGGCCGCGATGGTGGTGGCCCGGATCCGGGACTCGGCGAACGCCAGGTCCTCGGGGACCTTCGGGTTGAGGTGATGGCAGACCATCAGCATGTCGAGGTGCTCGGCGACGGTGTTGACCGTGTGCGGGAGCGTGGGGTTGGTGGAGCCCGGGATCACGTGCGGGTACGCCGCGATGGTGACGATGTCGGGTGCGTGACCGCCGCCGGCCCCCTCCGCGTGGAAGGCATGGATGGAGCGGCCGTCGATGGCAGCGATCGTCGAGGAGACGTAGCCGGCTTCGTTGAGGCTGTCGGAGTGCAGCGCCACCTGGAGCCCGAACTCGTCGGCGGCTCGCAGCGCGGCGTCGATCGCGGCCGGGCTGGCGCCCCAGTCCTCGTGCACCTTGTAGCCGCCGGCGCCGGCCAGCGCCTGCTCCCCCAGCCCCTCCGCGCTGACGGTGTTGCCCTTGCCCATCAGCAGGAAGTTGAGCGGGATCCGGTCCAGCGACCGGTGCATCTTCTCCAGGTGCCAGGCGCCCGGGGTGACCGTGGTGGCCTTCGAACCCTCGCTCGGACCGGTGCCGCCGCCACCCACGGTGGTGGTCCCGGTGGCCAGGGCCTGGTGGAGCTGGCTGGGACTGAGGAAGTGAACGTGCACGTCGATCGCCCCGGCGGTCAGGATCCTGCCCTCGCCGGAGATCACGTCGGTCGACGGTCCGATCCGGAGGTCGGCGTGCACGCCGTCGGCGATGTCGGGATTGCCCGACCGGCCCAGCGCCACGATCCGGCCGCCGCGGATCCCGACGTCTGCCCGGACCACGCCCCACCAGTCGAGGACGACCACGTTGGTGATCACCGTGTCGGGCGCGCCGCCGGCGCGGGTGGTCGAGCCCTGGGCCATCGACTCCCGGATCGACTTGCCGCCCCCGAAGACCGCCTCGTCGCCGCCCGCGGTCAGGTCCTGCTCGACCTCGATCCACAGGTCGCTGTCGGCGAGGCGGACCTGGTCGCCGGTCGTCGGCCCGTACAGCGCGGCGTACTCCCGGCGGGTGATCTCAACCATGCGTGCCCCGGTCCCGGACATCGTCGCCCGCCTTGCCCCGTTGCAGTCCGGGCACCCGACGAGCGCCCCGCAGAGCAACGGCGGCCACGGTTCGGCTGGCACCGGGCTCGAAACGCTGCGAGGTCCCCGACGGGACGTCGAGCCGGAAACCGGCCGCTGCCGCCCGGTCGAAGTCGAGGGCTGCGTTGGCGTCCGGCAGGTGGAGGTGGGAGCCGATCTGCACGGGACGGTCACCGGTGTTGGTGATGACCAGGGTGATCCGCTCGTCGTCGCCGCGGTCGGCGTTGAGGACGATCGTGCCCGCGGCAACACGAACGGCGCCGGGCCCCTCGAAGGAGGTTGCCATGTCAGCCTTTCAGGAGATCGGCTCGTGGAGCGTGACCAGCTTGCGCCCGTCAGGGAACGTCGCCTCGACCTGCACGTCGTGCAGCATCTCGGCGACGCCCGCCATCACCTGCTCGCGCGACAGGACGTTCCTGCCCTCACTCATCAGATCGGTCACCAGCGCGCCCTCGCGGGCCCGCTCGACGACCCAGGTGCTGAGCAGGGCCACCGACTCGGGGTAGTTGAGGCGCACCCCGCGCTCCAGCCGGTCCCGCGCCACCATGCCCGCGGTGGCCAGCAACAGCTGTTCGACGTCGGCAGGTGTCAGGTGCACGGTTGCCAGTGTGGTCGGGGTTGGAATCGTGCGCCAGTCATCGTCCCGGATGTCGAAGAGGCACAGGCGTGCCGACCGACCTCTCCTTGCGTGAGACTCAGCCCTCGTGGGTACGGGCCGGCATGACGTCACACTCCAGGCCCAACATCAACGGACCCACCACCGCGGCGAAGGACGGCAGCGCCAAGCCCGACGGCGTGCCGGAGCGCCCGGACGCACCCGATGACGTCGAGGAGCGTCTCGACCTGGACCCGGAGGAGCAGGTCAACCTCACCGACCAGCCGGGTCACGAGGTCGACCGGCGCCTGCAGGAGCCGTCGGAGCGCGATGGAGACGCTGACGGCCGCTGACCTGGTGCGACCCGTCCGTCGGGGCTACGTCGACGAGTCGTTCGCCCACTCGGGGGTCGTGCCGCGGCGCGGCGTTCGGGCCGTGCGGAGCCGGGACGAGGAGACGCTCAGCCCTCCACACCCGTGCTGTGGTGCGGTTCGACCACCGGCTCGCTCTCCGTGGGCGCGGCAATCACAGCTATTCCGTCAGGTCGATCTCGACGACCGATCCGTCCGCCGGTGCGACTGACAAACCAACGATCTGCGGCCTTCTGTCGCCCGTGGTCACCCTCAGCCGCGGCGGACGCCCTTCTCCCGGCTCCAGCAGGGAGACCTGCACGGTGACGGATCTGTCGGCGGAGGTCAACGTTGCCGCCGAGGTGCACCTCGGCCGATACGCGTTGAAGGTGATCATTGCTCCTCCAGAGTCGAACCATTCGATGACCCTCGGCCGAGCGGGGCACTGGGCGACGCGCCTCTGGCGGAGCCCACTCGCGCACAGGGTCCGAGTGCTCACGAGGGCCGTGCTCCACTTCTGACAGTAGGCCGCACTTTTGATCGCCGCATCACCCGTGGGGGTGCCGAGCGAACGGTCGAAGACCGCCCCGTCCCTTCGACCCGCGGCTGCTGGCCGAAGCAGCCGCCCACGCATGGCCCGTCGGGCGCCGGGTACGCAACGAGTGGCGTGGGTCACACGCCGCCCGTGCGGGAGGCGCGGTGTTCGCTGATGAGGGAGAACTCTGATGTCTGACAAGAGGGAGAAGGACGGGCTGGTAGCAACGCTGGCCACGGGGATGCGCGACATCCCTCGCAATGCGTCCTGGCTGGTTGGCAAGGCGCTGGCGACGGGGAGTCGGATGGAGCCGGACGGTACGGGGGTCGTGGCATCTGCCCGGACGGCCGGCAGGTCCGTCAGGGACGTGCTGCCGGGCGGCGACAGCGTCGATGCCCGGCTGTCGCGGGCCCGCAGCGCGGCCGCCCGGGCGCGCCAGGCCGAGGAGGTGGCCGTCGAGGCCGCGCAACGGACGCACGACCTCGTGGTTGCCGCGGACGAGGTCGCAGAACGCGAGGACCGGCACCTTGTCGAGGTCGAGGACGAGCAGTCGGCCCGGGTCGAGGCGCGCGTGGCCGAGGCCCGTCGTGAGGCGGATGAGCAGGTCGCCGCGGAGAGGCAACGCGCCGGGAAGGATGCCGCCGACGCCCTCGCCAAGGAGAGGGCGGAGAGCGAGAAGCGCTCGGCACGTGCACGAGCCGAGGCCGAGCAGGCACAGCAGGAGGCCGAGAAGCGGTACGAGGAGGCCGGCAAGCGGCTCGCGGAGGCCCGTGAGCTCGCGGACGAGGCAGCCCGAGCGGCGCGGGAGGCCGCCGAGGAGGCACGTGCCGAGGCTGATCGGATCGCCGCCGACGCACAACGGGACGCGGACGGTGCCGAGCAGGCCATCGCGGACGCCGCCGGACTACGTGAAGAGACGGCTCGCCTGGCGGTCGCGGTGACACAGAGCGTCAACGACAAGAAGACGCCGGGGCGACTCGACGACCTCACCAAGGCGGATCTCGTCCGGCTGGCGACCGCAGAGGGCGTCCAGGGCCGGTCGTCGATGACCAAGCAGCAGCTCGTCACGGTGCTCAACAAGAAGAGCGCGGCCTCGAGCCGAGGGAGGAAGTGAGATGAGGATCTTCAGGACCGAGAGCACGTGGGACAAGGTCACCAAGCCGCTGACGAAGGTCGACGGGCGGAGCATGGTGCGCTCCGGCCTCACCGCCGCCGGCTCGATGATCGCGCTGTCGGTGGCCAGCGCCGCCGCGAGCGCCCTACGCCGCCGCCAGGAGAAGTCGTGAAGCTGACCGGACTGGGAGCCCTGGGGGTCGGCTATGTCCTCGGCTCGCGGGCGGGGAAGGAGCGCTATGAGCAGATTCGGCAGCTGGCGGCGCGCGCGGCGCGCCGGCTCGAGAAGTACGGCGAGGACGGCACGCTGGCGTCGTGGATCGACGGGTCGACGAAGCGTCCGGGCCCTGGAGCCCGACGGCGCTAGCCAGCTCTCCGACGGCGCGGTCGTCGAGGCTCGTCTCGACGCCCGGCTCCTCGGTCTGAAGGTGCTCCGCGTCGACGGCACCGTGCTGCTGGCGCCCGGCCACCTGGTCGAACCGGCACCTGTCCTGCAGTACGCCATGCCCCCCAGACCCACACCGGTCCTGGCCGATAGCGTGGTGCCGGGCCCGGGGCTCGCGCGGGCGGCGCACCTGCTCGCCGAGAACCGTGCACGCCTGGACCGTGCGGTCTCCCGTCGCCGGCCGCCGGCCCGATAGCTCACCAGCAACGCCATCAGATGCCCGCCGTGGAGGGAGTGCCCTTGCCCGATCCAGGCCAGGAGGTTCGACCTCCGGTCCGTGTGGCACTGTCGAACGACTTCGAGCTCGCCCTGCTCGGGCTCGCACAGATGCTCGCGCGCCACCCTGACCAGGTGCAGATCGTCGACCTGACCACGCTGTCGACCATGCCGCACGAAGCCGACGTCATCCTCTACGACACCTTCGGGCGGCTGCCCGACCAGGACGACAAGCTCCGCAAGATCGTCGAGGAGAACTCGGCACGAGTCGTCGTCTACAGCTGGGACGAGTACCCCGAGGAGACGGCGCGACGCCACGGTGCGGTTGGCTACCTGCACAAGGGCCTGAACGCGGACGAGCTCGTCGCCGCGATCGTCGCGCTCCACCGGGGAGACCACCCACCGGACGTGCGGACCGACAGCGAACCGATCCTCACCTGGCCCGGGCAGGTCCTTGGCCTGTCCGAGCGCGAGTCGGAGATGTTGACGTTCATCACCCGCGGCCTCAGCAACGAAGAGATCGCACGGCGGGCCTTTCTCAGCGGCAACACCGTCAAGACCTACATCCGGAACGCCTACCGCAAGATCGGCGTCCGGACCCGAGCCCAGGCAGTGGCCTGGGGGTACCAGAACGGGTTCCAGTCCACGGACGACACCAGGCCGTGACGACAGTCGGTCCCGGTCGGTGCGGGCCACGGCACAGGTGTCCGAACGGCCTCAGGACAGGTCGTCGTCATCCGGAAGGGTGTTGCTCTCGATCTCCGCGACCGTGGGCTTGCCCCGGCTGCAGTACACCTCGAGGTCGACCGAGCGGCGCCCGTTGCTGAAGACGGCGTCGACGTCGTCGTCAGGCCCCTCCTCGTAGCTCACCACCCGCCAGCGGTTGGCCGCGTCGGGCTCGACGCGGATGCCGTAGGCGAACACGCCGCGACACTCGACCACGAAGGTCCCGAACTCGCCGCTGACCTCGTCCCGGACCCGGGCGGCCTCGGGGTCGGGTCGGGCGGGCTGCTCGTTGTCACGCACGACCTCGTTTCCGAGGGGGCCGCGTCCCCGGATCGAGGCGCCCACCGTGGAGACCGCGGCCAGGCCGACGGAGATGGCCACCACAGCCGCGACGACCCACGCGAGGGCATAGCCGATTCTCCTGTCCACCCGGCCATTGTGCCGAGTGCGCGGCCGGCATCACGCTAGGCGGAGGCTAAGGCCACGCTAACGTTCGCCGCGCCATGCAACCCGCGCGCTCGCCAGCGGCTACGGTCGATCCGTGCCAGAGGTACTGATCATCGAGGACGACGACCGGATCCGTCCGCTGCTGATGCGATCCCTCCGGGAGCGCGGGTACGCCGTGTCGTCGGCGCCGACCGGGATGGCCGGGCTGCAGCTGGCCGTCGACAGCCGACCCGACCTCGTGATCCTGGACCTCGGGCTGCCCGACGTCGACGGCACCCAGGTGCTGTCCATGCTGCGCGCGGTGAGCGACGTACCCGTGATCATCGCCAGCGCCCGCGACGACGACCCGTCGCTGGTCAGCGCACTGGACGCGGGCGCGGACGACTACGTCGTCAAGCCGTACACGACCACCCAGCTCGAGGCGCGGATCCGTGCGGTGATGCGGCGCACCGGTGGCTCGACCACGGCACGGCGCAACCTGGTCGTCGGGGGGCTGGAGATCGACGTCGCCGCACGGCGTACCACTCTCGACGGCAAGGAGATCGAGCTCAGCCCGCGCGAGTTCGACCTGCTCGTCTACCTCGCGGAGCGGCCCGGCGACGTGGTCACCAAGAAGGACCTGCTCAGCGACGTGTGGCACCAGGCGTGGGGCGGGTCGGACAAGACGGTCGACGTGCACCTCTCCTGGCTGCGCCGCAAGCTGGGCGAGTCCGCGTCGCAGCCCCGCTACCTGACCACCGTGCGCGGGGTCGGCGTACGCCTCACCGAACCGACGTGAGGCCCCGCCCCAGGAGGCCGGCGTGCGACGAAGCCTGATCATGACCGTGGCCGCGACGGTCACCATGGTGCTGCTGGCGATGCTGGTGCCGATGGCGTTCCTCGTGCGCAGCTACTCACTGGAGGACCGGCTCTCCCGCGCCGCACTCGAGGTGCAGGCCACCGAGACGGTCGTCTCGGGCCAGGACAAGGGCGCCGTCTCGGTCTACCTCGACCGGGTCAACCGGGACGAGGGCGTCCGCACCACCGTGCTCTACCCCGACGGCCAGGCGATCGGCCCCAACCCGGGCGAGGACGAGCGGGTCCGTGAGGCCCGACGTACCGGCCAGGCCCGCGTCGACGACGTGGAGGGCGGCGCGCAGATCCTGGTCCCTGTCTCGCTCGGGGGCAGCAGCACCGTTCCCGAGCAGACGCCGGTGGTCCGCGTCGACGTGCTGGACCCGGGATCGGGATCCGGCGTCCACCTCGCCTGGGCGATCCTCGCCGGGCTCGGCCTGGTGCTGCTGGTGGGGGCGGTCGCCCTGGCCGACCGGCTGGGCCGCTCGTTCGTCCAGCCGATCCGTTCGCTGGCCACCCAGGCCGGGCAGCTCGGCGAACCCTCGCGGCCCACCCACCTCGTGGTCGACGGGCCGACGGAGGTGCAGGAGCTCGGCGCCGCCCTGAACAGGCTGACCAGCCGCATCGAGGTGCTCCTCGAGCGCGAGCGCCAGGTCGTCGCCGACCTCTCCCACCAGCTGCGTACGCCGATCACGGCGCTGCGCCTGGGCATCGACGGGCTCGCCGACCCAGCCGAGAGGGAGCGGGTCTCCGGCGACGTGGACTACCTGCAGGGCATGGTCGACCACGTGGTCCGCGAGGCACGCCGCTCCGAGCGCGAAGGGTTGGTCCCGGAGACCGACGCGATCACGGTGCTCAGCCAGCGGGTCGAGTTCTGGGCTCCGCTGGCGGAGGACCAGGGCCGGGAGCTCACGCTCCGCGCCGACCGGGACGCGCGGGCCGCGGTCAGGGTCAGTGAGGGGGACCTCGTCACCCTGCTGGACGTGCTGCTCGACAACGTCTTCTCGCACACCCCCGAGGGGGCGCGCGTCGAGGTGGCGCTGGCAGCCCGCTCCGGCGGCGGCCTGGTCCTGACCGTCGACGACGCCGGCCCCGGCTACCCGGACGGACTCGACGTCGCCCACCGAGGCACCAGCGGCACCGGCTCCACCGGCCTCGGGCTGTCGATCGTGGCGAGGACGGCCACCGAGTCGGGCGGCAGCCTCGAGCTGGGGCGGTCCCCGCTCGGCGGCGCCCGCGCCGAGGTCGTTCTCGGGCCGCCCGGCTGACGGTCGGCCGCACACACAGGCAGGGCCCGGCCGACGTGCGGCGCGGGCCCTGTCGTGAGGCTGGGTCAGCTGGTGACGATGCTCGTCCGGCAGACCTTGCCGGTGCGCACGTTCTTGACGCGCAGGCCGAAGCGGTCCTTGCCCGCCGTGTTCTTGCGGAACCGCTCGACGTCCACGTCGCCCTCGTTGTCGGTCGTGCGGACCTTGTTGTAGTAGGTCTTGCCGTCGTGCTTGAGCACGATGCGCCACCGGCTTCCGGGGGCGGCGTTGTCGACGTCCGCGTCGATCTCGAAGCCGCCGTTCTCACGGTCGACGTTCAGCTCGAAGCGGGCGCCGCCGCAGCTGCCGCCACGCTCGTTGTCGGCGTTGGCCGGGGAGGCGGTGACCAGAGCGGCCGGCACGGCCAGCAGGGCGGTGATGCCGAGGGCGGCGGTGCTCTTGCGCAGGGTGTTCATGGCGATCTCCTTGGTGGGGTGGTTCGTTGACGTGCGGGGGTCAGTCGTGGGTGACGGACGACGTACAGGTCTCGCTCGCACCGCTGGGTGCGAAGGTGACGGTGAACTCGTCGGCGCCGGCGGTGTCGTCGGCGTACGCGTCGACGTCGAGCTCGGCGTCCTCGTCGGTCTGGCGCTCGCCCTCGACGAGGGTGGTGCCGTCCTGCTCGAGGGTCACGTCCCAGGTCTGGCCGACCTGGTCGCCCTGGAGCTCGAAGGACGCCTCGAGCCCGCCGTTCTCCGACTCGACCGTGAGCTCGTGGGACGCGCCGGCACAGGTGCCGCGTTCCCGGGTCTCGTCGTCGCCGCCGAGCAGGGCGTAGGCCCCGGCGCCGATGCCCACGACCGCGACGACTGCCACGACCAGGGCCACCAGGACCCGGCGACCGATGTTGATCTTCACGATGCTCTCCTCAGGTGTGGTGCGTTCATGACCGGAGCGTGTCGCGACCGTCGCTAACCGCGAACCATCCGTGGCCTAAGGGCAGGCAAAGCCCGCGAGCTCTCGCACGGCACTGGCGTTGTCAGCCCCTCGGCGCTCCTCCGTTAGCAACCTCTTATCGTTCGCCGGGTGCGCCGTTAGGTGTGCGGCTGCGATGTTGCGATGTTGGATCGCAGAGGGGAGCACGATGACCATCAGGAGCACCGTTGCCGGGGCGACCGTCCTTGCCGGCGTGGCCGCCGGCTGCAGCGCGGTGACGCCCTCCGCGCCGCCCGACGGCTCACCGGGCGGCCTGGAGTCTGTGCGCCAGGGCAACCGCATCTCCGGTCGGGTGATCGCCATCTCCGTGGACGGGCTCACCCCCGCCTCCGTGCGCCGCCTCGGTCGCGAGGGCACACCCGCCCTGCATCGCATGATGCGTCAGGGCACGGGCACGCTGAACGCGCGCACCCTGCGGGAGAAGACCCGGACGCTTCCGAACCACACCACGATGGTCACCGGGCGGCGGGCCACGGGCCCGCAGGGTCACGGCATCACGGTCAACGACGACACCGGACGAACCGTCCATCACGCCGCCGGCCACCACGTCGACAGCATGTTCACCGTCGTGCACGACCGGGGTGGCAGCACCGCCATGTATGTGGCGAAAGAGAAGTTCGCGCTGCTCGACCGGACCTGGAACGCGGCCAACGGCGGGGGTGACCGGGTCGGCAGGAACGACGGTCGCGACAAGATCGGCCGCTACCACCGCGACGACGAGCGCAGTCTGGTGCGCAGCCTGGTGAACCGGTTGCGGACCCGTCCCGACGCGCTGAGCTTCGTCCACCTCGCGCTCCCCGACGCGGCCGGCCACAGACACGGCTTCGGGTCCCCGCGCTACCTGACCGCGGTCCGCCGCGTCGACGCCCTGGTGGGACGGATCCTCCGGACGGTAGCCGCCCGTCCGTCGCTGCGACGGACGACCACGGTCATCCTGACCTCGGACCACGGCGGACGCGGTCGCGAGCACCGCGACCCGACGAGGCGGGCGGACTTCACCATCCCCTTCCTCGTCTGGGGAGCGCACGTGACCCGGGGAGCCGACCTGTACCGACTCAACCCGCAGCGACAGGCACCAGGCCGGTCACGCACCGACTACCGCGAGAGCCAGCCCGTCCGCAACGGGGAGCTCGCCAACCTCGCCACCGATCTGCTGGGGCTCCCGCGCGTTCCCGGCAGCGTCTTCAACGCCGGGCAGGGACTGCGCGTTGCTGCCGGAGGGGTTGCTTGAACATCGAGCTCCGACGGGACCGGTCAACGGTCCGCATGTCCTCGGTGCGGTAGTCCTTCGCGAACCGGACGGTGGAGCCGTTCATGGGTGCGAACCGGCTGTACATGACGTCCTCCTGGGGCTGCGCGGTGGGTTCCGATGCCCTCGAGGCTGCCCGTAAGGCGCACCTCGGCGCCTCGGCAGAAACTCCTATCTTCGCCCCTGCGTCGTCCTCACGAGCTCGCGAGGAAGTAGAGCACCCCGCCCAGGCAGCTGAGGGCGCCGAGCATCACAGCGGCACTGCCCAGCACCCGGGCCCACGCGGGCTCCGCCGCGTTCGCCGCCTGGAACGCCACCGCGGTCGCCGCGAACGGCACCAGCGCGACGCCCAGGAAACCGAACTCCGGCTCGTCCAGGAAGGAGCCGATCAGGTGGTCGAGCGCACCCCACGCGCCCAGGAGCAGCGCGACGATGAAGGCGAAGGAGGCGATGACGCGTGCCTCGGCACTGTTGTTCATGTGCGGAGCGTAGGCGTGGCGCCGCCTCGAGCGGACTCATTCGTGCGAAACGCCCAGAGGCGCCCGCAGGTCACCTACAGTCAACGGATGGTCAACAGGTCTCGGGTGACCAGTGGAGCCGTGGCGCTCGTGGTCGTGGCGGCGGTTGTGGTCTACGGAGCCGCGTCCGGGGACGGCTTCGTTGCCACGTCCTGCTACCTGGGCGTGCTGGTGGGCGCCAGCGTCGGAGCGTGGATCGGGGCCGAGCGCCTGCCGCGAGGACGGCGACTGGTGCCGCGCCTCATCGCGGCCGGGATCTCCCTGACGGCGCTCGGTGACGTGCTGTGGACGGTGCTCGACCTGATGGGCGCCGGCACCGACGTGTCGATAGCGGACCCGCCCTGGTTCGCCAGCTACGCCGTGCTCTGTGCCGCGCTGTGGGTGGTGCTGGGTCGGACCCGGCGCCGGGGCGGCAGTCGCGTCGACGGGGACTTCCTGATCGACGCACTGACCATCGTCGTGGTCAGCGTCCTGATCTTCTGGAGCCTCTCGGTCAACACGATCGTCACCGACCAGAGCGTGACCCCCTTCGTGCGCGCGGTGTGGGCGGCGTACCCGATCGCGGACGCGGTCCTGCTGGCCCTGGTGGTGCGCGTCATGATGAGCCGGAACGCTCGCGCGGCCATCGACACGTCGTTCGCGGTGGGCGCGTGCTTGTGGTTGGCCGCCGACATCGCCTACCTCGAAGCACCTGAAGGCGCCGCCGCGCTGGTGCTGATGGACGCCGCCTGGATGGTCGCACCGGTCCTGTTGGCTCGCGCCGCGTGGCGCGTCGGCGAGACACAGACCGACGCTCCGGGAGCGTCGGCGCTCGGCGGCTGGGTGGCGCAGCTCCTGGTCACGGTCGGTGCGCTCTTCGTGCCACCCGCGCTCGAGCTCACCGCCGACCTGCGCGGCGAGCCGGACCGGCCGCTCCAGCTGTTCGTCGGCACCGCAGCGTTGATCGCGCTCGCCTTCGTGCGGACCGCACGACTGATCCACTCCGAGGAGCGCGCGCATCGGGAGCTCGAGGGGTCGCGGGACGCGGCCCTGGCGGCCTCACGCGCCAAGTCGATGTTCCTGGCCAACATGAGCCACGAGATCCGCACGCCGCTCACCACGGTGCTCGCCACCGCGGAGATCCTCGAGGACACGCACCTGGACGACCGCCAGCTCAAGCTCCTGGGCAAGATGCACCGCTCGGGAGAACTGCTGAGGTCGCTGGTCGAGGGCATCCTCGACTTCTCCCGCATCGAGGCCGGGCAGCTCGAGCTGGCGTCGACGCCGTTCGACCTCCACGCCATGGTGGCCGACGCCGCCGACGTCTACACGCCGCGTGCCGCCGAAGCGGGCATCCGGTTCGAGTGGCACCTGGACCCGTGCGTGCCTCGGATGGTCGTCGGCGACCCCGGCCGGCTGTTCCAGGTCCTCACCAACCTGCTCGACAACGCACTGAAGTTCACCCACCAGGGCACGGTCGGCCTGACCGTCCGTTCCGCCACGACCCAGGGCGCGGGTGACTGTGTCGGCGACGTGGTGGAGTTCGTCGTGCACGACACCGGCATCGGGATCCCGGTCCAGGACCAGGTGTCGGTGTTCGAGTCCTTCCGCCAGGTCGACGGCACGACGACCCGACGCTACGGCGGCAGCGGCCTGGGGCTGGCGATCTGCAAGGAGCTGACCCAGCTGATGGGTGGGTCGATCACCCTCCGGAGCGAGTCAGGCGCGGGCAGCAGCTTCGTGGTCCGTATTCCGCTGGCCCAGGGCGTCCGGGATCACCCCTCGGAGAGCAGGCCGGCCGGCACCCACTCCTCCATCGACGCCCAGCCGGCCGCGCGCACGCGGACGGCGTAGACGACCCGGCCCTCCCACCCGCTGGGGCCCTGCCGCCACTCCAGCAGCAGCCCCGGCCGCTTCACCCCGTGGTGGTCGGCGGCATCGGAGACCCAGCAGTGACGAGCCGGGCAGTCGTCGACGGGCGGTGCGGCCGGGCCGCGGCGGACGCGCTCGGACATCGGGATGCCGCCCGCTCCCCCGCGCTTGTTCATGCCACCCGCCACGCATGACATGCTCTCACGATTTCGAACACGTGTTCGATATAGACCTGAACGGTGGAGGCCGGGCCTGGTTGCTCGCCAGCGACAAGGACGCTCAGGCGTACCCGGTGGTCATGCACTCGAGGTGAGTGTGCGGGCACCGAGGTCGGCAACCACCCCGCTCAGGTCACCGGTCTCGGCGAACGCCGCCCGCTGACGGGATGCGCCGTTACCTCGCGCCTGCAGGACGGCGAGCCCCCGGGCGACCAGGCCCAGGTCACCCGCCCTTTCCAGGGGCTCGGTGAGCATGGCCACCAGCTGCTCGAGCACCTCGCCGGCGTCGGTGAGCACGCGTGACTCGGGAGAGACGAGCGTGTCGCTGAGACCGAACCGGGCCGCCCGCCAGGCGGCCGCCCGCAGCTCGTCGACCCGCCACGGCTCAGGAGGGTCTCCGGCGCGCCACCGGCTGGCGGCATGGGTGACCAGAGCCCGGGCCAGCGCCGCGACCAGCAGGGCGTCGTCGATGTCGGTGCACACGTCTGCCATCCGGAACTCCACCGTCGGGTAGCGATGCGAGAGCCGTACGTCGAGGTTCACCATGGCCAGGTCGAGCGCGGCGCCCCGGCGGACCATGTCGTCAGCCACCGCGTGATACGTCGCGGCGTCCCCGAAGAGCTCACCCGGCCCGCCGGTCGGCCACAGGTTCCAGACCCGCGAACGCCAGCTGGCGTAACCGCTGTCTCGCCCTTCCCAGTACGGCGAGTTGGCGCTGATGGCCAACAGCACCGGGATCCACGGCCGGAGGCGGTCGATCACCGCCACGCCCTCCTCGTCGTCCGCCACCTCCACGTGCACGTGCAGGGCGCACATCAGGGACCTCCGTGCCACGTCCCCGTAGTGGCGGTCGATCTCGGCGTAGCGCTCGCCCGGCGAGAAGTCGTCCTGCCGCTCCGCGGCCCGCGCGAGCACGGGCCCGGGGACCGCGAGGGGCACGACCCCCCACTCGGCGCCGGCGACCGCGATGCGCTCACGCGCACCGGTCAGCTCGTCACGAATCGCGCCGACCTCGGCGCGGGGACTGCTGGCCACCTCGACCTGCGAGAGGAAGAACTCGTGCTTGATCTGGACGCCGTCCTCGGAGCCGGGTGACGGCGCACAGGCCGCGATGACCTCACGTGACACCGGCCGCAGCTCACCCGTCGCGACGTCGGCCAGCAGCAGCTCCTCCTCGATGCCGAGCTTTCGCACCGTCCCGTCGACCAGTCGTGCCGTCATCGGGTACCCCCTCGCTCGCAAGAACCGCCGCACCTTCTGGCTCCGAGGCGTCGCGAGTCCGGTTCTCCATGGCCTGTTCCCGGATCACGCCGGGGGATGCCTGCCGGCGGCTGACCGTCCTCGACGTGGCGGTGGTGAACGCCGGCGCGGTGATGTTCCACGGCGTCACCGACGGCCCTGGCCACCTACGAACGCATCGGCGCCCAGTGGTGGCGCGAGCGTCTGCTGGCGGCGGCATCTGCGGAACCGCGTCCGCACGGGTCTCTATTGCACCTACGAGCCCGGGGAAGACGCCCCGGACTGGGTGCTCGAGTAGTACGTCCTCACCGCCGACCTTCGTCTACAGGCCGCGGGACCGGGCGCGAACGCTCCTGCGGGACCGCTGGAACATCGCGGCCAGGCGGGACCGCTCGGCAGTCCTGCTCCGCGCGGCGCGGTAGTCCTTCGCGAACCGGACGGTGGCACCGTTCATCGGCGCGAATGGGGTGTACATGACGTCCTCCTGGGGCTGGGTCCGTTGAGTACGGAGCCCGCGAGGTCGTCGGTGATACGTGCCTCGCCTAGGACGTCATGATTTCGCGCGTCGGGCTACCTCTCCGTTCCGGCAACCGCGCCGGGGCCTGGCACGTCCGCGTCTCCGGTGACGATGTCGTGGGCGAGGTCCCCGAGACGCAGGTGGTTGCGCCGCGCATGCGCACGCAGCAGGTCGAAGGCGGCGTCCACGCCGATGCGGTGCGTCCGGGAGATCACACCCTTGGCCTGCTCGATCACGATCCGGGTGTTCAGGGCGCCTTGCAGCTGCTCGGTGAGCATCTCGGCGTGGGCGATCGCCCGCTCCTGGATGATCGAGATCGTGGCGATGTCGGCAAGCGACTGCACGAGCCTGACGTCGCCGTCGTTGAGGGGCAGGGGCCCCTCCCCGAACACGTTCAGCGCGCCGATGACCTTGTCGCGGAGCCTCATCGGGAAGGCGTGCACGGAGTGCACACCGGCCGCGACGGCCCGCGGTGCGAAGTCGGGCCAGCGTCCGGTGGCGTCCCGGAGGTCGGTGACGATGATCGGCTCGCCGGTGCGGTGGCAGTCCAGGCAGGGCCCCTCGGAGTGCTGCAGCTGGAACAGCTCGAGGTGCCTGGCGCCCTCGCTGGAGGCCGCCATGTAGTGAAGCTGGTCGTTCTGGTCGGCCAGCAGCAGCCCGGCCGCCGAGGCACCGCTGAGGTCGGCGGCGTGATCTGCCAGGTTGTGGAGGAACTCGATGAGGTCGAAGTCGGCGACCAGGGTGTCGGCGACCTCCACGAAGACACCAGCCAGTCGGTCAGCGGAAATCATGCTGTCCCTCTCTGTCGCTCATCCTGTGTTCCCCACTCATCACTCTCGTCCTTCCGACGTGCCGATTCCAGGGGCCAGTGCCGGCCCGTTCCGTCATTTGTGGTCGTCCAGGTGATCGCGCCCGGCGATGATCTCCTTCGCCAGCTCGATCAGTGGTCGGTCGTGCGCGAACGCGTACGCACGCATCCGGGCGAGGGCCTCGGTGGGTCCCACCTGGAGCGAGACCATCAGCATTCCCTGGGCCTGGTGGATCTCCGCCCGCGAGTCCATCGCGACCTCCAGGATCGGCTCGAGATCGCCGCCGGGCGAGGTCAGGTGGCCGTCCAGCAGCGTCTCGGTGGCGATCTGCGCGAACGTCAGAGCCATCGCCACCTGCTTGCTGTTCAGCGGGCCCGGTTGCTCGGCATACAGGTCCAGAACTCCGAACGCGACCGCGCCCACGTGCAACGGGAACGAGAACACCGCGCGCACGCCCGCGTCGATCGCTGCCGAGGTGTAGCCGGGCCAGGGGTCACCGCTTCCCGAGTCCAGGTCGGCGGTCAGCACCGGGCGGCGCGCCGCGAACGCGTCGTGGCACGGCCCCACGCCCGTCGTGAACTGGAGCTCGTCGACGCCCTTGATGTGGTGGTCCGACGCCGCCGCGACGCCCTGCGAGCCGGCCTCCGACATCAGGCTGACAGCCGCGCCGCGCAGGGACAGGTGCTTGGCCAGCCCGCGGCACAGGTGCTCGAGCGACCCTGCGACCCCGCGCACACCATCTTCCGCTTCGTCGGCCATCAGCCGCCGGGCCAGCCGGTAGCGCGTCAGCCAGGCGCCATCGCCATCGCCATCGTCCGGGGGTGCCATGCCGACGCCTCCCTGGGTCTACCCACCGGGGACCTGGGTGGCGCCGGAACCTTCCGACTGATCTCAGCGTACTCCCGTCGCTACCGGCCCGAGGCGTGAAGACGGGCCCATGCATTCAAGAGTGCGCTTCGGGTACACACCGCATTCCGAACGGGATCCGCTTGAGCAGACAGGCGGAACCCTCTCGGAGGCACCGCTCGGGCACTCGATGATCCACCGCTCGGGCGGTGTTCCACGCGTCGCCGTCCCGGATGGACGCTTCAGCCCGGCAGTGCATGACGCGTCTAGTGTCGGAGCATGGAAAGCATCGTGCTCCGGGTCCGGCTCATCAGCGGTGAAAGCATGGATGTCAGGTACGGGGAGTCCGAGGCGAACAGCGAGGACGAGGTGATCGACCACGTCGTCTCCCGGTTGGCCGACGATTCCGGGG
>JBEVFC010000183.1:0-12700 GCA_040512455.1 Nocardioides sp.
GATCGGGATGCGGGCCATCAGCAGCACCTGCAGCAGCATCAGGACCGAGGCCACCAGCCCGGCCAGCCGGCCCACGTTGGTGAGACCGTCGGCGAGGGACGCGAACGCGGTGAGCCCGCCGCCGGCGACCCACAGGCCGACCACGAAGAGGACGAGCATCCAGGCCGTGGCGCCGGTCAGGTCGCGCCACCATGCGGGGATGCGGGTGGCCCGACGGCGTAGCAGTGGCTGGGACACCGGTGACGCGTGCCTCGCGGGCCCGGCCTGGATGCTCATGGGGACGACAGTGCTGTCCGTCCCTGTGGGTCACCTGTGCGCGGTGGGTGCCTTCGATGTGAGGGCCTCGTCGAAGTCGGCGAGGTCCAGCCGCGCGGTCCGGTCGACGTACTCCTGGACCAGGCCGGGCCAGTTCGTGACCACCCGTCCGCCCGGCCCGAGGTACCAGCTGGTGCAGGCGGCCCACACGGTGCCACGGCCGCGCTCCTGCATCTCGTCGTCGAAGCGCTCCGCCACCTCGGGGCGTACGTCGAGCCGGGCGCCGTCGGCGACCGCGCGGACCGCCTGCACGACGTAGCGCGCCTGGGCCTCCAGCATCCCGATGATCGAGCTGCCGCCGAGGTTGGTGTGCGGCCCGTAGACCAGGAACAGCCGGGGGAAGCCGGGCACGGTCATACCCAGGTGGGCGCGCGCGCCGTCGGCCCAGACGTCGTGCACCTCGACCCCGTCGACGCCGGTGACCCGCAGCGGCGCGAGGAACTCGGTCGCCGCGAAGCCGGTGCCCCAGATGATCGTGTCCACCTCGTGCAACGTCCCGTCGGCGGTCCGCAGCCCGGCCGGCTCGACCGCCGCGATCGGGTCGGTGACCACGTCGACGTGGTCGCGGGCCAGCGCGGGGTACCAGTCGTTGCCGAACAGCACCCGCTTGCAACCGAGCGGGTAGTCGGGCCGCAGCCGGGCACGCAGGTCCGGGTCGCGGACCTGGCGCCGGAGCTGGGTGCGCCAGGCCGCCAACAGCACCCGGTCGAGGGCGTTGCCGCCGGTGACCAGCGAACGGTTGAAGAGCTCGGAGACTTCCCAGGTCAGCCGCCGCCCGAACCGCTGGCTGCGCGGGAACCGGTCGAAGGCCCGGTGGTGCAGCGCGGTGTAGGCGCGGTCCGGCTTGGGCAGCACGTACGGCGCGGAGCGCTGGAAGAGCGTCAGCCCGCCGACTGAGTCCACGATCGCCGGCACGAACTGGATCGCGCTGGCGCCGGCGCCGACGACGGCCACCCGACGTCCGGTGAGGTCGTGGCCGTGGTCCCAGCGGGCGGAGTGGAACGCGGTGCCGGCGAACGACTCCAGGCCGGGCAGAGCGGGCACCACCGGTCGGTGCAGCTGGCCGAGCGCCGGGACGAGGACGTCGGCGGTGATCTCCTCGCCGGACGCGGTCCGCACGGTCCAGGTGCCCGCGGACTCGTCGTACACCGCCCCGGTCACCTCGACGCCGGTGCGGACCCGCTCGAGGATCCCGGCCTCGGCGGCGGTCCGCCGCAAGTACGCGAGGATCTCCGGCTGCCGGGCGTAGCGGTGTCCCCAGTCCGGGTTCGGCGCCCACGACCAGGAGTACAGCGACGACGGTGCGTCGCAGGCCGCGTCCGGGTAGGTGTTGTCGCGCCAGACGCCGCCGATGTCGTCGGCCTGCTCGAGCACGCTGACCTCGCCGACACCGGCCCGGAGCAGCTCGGCGGCGACGCCGAGGCCGCCGAAGCCGGCTCCGATGACGACGACGCGGGGGCGGCGCGGGCCGCGGGGGTCCGAGGGGTGGGTCACCGGGTCAGGCGATGGTCAGGCCGCCGTCGACCGGCAGGGTCTGCCCGGTGACGTAGCCGGCGGCGTCGGAGGCGAGGAACACCACGGTGGCGGCCAGCTCGCGTCCGTCGCCCATGCGCCCAGCCGGGACGCGGGCGGTGACCTTCTCGAGGTAGCCCGGCTGGTAGGTGTCGGTCATCTCCGAGACGAAGAAGCCCGGCGCCACCGAGTTCACCCGGATGCCCTTGCGGCCGGTCCACTGCTGGGCGAGGTCGCGGGTGAGCCCGTTGAGACCGGCCTTGCTCGCGGAGTACGCCGCCTGCGGCAGCCCGCCGGTGGTGATGCCGAGCACCGAGCTGATGTTGACGATCGAGGAGCCCGGCTGCATGACCCGCCCGCAGGCCTGGGCCATCCAGTAGCACCCGTTGAGGTTGACCTCGATGACCGACCGGAACTCCTCGGGGGTCTCCTTGGTGGCCGGCACCGCCGTCCCGACGCCGGCGTTGTTGACCAGCACGTCGACCCGGCCGAACTCGGCCATCGCGGCGTCGACCAGGGCCTGGCACTTGGCCGGGTCGGCCACGTCGGTGGCCACGGTGAGCACGCGGCGGCCGGCGTCGCGGACCAGTTGGGCGGTCTGCTCGAGGCGGTCGACCCGGCGGGCGCCGAGCACCACGTCGGCGCCGGCTTCGGCCAGGGCCTGCGCGAAGGCGACCCCGAGGCCGCTGGAGGCGCCGGTCACGATCGCCACCCGGCCGTCGAGCCGGAACATGTCGTTGACAGTCATGCTGTCAATGTAGCGGCCCCGCCTGGCGACCTCCCCGCGCGCCCGTCCCGGCAAACGGGCTACCATAGGGGCATGTACACGTCGGTCCTGCTTCTTGGCCAGCCGCGCTGATCACCAGTCACGCTCTGAGTGATCGCGCGGCCACCCCTCCATGCGAGGGGTTTTTTCATGCCACCAGCACGGCAGCCCAGCCAGGAACAGGACGAGGAAGAAGGCGAGCACCATGAGCGAACAGGACGAGCGGGCGACGTACGACGTCACCGCGACGCAGGACAAGTGGCGCAAGGTCTGGGACGAGCTGGACCCGTTCCGTGCTCACGACGACTCGCCGCGCGAGAAGCGCTACGCGCTCACGATGTTCCCCTACCCCTCGGGTGACCTGCACATGGGCCACGCCGAGGTGTTCGCCCTGCACGACGTGATGGCCCGCTACTGGTGGCAGCGCGGCTACGAGGTGCTGAACCCGATGGGCTTCGACTCCTTCGGCCTGCCCGCCGAGAACGCCGCCATCAGGAACAACGAGCACCCCGCGACGTACACCTACGGCAACATCAGCACCTCGATCGAGTCGTGCCGCAACTACGGGCTGTCCTTCGACTGGAGCCGCACGTTCAACACCTCCGACCCGGAGTACTACCGCTGGACCCAGTGGCTGTTCCTGAAGTTCAAGGAGCGGGGCCTGGCCTACCGCAAGAACTCCCCGGTGAACTGGTGTCCCAACGACCAGACCGTGCTGGCCAACGAGCAGGTCGTCGACGGCCGCTGCGAGCGCTGCGGCGCCGAGGTCACCAAGCGCGAGCTGACGCAGTGGTACTTCCGGATCACCGAGTACGCCGAGGAGCTGCTGACCGACCTGGACACCCTGGCCCCCACGTGGCCGGACCGGGTGATCAACGCCCAGCGCAACTGGATCGGCCGCTCCGAGGGCGCTCACATCGACTTCCCCGTCGAGGGCCGGGACGAGCCCATCACGGTCTACACGACCCGCCCGGACACCATCTTCGGCACCACGTTCATGGTGGTCGCGGTCGACTCCCCGCTGGCCGACGAGCTGGTCACCGACGCGCAGCGCCCCGCCTTCGAGGCCTACCGCGAGGAGACCCGCAAGGAGACCGAGATCGAGCGGCTGTCGACCGACCGGCCCAAGACGGGTGTGGACCTGGGGGTGACGGCGACCAACCCGGTCACCGGCGACCGGATCCCGGTGTGGGCGACCGACTACGTGCTGGCCGACTACGGCACCGGTGCGGTGATGGGCGTTCCGGGCGGCGACCAGCGCGACTGGGAGTTCGCCACCCAGATGGGGCTGACGATCATCCGGACCACGCAGCCGCCGGCCGACTTCGAGGGAGAGGCGTTCCACGGCGAGGGCCCGGCGATCAACTCTCCCGCCGAGGGCGTGGACTCGCCGCTGGACATCAACGGACTGCCCGTGGCCGAGGCCAAGCGCGCCACCATCGCCTTCCTGGAGGAGCAGGGCCTGGGCAAGGGCGCCATCAACTACCGGCTGCGTGACTGGCTGCTGTCGCGGCAGCGCTACTGGGGCGCGCCGATCCCGATCGTGCACTGCGCGGTCCACGGCGAGGTGCCGGTGCCCGAGTCCGAGCTGCCGGTCCGGCTGCCCGAGCTGCGCGGCGCGGACCTGAAGCCGAAGGGCGTCTCGCCGCTGGCGGCGGCGACGGACTGGGTGAACACCACCTGCCCGACCTGCGGCGGGCCGGCCACCCGGGACACCGACACGATGGACACGTTCGTCGACTCGTCCTGGTACATGTTCCGCTACTGCTCGCCGAACGACGAGACCCAGGCGTTCGACAGCGACCTGGTCAACGCGTGGATGCCCTGCGACATCTACATCGGTGGCGTGGAGCACGCGGTGCTGCACCTGCTGTACGCCCGCTTCTTCACCAAGGTGCTGGCCGACATGGGCCTGGTGGACTTCCGCGAGCCGTTCTCGGCCCAGCTGAACCAGGGCTTCGTCATCAACCAGGGCAAGAAGATGAGCAAGTCGCTGGGCAACGGCGTGCGATTGGGGGACCAACTAGCCGAGTTCGGTGTGGACGCGGTGCGCCTGACCCTGGTCTTCGCCGGGCCGCCGGAGGACGACATCGACTGGGCCGACATGTCGCCCAACGGCTCGCTGCGCTTCCTGCAGCGCGCCTGGCGGCTGGCCGGCGACGTCACCTCCGCCGCGGGCACCGACCCGTCGACCGGTGACGTGGCGCTGCGCCGGGTCACGCATCGCACGGTGCACGACGCGGCCGCGCTGGTCGAGGGCCACCGCTTCAACGTGATGGTCGCGCGGGTGATGGAGCTGGTGAACGCCACCCGGAAGGCGATCGACTCCGGTTGCGGTCCGGCCGACCCCGCCGTCCGTGAGGCCGTCGAGGCGGTGGCGATCCTGCTGTCGCTGGTCGCGCCGTACACGACCGAGGACATGTGGGAGCGCCTGGGCCACCAGCCCTCCGTGGCGCGGGCCGGCTGGCCGGCGGTCGACGAGGCCCTGCTGGTCGAGGAGTCCGTGGTCGCGGTCGTGCAGGTGCAGGGCAAGGTCCGGGCCCGCCTGGACGTCGCCCCCGACGTCTCCGACGCCGACCTGGAGGCAGCCGCGATGGCCGACCCGGCCGTGCAGAAGGCCCTGGACGGCAAGCAGGTCCGCAAGGTGATCGTCCGGGCGCCGAAGCTGGTCAACATCGTCGCCGGGTGAGCCACTCCCGCTACTGTTCGCGCATGTCCCGGGTCACCATCGTCACCGACTCCACCGCATCGCTGCCCGACGGCGTCGCGGAGGCGCTCGGGATCGTGGTGGTCCCGCTCCAGGTGGTCATCGGCGCGACGTCGTACGACGAGGGCGTGGCCACCCCGGAGATGGTCGCGGAGGCACTGCGCTCCTTCACGCCCGTGTCGACGTCGCGGCCGACTCCGGCCGCGATGACGGACGTCTACGAGGCCGCGGTCAAGGGCGGCGCCGAGGAGATCGTTTCGATCCACCTGTCGCGCGACATGAGCGGCACCTTCGACTCCGCCGAGGTGGCCTCGCGCGACGCGCCCGTCCTGGTGCTCGCGGTGGACACCCGGCAGGTCGGGTTCGCGACCGGGTACGCCGTGCTGGCCGCGGCCGCGGTGGCGCGCGACGGGGGCACATCCGCGGAGGTGGCCGCCGCCGCCCGGGCGCGGGCCGACGCGACGACGTCGCTGTTCTACGTGGACACCCTGGAGTACCTCCGCCGGGGCGGGCGGGTGGGCACCGCCGCCGCGCTGCTCGGCGGAGCCCTCGCGGTCAAGCCGCTGCTGACCATCACCGACGGCAGGGTCGCCTCGCTGGAGAAGGTGCGCACCGCGAGTCGCGCGCTGGCCCGGCTGGAGGACCTCGCGGTCGAGGCCGCCGGCGAGGGTCCCGCGGAGATCACCGTTGCCCACCTCGCCAGCCCCGACCGGGCCGAGCAGCTGGCTGCCCACCTCACCGGGCGGGTCGAGCTGGCCTCACCGGTGCGGATCGCCGAGCTCGGGGCGGTGCTCGGCGCGCACGTCGGTCCGGGCATGGTCTCGGTCTGCGTGGCACCGGCGCTCGACTGATCCACGCGGTCGTCCACAGGCGGCGGGCGGGCCGGTTGGCGCGGGCCCCGGCGCTGCCTAGCGTCGCGGCATGCGTCCTCGAGGTACCGCCCACGCCGACGCCGTCTCGCGGCGGCTGGAGCAGCTGAGCGCCGAGCTGGGGGCGGTGCGGCGGGACGAGCCCGCGGTCGGTGACCCGTTCGACCTGCACACGCACATCCGCCCTCCGCCGCCGCCCGAGGAGCCGGCGCCGGTCGCGGAGCCTCCCGTGATCCCGGTGCCCGGCCGGCACGCGGCCCGCCGGTCCGGCTGGTCTCCCGGCGGCCTGCTCGCCGGTCGGGTCGCGCTCGGCCCCGGCCAGCTCGCGGCGCTGGCCGTCCTCGTCGCGGTGGCCCTCGCCTGCACCGCGTGGTGGGTGCTCCGCGACGGCAGTCGGGTGGACTCGCTCGCGCCGGTCCCCGGCCCTGCCCCGGCCTCCGCACGGCCGGGGGTGTCGGCCGCGCCGACCGGGACCGCGGCGGCCGAGGTGGTCGTCGACGTGGCCGGCAAGGTGCGCCGCCCGGGCATCGTCGTCCTCCGGCCCGGCGCCCGGGTGGTCGACGCCCTCGACGCCGCCGGTGGCGCCCGTCGCGGCGCGGACCTGGCCGGGCTCAACCTGGCCCGGCTCCTCGTCGACGGCGAGCAGATCGTGGTCGGGGTGCCACCGCCGCCCGGGCCGGCGGCCTCCGCCGCGGGATCCCCGGGACCCGTCCCGGGAGCCCTGGTGAACCTCAACACTGCCTCGCTCGCCGAGCTCGACGAGCTGCCCGGCGTCGGACCGGTGACCGCGCAGGCGATCGTCGACTGGCGCACCGGCAACGGCGGGTTCCGCTCGGTCGACCAGCTGCTCGACGTCGACGGCATCGGGGAGAAGACGCTCGCCGACCTCGCACCGCTGGTGACGGTGTGAGCCGTGGACGCCGCGGACCGCCCGGCCGGGGGCGCGCCCCGCCGGGACCTGCGGATGCCGGCCGCCGGCGCGGCCGCCTGGTCCGGCGGCCTGCTGGCGATGCTGGCGCCCCTGCCGGTGACGGTGGGTGTCGCCGCGGTGAGCGTGGTCGCGCTGCTCGCCGCGATCGGCGTACGACGGGATGCGGCGGGGCAGGGCATCGTGCGCGCCGTGGCGGCCTGGCTGGTGGTGGCGGCCGCGGTCGGCGGCACGGCCCTGCTCCGTGACGCCGACGTGGCCTCCGGGCCCGTGGCCGCGCTGGCCCCCCACCGGGTGGCGGTGCAGGCCGAGCTGGTGGTCACCTCGGACCCGCGCCCGGTCGCCGGCCGGTACGGCGACCGGGTGATGCTCCGCGGCCGGGTCCGGCGGCTCGACCTGCGGGGGCACCCGTTGGACGTCCGGGCGCCGGTGCTGGTCATCGGCGACGACGCCTGGCGGGCGGTGCCCCTGGGCAGCACGGTCGCGCTGCGGGCCCGGCTGGCGCCGTCGCACGACCACGACCTGGCCGCGGTGCTCACCGCCCTGGGTAAGCCGTCGACGGTGGCCCCGCAGTCGGTGTGGTGGCGGGGCGCGGCGGTCGTGCGGGCCTCGATCCGCGACGCGGCCTCGGGACGGGACGGGCCGGAGAGCGCGCTGGTGCCCGCCTTGGTGACCGGCGACGACCAGGCCGTGCCCGAGCAGGTGCAGACCGACTTCCGCACCTCGGGACTGACCCACCTGCTCGCGGTGTCGGGGACCAACCTCACGCTGGTGGTCGGATTCCTGGTGCTGGTCGGGCGGTGGTGCGGGGTCCGCGGCCGGGGGCACTACCTGCTCGCGGTGGTCGGCATCGCCGGCTTCGTGCTGCTGGCCCGCACCGAGCCGAGCGTGGTCCGGGCGGCCGCGATGGGCACGGTCGCGCTGCTCGGGCTCGGCGGCAACGGCCGGGACCGCGGCGTCCGGGCACTCGGGGTCGCCGTCACCGCGTTGCTGCTGTGGGATCCCTGGCTGGCGGTCTCGCCCGGCTTCGCGCTCAGCGTGCTGGCCACCGCGGGCATCCTCCTGCTGGCTCCACCGTGGACGGAGGCGATGGGTCGCTGGCTGCCGCGCTGGGTGGCCCAGGCGGTCGCCGTACCCGTCGCCGCGCAGCTGGTGTGCACGCCCGTGGTGGCCGGGCTGTCCGGCCAGGTCAGCCTGGTGGCGGTGGTCGCCAACCTCCTCGCCGCACCGCTGGTCGCCCCGGCGACGGTGCTCGGGCTGCTCGGCGGGCTCGTCGGCCTGGTGTGGCCGGCCGCGGGAGGAGTGCTGGGCTGGTGCGCCGGCCTGTGCGCGGCGGGCATCGTCGCGGTGGCGCGACGCAGCGCCGGGCTGGCCCTGCCGGCGGTCGACTGGGGGACCGGTGCCGGCGCGCTGGTGCTGCTGACCGTGCTCTGCGTCGGCCTCGCCCTGCTCCTGGGCCCGTTGCTGGCGCGCCGCGCCACCGGCACCGGCTGCTGCCTGCTGCTCGCGGTGGTGGTGCTGGTCCCGCTGCCCAGCCCCGGATGGCCGCCGCCCGGCTGGGTGTTCGCGGTCTGCGACGTCGGCCAGGGCGACGCGCTCGCGGTCCGCACCGGGCCCGGCAGCGCGGTGGTCGTGGACGCCGGCCCGGACCCGTCACTGGTCGACCGGTGCCTGGACCGGCTCGACGTGGAGCGGGTGCCGCTGCTGGTGCTCACCCACTTCCACGCGGACCACGTGGACGGCCTGGCCGGGGTGTACGCCGGGCGCCGGGTCGGGGAGGTCGACGTCACCGCGCTGAGGGAACCGGCCGGGCGGGCCGCCTTCGTGGACCGCGAGACAGCGGACGCCGCCGTGGTGCCGGCGTACGGCGCCACGCGCGTGGTCGGCGACGTCACCGTGCGGACGCTCGGGCCGCCCCCGGGTGCCCCGACGTACGACGGCCCCAACAACGCCTCGGTGGTGCTGCTGGTGACCGTCCGCGGGGTCGGCATCCTGCTCACCGGCGACGTCGAGCCCGAGGCGCAGGCGGCGCTGGCGCGGGCCTGGCCGGGGCTGCGGGCGGACGTGCTCAAGATCCCGCACCACGGGAGCCGGTTCCAGGACCTCGACTTCCTGCGGGGGATCGGCGCCCGGGTCGCCGTCGCCTCGGCGGGGGAGGACAACGACTACGGGCACCCGTCGCCGGAGACGCTCGACCCGCTCGCGGCGTCGGGTGCGGACGTCTTCCGCACCGACCGGGACGGCACCGTCGTGGTGGTCGCGGAGGACGGGCTGGGGGTGGTCACCGAGCGGTGAGCCGGGGGAGGCGTCGTCGGTGCGCTGTGGCAGGCTGGAGCCACCATGGCGGGACCGAAAGCAGCAGACGTGTTGGGCCGGGTCACGCTGGTGACCGGCCCCGAGGAGTTCCTCGGCGAGCGCACCGTCGCGTCGGTCCGGGCCGC
The DNA here is from genome assembly GCA_040512455.1 of Nocardioides sp. GTDB lineage: Bacteria > Actinomycetota > Actinomycetes > Propionibacteriales > Nocardioidaceae > Nocardioides. The sequence goes on from JBEVFC010000183.1 coordinate 9,539, forward strand.
GGTCCGGGCCTACGACAAGGAGGCCGAGGTCTCCGAGGCGGGGGCGGCCGACCTGACCCTGGCCAGCCTGGGGGAGATGGCTGCGCCGTCGCTGTTCTCGACGACCCGGTGCGTGGTGGTCCGGTCCCTGGAGAACCTCCCCGACGAGTCGGTCGAGGGCCTGCTCGACTACTGCGCGGCCCCCGCCGACGAAGTCGCCCTGGTGCTCGTGCACGGCGGCGGCCAGAAGGGCACCGGCGTGCTGGCCAAGCTGCGCAAGCTCGGCCCGGTGACCGAGGTGAAGTCGCAATCGATCAAGGGCGCGGAGTTCCCCCGGTTCGTGGTCTCGGAGACCCGCCTGCGCGGTGCCCGCATCGACGAGGACGCTGCCGACTTCCTGGTCCAGGCGGTCGGCCAGGACCTCCGGTCGCTCTCCGCCGCGGCCGACCAGCTGGTGAACGACTTCCCGGGCGAGACCATCGACACCGAGAAGGTGAAGCGCTACTTCGGCGGCCGCGCCGAGGCGAAGTCGTTCGCGGTCGCGGACGCCGCCTTCTTCGGGCGGCGGGCGGTGGCGCTCGAAGAGCTCCGCTGGGCGCTCGACGGTGGCACCGCACCCGTGCTGATCACCTCGGCGTTCGCGACCGGGGTGCGCGGCCTGGCGCGGTACGTCTCCGCCCCCCGCGGGATGCACGAGGGCGACCTGGCCCGCGAGGTCGGGGTGCCGCCGTGGAAGCTGCGGACCCTCCGCGACCAGTCGCGGGCCTGGTCCACGGACGGGCTGACCCGGGCCATCCAGGCCATCGCCCGGGCCGACGCCGACATCAAGGGCGCCGCCCACGACGCGTCCTACACGCTGGAGCGGCTGGTGCTCACCATCGCCGGTCTGCGTGACGCCCGCTGACGTCGCAAGAATCGACACCCCGGCGCGCAAGAAGTGACACCTCGGCGGGAAATGCAGAAAGGCGCCGCTCCCGGGGGAGTGACGCCTCGTGCAGGGGGCTACGTCAGAGCGACGAAGCCGTCTTGTTGATGGCCGACTTGCGGTTCGCGGCCTGGTTCTTGTGGATGACGCCCTTGGAGGCCGCCTTGTCCAGCTTGCGGGTCGCGTCCTTGGCGGCCGCGACGGCCTTCTCCTTGTCGCCGGTCTCGGCGAGCTCACGGAACTTGCGCACGGCCGACTTGAGGCCGGTCTTCACGGCCTTGTTGCGCTCGTGAGCGGCGTCGTTCTGCCGGTTGCGCTTGATCTGGGACTTGATGTTCGCCACGGGGCAAGCCTCTTCGCTGGTTCTGGACGGGGTGCAAGATTGTGGTGCGGCGAGCGCAGGCAGGCGCTACACACGCGACGGGAAACTCTAGCAGCGCGCCGGAGTCACCCCAAATCGAACGAGGACCCAACGATGCGCCACTGGAACGTTACCCCCGAGGAGATCGGGAAGCACTATCCGTGCCAGGACCACGCGGCCCCGGGGGACGAGCTGCTGCTCCGCGCCATCGACGTCGACGCCGACCCGACGACCACGTTCCGGTGGCTGTGCCAGCTCACCGTGGCGCCGTACAGCTACGACTGGATCGACAACGGTGGCCGTCGCAGCCCGGCCACCCTCACGCCGGGGGCCGACCGGCGGGTCGACGGCCAGCCGGTGCTGAGCATCTTCCGGCTCCTCGAGCACAATGACCGCCAGCTCACCATGGTCACCACGCGGAGGGCGGAGCGGCTGTTCGGCCGGGTGCACGCGACGTACCTGACGGCGGACCGTCCCGGAGGCAGCCGGATCGTGGTCGCCTTCACGGTCGGCGCACAGGGTTGGTGGCAGCGGCTCCGTCGCCGGGCGCTGGCCTGGGGCGACGTGGTGATGGTCCGCAAGCAGCTGCGCACCCTCAAGCGGCACGCCGAGACCAGCTCCTGACGGCGACCGTCAGGACCAGCCGCGGCGCTCGCAGAGCCACGCCCACACGACGTCGCCCTGCCATCCCTGGTGCTGCCGCAGGTACGGCGAGGCCGGCGGCACCGGCTCGTCGCGCTGCTTCAGGAAGTAGCCGGCGAGAAGCGCCAGCACGATGTCGACGTGCTCGGCCGGTACGTCGCGGGTCAGGGGTCGCTGGGCGAGCACCGCGTCGACGTCCAGGCCGTCGCCGCGGGGGCCGATCAGCATGAAGACGGTGTCCACCCAGGCGGCGCCGCGGACCGGCCAGTTCCAGTCGCAGATCCAGGCGCGGCCGGCGCGGTCGAGCAGCACGTTGTCGTCCCGGACGTCGGTGTGCACGAGGGTGTCGCCGGTGGTGGCCTCGTCGAAGCGGGCGGCGAGGGCGGCGGCGTCCTCGAGGTGCGGGAGGTCGGGGGCCACCTTCCGCACGTGGTCCCAGTGGGCGACCATCTCGCCGAACTCGTCGGCGAACGGCTCCAGCTCCATGCTCGCCGGCGCCGGGGTCAGCTGCTCGGCCACGGTCTCGAGGGCGTCCAGGGTCGCGTCGAGGTCCTCGGCGGTCCACGGCCGGTGCGGCGCCCGCGCGTCGACGTACTCGATGCCGAGCACCACCCAGTCGGACTCGTGCACCCACAGCAGCTTCGGGGCCGGGACGCCGTCCGGCAGGTCGCTGAGCTTGCGGAACTCCTCGCGGTAGGACTCCGCGAACATCCGCTGCGCCTTGACCGAGGCCGCCTTCACGAAGTGCTTCGAGCCGTCGTCGCAGGTGAGCACCGACGCGAAGCCCGGCGTGAAGCCTCCACCCTGCGAGACGGCGGAGACGACGGGCGCCCCGCAGCGGTCCGCGATCAGCGCGCGGATGTGCGGAGGCAGGAACTGCCACTCCAGCCGTCGGGCCGTGCGGCCGACGGGGACGGGCTCCACGGCAGAGAGATCTCTCATGGGCGGCATCCTCCCTCATGCTCCGCCGCCGCACATCGGGAGTCGCTTCCTGCTCCGCTTCGTGGTGATCGCCCAGCTGTGGTTCTCCAGCACCGGGTCGGCAGCCTGGTCCGCCAGGACCCACTGGTGGTGCGGCTCTTGCTGCTGCTCACGGACCCGGTCGTGGACGCCGTACGCCGTGCCCGCGGAAGTGGGTCGGCACCCTCCCGTGTGGGAGGATGAGCCGGTCCCAGCAAGTGAACGAGAGTTGCCCTGTGCCCCCGAAGACCGCGTCCGCGCCCGTACCCGGCCAGACCGATCCCGCGATCCTCCG
>JBEVFC010000207.1:0-8408 GCA_040512455.1 Nocardioides sp.
TGGGAACCCTCCCGGACCGGGTGCTAACGTTTGGCCCCGCGTCCTCGGACGCACTTGGGGCTGTGGCGCAGTTGGTAGCGCGTCTCGTTCGCAATGAGAAGGTCAGGGGTTCGAATCCCCTCAGCTCCACCACACTGAATCCCCGTCCCACCAGCGGAAACGCTGGGGTGGCGGGGTTCTTTCATTCATGTGACTATGCCTCGCCGTCCTCACGCGTGCCCCCGGCGTGCCCCGGGCGGTTCAGACGGTCCAGTCCGGCCCGGTCCGCAGCCGTTCCGAGGTGGTGCAGGTAGATGTTCGTGGTGGCGATCGACGCGTGACCCATCCATGACTGAACCGTCACGGGATCCACTCCCCGGGCCAGCCAGAGGCAAGCCGCCGTGTGCCGCAGGTCGTGGATACGACGTCCCTGGGCCAGCGTGGCCCACCCGAGGGTGCGCTTGAAGGCCGAGGCGTGCAAACGGTGGCCGGTGGCGGTGACGAACAGATGGGCCTCGCCGTCCCGCCCCGACGCCATCGCCCGCACCAGAGGGAGGATGCGGTCCGCCACTGGCACGTGCCTCGAGCGTCCAGACTTGGTGCCCTTCACCCGCGTACCTTCCGGTTCAGCCCGCTGCACGATCAGCAGCGGCATCGGCACCTCGGCAAAGTCCCGGACCCGGACGGCACGGAGCTCCGACCAGCGCAGCCCCGTCCACGCCGCCACCAGCAGCACATCAGCTAGGCGAGTGCTTCGACCCGACGCGCCCAGATGACTCACCGCCGCGGCGTAGACGCGCTCCAGCTCGTCCTCGGCGAACGGGAACATCTCTGCCCTCGGGGTTCCTCCGCGCGGCACCCTAGTCCGCGTCACCGGGTTGCCCGCGACCATGCGCTCGCGGACCGCCCACGCGAAGAACGAGGACAGCGATGCCCGGAACCGCCGCACGGAAGCCTCCGCGAGCCCGTCGCGCGACAGGCCCACCAACGTGCGCTGCACTTCCCGATCCGTCACCGCGCCCACCGAAAGGGCAGCAAGCGAGGGCGGCACGAGCCGCGGAAGTGCCGCGTCGGCCGTGTAGGTCTTCGCCGAAACCGCGGACCGTCGCTCCTCCAACCACACCGGCAGCAACGAGCGAACAGTCGCGCGCCCGGCCCGGGGATCGATCCCGCCGGCCAAGGCCGCACGTTCCCGGGCCAACCAGCCCTGCGCCTCCCGCTTGGTGTCGAACGTGCGACCCGCGACGTACTCCCGCCCGACCTTCAGCACCGCTCGGAACCGGCCGGACGGCTCCTTGCGAATGGTCACCCCGACGCCTTCTGCAACCAGTCCGTCACGTCCTCCGAGCGATAGCGCGGCGTCCCCGGCCCCAGCCACACCGCACGAGGACCCGTGCCGCGCGAACGCCATCGGCTTAGCGTGGACGGATCCACCCGCAACGCCTTCGCCACCTCCTCAGAGGTCAACAACACGGGCAGCCCTGTTGCAACCGGTTCACGATCCTTCTTCTGCGGCATTACCGGCTACCTCTCGTTGTGCGGGTCGGGGCCGCGGCCTCCCGCACCCCAGTGTTGGTCGCCTGCCCGCCCGTCCAGTGCACTTCGTGTCACTACGTGATTCGCTGCGCTCACCCTGGACCGACGGGCAGGCGACCAAGAGAGGCTGACTGTCGGGAGGCCGCGGCGATGAGGTTGCCGAACCGGTTTCCACAGACGGGTCTGGGCTGGCGCGACTCGCCACCACACGTTTCGCTTCCTCGTAGTGCCGGCGCCAGGTCAATCGCTCCCCAATGGCGTGCATCACCGCATCGAGGTAGCCAGCTGCGTCGACCAGCTCGGGCTCCCAGACGTAGCGGGGAAGACCATCGGCGCAGGTGACGCTTACCGCCATGCGGTCGACCTGCGGCACCTGGATCCCGGCCTCGGCGAGGACCTCGCGCACCACGGCCGCTCGATCTGCACGATGCAGGCGCAGCGTCTTGCCGGACCATGCGCGGGAAACCTGGACCCGACGACCACCGATGCCGAGGTTCTCCCGGTCGTGCGACCTCGAGCCGCACATGCCCGGGATCAGTCCGGGGCCGGGATCCCTGGGCTCGACGCCGTAGCGCAACCAGTTCGCACACTCCGGCGAGCACGGCAGGAACACGAGCTGTTCGTGCAGCCGATCGATGTGGGCTTCATAGCGAGTGTCCGGCTGCTCGGGATCGACAAACGTCTCCGAGATGGACTTGGTCAGGTACTTCGCCAGGTAGCGCACCGACCGTTCCGCGTCGGCGCTGGGCGCGACGATGCCTTTGATGTCGACCTGCGTGCCGAACCGCATCACGACCGCCGGACCGGCACCCTCGACGCTCTCGTCCACACGATCGAGCGACTCCCGCCATGGCGTAAGCCTTACTCCGGTCTCGGGGTCGCGGTAGGCGCCTGCATCTCGATCCCACCGCGGGAGCCGGTCGACGTAGACAGGCTCCTCGAAGGGTGGCCACCACAGGTGCAGGTACGTGGCCCGCGTGACCGTCCGGATGACCTCACGCGGGATCGCGCCCCGTAGAGCGAGGTGGATGTGTGGAGCGAGCCGGCGCTGGGGCTCAATTGCCCCGAAGTACTGAACTCGGTAGCCCGCGCAGCGGCGCAGGTTCTGCATCCACCTGTCGAAGAGTCGGGGGAAGAACATCGCCTCGATCGCAGCGCGCCGGTAGTCGTAGCGATCCGGGGCCACCGGGCAACCAGCACCCCGCAAGTGGCCTGTCGTCGTGGCCTGCACGACCTTGCCATACGAGCCGAGTGTCAGCGTCACGAACATGGAGGGGCGGTAGGTGGTTCCGTCCGGCGCGGTGAACGTTCGACCCACCGACCGCTCCTCGACAGGCACCCGCGGAAGATCAAGAACGTCAGTACGCCGCCGCGTGGAACGGACCCGACGGCCGGGAGACTTGTCTCCGTCCGTGCCAGGGGCGTGGCCCTCCATGGCAGGGTGCCCGGCCCCGGGATGGTTGGCCCGCTCGTCCAGTGGATCCTCGACGAGGTGCCACCCCTCGGCGCATTGCTGCATGCGCAGTCGGCGTCCCTTGCTAGCGCACGGCATGCAGACCGACTCGCGGGTGGACCCACAAGGGATCACCACTCTCTGCACGTGACCGCTTTCACGGTCGGTGACTCGCCGCATCAACGGCCTCACGCAGACGCCGTTGTTCTCCGCCAACTCATGCACTAGCCGAGTCGCGTTCACCGGTCCCGGCATGAGGACCGTGGCATCTTTCGCCGCCATGAATCCAATGTGACAGACGATTCAGACATCGTTGCCGGCCAGACGTCAGACGCACCGCATGCAAGGTGATGGGGCGGACGTGCAGGCAAGTTCGCGAAAAGATCACTCACCGTCCGGTGCCGTGCCTCGTCGTCTCAGTAGGGTGACGTCGGGCTGGACCGTGGTGTTATCGAAACGTTATCGAGGGGCATCGTGCTCGGTGCCTCGCAACGCTATCGGTTCGTATGCCAGCTAGATGTCATGGGTAATCAGGACTGCGTTGAGGGCGATGAATGTCCCGCCCAGTAGGGACACGATCCAGTGGGGCCAGTCGGTCATGCCCCCGCTCGCGTTCGCCTCGCCCGCCATTGACCTGTACATGACCCAGACGACAGTGGTGCCGACGACTGCAGAGAAGACGGCGAAGAACAACGGAATTCCTTCCGTCTCACGGGCGGCGACATAGTTGGCCAAGGCGCCGATAATCATGCTCAGGGAGATGAGTGCCAGCAGTTCGACCGCTGTCAACGCCACCACCACCTCAGACGTTCGCGCATGTACACGTCAGGCTAGGGCTGGCTCTGCGCCGTGGACATCGCCTGATTGAGGTGCTTCCAGGGCCGACCATCCTGCGGTTCGCTCCGACCGTCACCCACTCGCGCTCGTGGATCACGGACCGCTGAGTGTCTGGGGGTTGTCGTGCGTCTCTGGATCCCTCGCCTTGGCGGCAGCGTCATGGGTATGCACCCGGCACGCGTCCGGCCCGTTCGACACGGCAGCACCACGACAGATAACATCGGCGTATGACGATGATAGAGGCACAAGGCGATGTCCCGGGGGTCAGCGAGTCCGCGGCCCTCACCGCCGCGGCCTGTCTGTTCCACGGGTTTAGTGACAGGTCCCGGGTGGCGATCGTGCAGCATCTGGCTCTGGGCGAGCACCGCGTCGTCGACCTGACCCGGCACCTAGGTTTGGCCCAGAGCACAGTCAGCGCGCACTGCGGCTGTCTGCTCGACTGCGGAATCCTGGCCGTCCGCACTCAGGGCCGCGCCTCGGTGTACTCCCTGGCACATCCCGAGGCGACTCTGGAACTGCTCGCGGCTGCGGAGAAACTGCTGGGCCTCACCGGCGACGCGGTCGTGCTGTGCCCCAACTACGGAGACGGAGCGACCCCATGAGCGGCCACCCGACGACCTCCGACATGCCCCCCACTCGCACGGTCGGTGGCGACCGACGTCGCCAGCTCGGCCGACGCGCCCAGCTGCTGGCGGGCGCGTCGGCGAGCTACAACTTCATCGAGGCCGCCATCGCGATCGCGGCCGGAGCAGCCGCCTCGTCCATCGCCCTGGTCGGATTCGGCCTGGACTCGCTGGTCGAGGTCGGCTCCGGCTTGGTGATCTTGTGGCAGTTCCGCCACCCGCTGCCCGAGACCCGCGAGAAGCAGGCCCTGAGACTGATCGCGTTCTCGTTCTTCGCGCTGGCCGCCTACGTGACGATCGAGTCAACCCGGTCACTGCTCACACACAGCGAGCCGGATCGGTCGGTGTTGGGCATTGGGATCGCGGCCGCGTCGCTGGCGGTGATGCCGTTCCTCTCCTGGGCGCAGCGGCGCACCGGCCGCGAGCTCGGCTCGGGCAGCGTCGTGGCCGACTCCAAGCAGACTCTCCTCTGCACTTACCTCTCGGCGGTACTCCTCGTCGGACTCCTGGCGAACGCCACCCTTGGTTGGTGGTGGGCAGACCCCATCGCGGGCCTGATCATCGCCGCCGTGGCCGTACGTGAAGGCATCGAAGCCTTCAAGGGCGAGAACTGCGGCTGCGGACCCGTCGGCACCGCCATCCCGGCGAATGCCGATGCATACGGCGACAACTGCGACGACACCATCCCCGCCGAGAGCGCCGCCGCGGCGGTCTCCGACGAAGTGTGCACCGACGGGTGCTGCACGACATCGCCGCCCGGGGCGACGACGTCCGTTGCGACTCGGCCGCTGGCTCCGCTGTCGAACATCACGACGGCCGGGTCCGCGAAGACGAAGGAGCACTGATGGGCGCCGGACACGGTCACGGACAACCCGGCGCGGCTCAGCATCGCGGGCGACTCGCAACCGTTTTGATCATCACAGTGACCGTCCTCGTGGTCGAGGTCGTCGGTGCGGTCCTGTCGGGATCCCTGGCGCTGCTGGCGGACGCCGCACACATGCTCACCGACGTCGCCGGCCTCACCCTCGGCCTGATCGTCGCGGTGCTCGCCGCGCGGCCCGCGACCGACGAACGCACCTGGGGCTTCCGTCGGGCGGAGGTTCTCGGTGCCGCCGCCCAGGCTGGGGTGCTACTCGCGGTCGGAATATTCGTGCTCGTCGAGGCGATTCAGCGGCTGTTCAACCCACCAGCCGTCACCTCGGGGATGATGCTGGTCTTCGGGGTCGTCGGCCTGCTGGGCAACCTCGTCGGCCTCGCAGTTCTGGCCGACGGACGCGACGCAAACATGAACATGCGGGCGGCGTTCCTCGAGGTTCTCAACGACGCCCTAGGCTCGGTCGCCGTCCTGGTCGCGGCCGTCGTCATCACCACCACAGGGTGGGTGCAAGCCGACGCGGTGGCGTCCCTGCTTATCGGGATCCTGATCATCCCGCGCACCTTCAAGCTGCTACGGGAAACCGTAGACGTGCTGCTGGAGTCCACGCCCCGGGGCGTCGACCTGTCGCAGGTCCGCGCCAGGATGCTGGCCTTGCCGCACGTCCAAGACGTGCACGATCTGCACGCCTCGACAGTTGCCACCGGGCTGCCCGTGCTCACCGCGCATGTGGTCGTCGACGACTCATGTTTCCTCGACGGGCATCTGGGCCCGATGCTCGACGAGCTCCAGCGCACCATCGACACCGACTTCAACGTTGCGCACTCCACGATCCAGTTCGAAGCGGCGATCCACTCCGTCCATGAGCACGAGACGCACGCCTGAGCCGGCCTCTTGTCCTGACGCGGTAGGTGCTTGACGGATCTGTGTCGGTACCTGCTTGACGTTTCGCCTAGGACATTGAGGTGTTAGCGGTCCGTGGCCGCTGTCCCTTGATGCTACGCACGGGCTGCTCGCCGGTTCGCCGCACGACTCGGGTCTCAGCGTCGGGGAGCTCGATCGCGAGGGTCGTCTCGGACACGTGCACGGTCACCGTGTGGTGCTGGAACTGGCGGCCCAGGGCGACCTTCTGCCCGGCGACCATGATCACGCCGGTGTTCGACGCCCGCCGCTGCACGGTGACCGGCTCGGTCGACGGGCGCGGTACCGGCCCGACCGGGCGAGCCTGCTGCAGTCGGGCGGCCTCGCCCGGTCCCAGCGGATTGGGCCGGATCCGGAGCAGCTCGCGGGTCTCGGGGTCGAAGAACAGCAACGGGGCGCCCTCCTCGATGTACACCCCGACCCGGCGACCGGCGAGGATCTCGGCGGCCAGCACCACCCGGCTGCCCAGCGACACCGTCCCGGCCTTGGCCACGGTCCGCTCGACCTCGAAGACCGTCCGGCCGGCGCGGCTGCCCGGTCCGCCCCGCGTCGGCAGCGGCGCCGGCCCAGCCGGGATCGCGCCCCGCACGGCCAGGGCGTCCAGGTCGTTGACGCTGAACCGGGATCGCAGCGTCTTGACCCGCAGCCCGCCGATGGACAGGTGCACCCACTCGCAGTCGATCCAGAACCGCACCACCTGGCCGGCCCGCGCCGGACCCAGCCAGAACTGCCGCCCGGCCAGCGTCATGTTCCCCGATCCCGGCACCACCAGCTCGACCTCGACCGCCGCGGCACTCCCCGGCACCCGGGACGCAGCCACCACCGGTTCAATCACGGCCGGCTCGGCAGCGGCCGACGCGGGGGCAGTGACCTCGAGTGCCGGTGGCAGCCACAGCTCCAGCCCACCCGGTAGCCCGGCCGGGTCCCCGGGGGCGAACCGGTCCGCGGGGACCACCGGGACCCGCTCGTCGAGCCCCTGGTGCGGCCGCTCGGCGTTGTAGTCGGCCACCCACGCATCGACCGCGACCTGGGCCGCCTCGACCGACTCGAATGGACCCAGCTCGCTGAGTTCGGGGCGGAAGGTGCCGTGGAAGCGCTCCACCTTCCCGTTCTGGTTCGGTGACGCCGGCGCAGTGAGCCGATGCGTGATGCCGTTGCGGCGGCAGATCTTGTCGAACAACACCTCCCCGCGGGTCGGCCCGTACCGGCTGAACCGATCGGTGAACTGCTTGCCGTTGTCGGTGAGCACCTCCTCCGGGACCCCATACCGGGCCAACGCCTGCGCGAACGCCAGGCACACCGCCCGCCCGGTGGCCCGCTCCACCACCGCCGCCATCACGCAGTACCGGGAGTGGTCGTCGACCCCGGTGACCACCTTGGCCTCCCGCAACTCCCCGGTCACCGGGTTGACCAGCTGCACCCCGCCCACGATGTCGATGCCCCACAGCTGCATCGGCCCCGGCCGCTCGAACCGGAGGTAGGAGTCCCGCGGCCGCTTCCGGGGCCGGGACTTGACCAGCCCCTGCCGGCGCAGGATCCGGTTGATCGTCGACGTCGAGGGAACCTCGGAGTCGGCCAACCGCGCCTTCGGATGCCAGGGCAATCCATGGCGCAGCAGCTCCAACCGGATCCGCTTCGCACCCCAACGCGCATGCTCGCGCCGCAGCTCGACCACCGCCCGCACGACCGGCTCGGAGGCCTGATGTGGGCACGACCGCGGCCGCGAGGACCGGTCCGCCAACCCGCCCACACCCTCACTGAGGTACCGCCCGACCCACGTATGGACCGACTGACGAGAGACCCCGACATCCGCGGCCACGGCGGTGACCTCGGCGCCCGCCAACACCGCTCGAACCGCATCCAACCGCTGCTCGACCACCGACAACGCAACCAGTGCCATTCCCGGCCTCCCGAGTCCCAACGATGCCCACGGACATCGTCGGCCCAGGGCCGCACTCACGGCGCAGCGTCAAGCACGTGGTGGCACACGCGTGTCAAGCACCTACCGGGACAGGACACCGGAGTCTCACCCCGGTGGTGATGAATTTCTTCACTTCGTCAAGCCGCCGGCTCCGCCGGCGGGCGCGGCTGCGGGCGGGCTGGCGCCCGTCCTCGCCGCAGCCGAGTGAGCTCGGGGAGTGGCCACCCCGACAGCCCGATTGTCGGGACGACCGTCGTCGCCTCA
>JBEVFC010000254.1:0-5240 GCA_040512455.1 Nocardioides sp.
CGACCTGATGGTGCGCCGCAAGCTGTGGCTCGGTATCTCGGGTGCCGCGCTGGTCTTCGCGGTCATCGGCATCTTCGGCACCGGCCTCAACCTCGGCCTCGAGTTCACCGGCGGCCGGGTCGTGGACTACTCCACCACCTCACCCGTCTCCGCGGACAAGGCCCGCGAGATCGTGGCCGACGCGGGCGTGCCCGAGGCGGTCGTCCAGGAGTCCACCCGGGCCGGCGAGGACAACCCGGTCATCACCGTCCGGGCCGGCGAGATGTCCGACGCGGAGGTCGACGAGATCCAGGCCGGGCTGGCCGCCGAGGCCGGCGACGCCGAGCTGGTGACCGACAACGAGATCGCGGCCAGCCTCGGCAACGAGCTGCGCAACAAGGCGCTGCTGGCGTTCGGCATCGCGCTGGCCGTGCAGATGCTCTACCTCGCGTTCCGCTTCAAGTGGACCTTCGGCGCCGCCGCGGTGATCGCGATGTTCCACGACGTGGTGATCGTGACCGGTGTCTTCGCCTGGCTGGACAAGCCGATCGACGGCATCTTCCTGGCCGCGGCGCTGACCATCATCGGTCTGTCGGTCAACGACACCGTGGTGGTGTTCGACCGGATCCGCGAGCGCTGGTACGGCACCAAGTCGACCGACTTCTCCGCGGTGGCCAACAAGGCCGCGGTCGAGACGATGCCGCGCACGGTCAACACCGGCCTCGGCGCGATGTTCATCCTCGCCGCGCTGGCGGTCTTCGGTGGCGACTCCCTGCGGGACTTCTCGATCGCGCTGCTGCTCGGCCTGGTGATCGGCACCTACTCCTCGGTGTTCACCGCCACCCCGCTGCTGACCTACTTCCAGGAGAAGTGGCCGCTCGGCAAGTCCGTGAAGGAGAAGCGCAAGCCGCGCAACGAGCTCGAGGACTCCGGCGCCGTCGTCTGACCCTTTCCTCGGTGCGGCCCCTCACCGGGCCCGCACGGTGGCGGGCTGCCTGGGGACAGGCCCGGCGGCCGTCGGAGCCCGGGGCTAGGGTTCTCGGGTGCCCGACGCCGACGCCCCCAGCACCGCCGCGGGGACGACCGCGCCCAGCCGGGTCGCGACCGTGCTGGCCGAGGCCGTCGCGGCGCTCGGCGGCCAGGAACGCTCCGGCCAGATCCAGATGGCCGAGGCGGTGGCCGCCGCGTTCAAGGACGGCGAGCACCTGCTCGTCCAGGCCGGCACCGGCACCGGCAAGTCGCTGGCCTACCTGGTGCCGGCGCTGCTGCACCACCGACGGGTCGTGGTCGCCACCGCGACCCTCGCGCTCCAGCACCAGCTGGTCGAGCGGGACCTTCCGCGGCTGGTCGAGGCGCTCGAGGACCAGCCCGGCGTCGCCACGTCGTACGCCGTGCTGAAGGGCCGCTCCAACTACGCCTGCCTGCACCGGATCCGCGAGGGCGTGCCGGACGAGCAGGGCGTGCTGGTCGACGTGCCCGAGGGCTCGATGGGCAAGCAGGTGCTCGAGCTGCGGAAGTGGGCCGAGGACGAGTCGAAGGACAAGGGCACCGGCGAGCGCGACAACGCGCCCCGGCACACCGACCGGCTCTGGCGTCAGGTCTCGGTCAGCGCCCGCGAGTGCCTGGGCAAGGCGCGCTGCGCGTTCGGTGAGGAGTGCTTCGCCGAGTGGGCCAAGGAGCGCGCCGCCGAGGCCCAGCTGGTGATCACCAACCACAGCCTGCTCGCGATCGATGCGATCGAGGGCGTCCCGATGATCCCGGAGTACGACGTCGTGGTGGTCGACGAGGCCCACGAGGTCACCGCCCGGATCACCCAGGCGGCCACCGACGAGCTGAGCGTCAGCGACGTGGAGCGGGCCGCGCGCCGGGCCCAGCGCTACGTCCAGGACAACCAGGCCGACGACCTCGACGACGCCGCCGGGGCGCTCGAGGGCGCCATCGCCGGCACCACGACCGGCCGGATCGACAGCGTCCCGGACGACCTGGGAGACGCGTTGGTGCTGGTCCGCGACGCTGCCCGGGCCTGCCTCGGCGCGATGCCCAAGGAGAGCGAGGCCGACGCGGACGCCGGTCGCTCCCAGGCCCGCGCCGGCATCCAGGAGGTCTTCAACCACGCCGAGCGGATGGCCGCGAACCTGGCCTCCGACGTGCTCTGGCTCAACGACCGTGACCGGGCCCGCGGCGGCCCCCAGCTCTGCGTCGCGCCGCTCCAGGTGTGGGGTCCGATGCGCGACCGGCTGCTCACCGACAAGACGGTCGTCTTCACCAGCGCGACGCTGATGCTCGGCGGCGACTTCTCGACGGTGGCGTCGTCGGTCGGGCTCAAGCCGACCGAGCGGGTGGCCACCGAGCCGGTGGGGGAGCCCGCCAACGCGCCCGCGGGCGAGGACGCGCTGCCCTGGCGCGGCATCGACGTCGGCTCCCCGTTCGACTACGGCCGGCAGGCGATCCTGTACGTCGCCCGGCACCTGCCGCCGCCCGGCCGCGACGGCCTCGGCAAGGCACAGCTCGACGAGATCGTGGAGCTGGTCGACGCCGCCGAGGGCCGCACCCTGGGGCTGTTCTCCAGCCGTCGCGCCGCCGAGGTCGCGGCCGAGGAGGTCCGGACCCGGCTGCCGCACCTGACCACGCTGGCCCAGGGCGAGGCCCAGCTGCCCGAGCTGGCCAAGCAGTTCGTCGACGACCCGCACACCAACCTCTTCGGCACCCTCAGCCTGTGGCAGGGCCTGGATGTGCCGGGCGAGACCTGCCAGCTGGTGATCATCGACCGGATCCCGTTCCCGCGTCCCGACGACCCGCTGATGTCCGCCCGGCAGCGGGCCGCCGACCAGGCCGGCGGCAACGGCTTCATGCAGGTGGCCGCCACCCACGCGGCGCTGCTGCTCGCGCAGGGCAGCGGCCGGTTGATCCGGACCACCGCCGACAAGGGCGTGGTCGCGGTGCTCGACCCGCGTCTGGCCACTGCCCGCTACGGCAGCTTCCTCAAGGCGAGCCTGCCGCCGATGTGGACCACCACCGACCCGGCCGTGGTGCGCAAGGCGCTGGCCCGGCTGGCCGGCGGCTGACGGTCAGCGCCGGGCGTGCAGCTCGTCGTTGAGGAACCGCAGCACGTCCGCGCGCTCGGCGGCGTCGTACATCCCGGCCTGCCGCAGGGGGCTGGCCCCGACCGGCGTCTTCAGGTCGATGCTGATGTCGGTGCTCGACCGGTACGTCGCGTCGATGCGGTCGATCTCGTCCCACCGGACCTGGTGCCGGCGCAGCTCGATGCCGGAGGCGGTCACGACGACGAGGGGACGCGGGCGGGCCAGCCGCAGCGTGTAGACCACGGCGACCCCGGCTGCCAGGCCGACGACGACGGCCCCGTAGAGCCAGCCGCCGCGAATGCCCGCCCACACCCCGAGCACAGCGAGCAGCGCAGCCAGCCCGAGGCAGACCCGGGCCTGGCGGCGGGACGGCATCAGCGCCACCCGGCCGTCGCGGGTCAGGGCGGCCCGCCAGTCGTCGACGATCCAGGTCATGTCGCCGATGGTGCCACTAGCGGGCGACGACCTTGTTGGAGCGTGCCGACCAGGCGCCCGCGCCGACCGCGTTCACGGCCCGCACCTCGAAGCGGTAGCGGCCCGCCTTCAGGCGCATGGTCAGCCGTCGCGCGTCCTTGGCGGCGGTGAACGTCTTCCTGGACAGGGTCGCGCCCGAGGAGCTCACCCGGGACGCGCGGACCCGGTAGGACGTCACCGCCGAGCCGCCGGTGCTCAGCGGCGCCGACCAGCGGGCGCGGGCGGTCACCGCGCCGCCGCGGGCGCCGGACTCGGCGGTGCCGATCCGCGCGGCGCCGGGCGTGGTCGCCGGCGTCTTGATGGCGCGGCTGACCTCCGGGCTGTCGCCGATGTCGGTCCGGGCCAGCACCGAGACGGTGTACGTCGTGGCCGGCGCGACCCCGGTGAACGTGTGGCTCCGTGCGTCCGCGGGCAGCAGGACCCCCGCTCCGCCGCCCAGCCGCACGACGTACCCGGTGATGGGCGAGCCGCCGTCCGCAAGGGGCTCCTGCCAGCCGACGGTGACCGACGAGCTGGTGACGGACGAGGTCAGGGTCACCGGGGCGGGGGCAACCGGCTCGGTGCACGTCGTCGCTGCCGAGACGCTGTAGGCGCCGAGGGACCCGTAGTCCGAGTAGCCGGTGGTGGCGGGCGTGCGGGCACCGACGCCGTCGATCCCGATCAGGTAGATGCCTGGCGACACGTTGTTGGTGGTCGTCGCCCCCAGCCCTTGGGGCGTGAACGTGTCCGACCGGAACGACCCGGGGTCCGCGACATCGCTCGCGCTGGCCGCTCGTCGTACGGTGAGACGGATGTCCAGGTCCGGTCCGCGGGGGGCGGGCAACGCCTCGACGGTCAGCTGCCCGGGGCAGGTCTGGTTCACCGTGAACCAGTCCGTGTCGGTGCGTCGTTCTATCAGGCCGGACGCGTTGCCGACGAACGGGGTTGGCGCCGCGACATCGCCGTGATCGTCGGCCCGCAACGGGATGCCGCGGCTGGCCATCACCGCGATGTCGTCCTGCTTGTTGTTGGCTCCGGAGTACTCGCCCTTGCTCCACTGGGTGAGCGCGCCGAACCCGGCGCCCATGATCGGGCTCCACATGCCGTGACCGAGGAAGTACTCGTCGCCGCCGACCACGCCGTCGTGGAGGAGCCCGAGGGTGTGGCCGACCTCGTGGGTGATCGACTCGGCGATCTGGATGGGGTCGTTGTCGACCTCGTCGGAGAACGCCCAGGCGGGCTGGTAGAAGGCGCCGCCGACCAGGTCGAACACGTCGGTGTAGGCGATGCCGAGGCAAAAGTCGCCGCACCAGTTCTCCGCGGTCACCAGCGCGCGCATGCCGAACACCTGGTCGGCCGTGCCGGACCTGGTGAGCGCCGCGGCGCCTGGGTCCTCGGTGGTCACGTCGACCTCGAACGGCGCGTAGTCCTCGGCGACCCGCTGCCACACGTCCTGAACGATGTCCTGCTCGGCTTCGGTGAACGCGGGGTCCCCGTCGACCGACATCCCGGGGTAGAAGCCGGACCGGATCCGATCGGGCCCTTGGTTCCAGGCGGTCTCGGAGACGTCCTGGCCGTCGAAGTCGAGGTAGATGGTCCGGAGTGCCCCGGGGCGGCTGTGCAGCCGGAAGGTCTGGTCGTAGGGGAAGGGACCGGCCGGCGCGGCACTCAGGCTGGCGGTGCGCACCGCGGGCAGCACGTCGCGGTAGAGCAGCCGGCCGTCCG
>JBEVFC010000260.1:0-9362 GCA_040512455.1 Nocardioides sp.
CATCGGCGGGCTGATCGCGATCGTCCCGCTGTACGTCGTCGGCCTGCTGTCGTCGTACTTCGCGACCCGGCTGACCGTCACCCAGTTCTTCGGCCAGAGCGCGGGCACCTACGACCACTACTTCAACGCCTTCCTGCCGCCGGGCGACGTGCTGTGGTCCTTCGGCAAGGTGCTGGTCTTCGCGGTCGCGGTGATCCTCATCCACTGCTACCACGGCTACAACGCCAGCGGCGGTCCCGCCGGCGTCGGCGTGGCGGTCGGCAAGGCCGTCCGCACGTCCATCGTCGCGATCAACGTGATCGACCTGTTCCTGTCCATGGCCATCTGGGGCACCACCGCGACCGTACGGCTGGCGGGGTGATCGGGGGATGAGTGTGCTGCGCAACACCAAGCTGGTCGGGCTGCTGTTCATCGCCCTGCTCGTCACCGGCGTCTGGTTCACCTTCGCCATCTTCACCAAGAAGTTCACCGACTACGACCGGGTCTCCCTGGAGACCTCGAGCGTGGGCCTCCAGCTGCCTGAGCGGGCGGACGTCAAGATGCGCGGGGTGATCGTGGGCGAGGTCCTCGACATGACGGCCAGCAACGACGGCGCCCGGCTCGAGCTGGGCCTCTACCCCAGCCAGGTCGACACCATCCCCAGCAACGTGACCGCCCGGATCGAGCCCAAGACGCTCTTCGGGGAGAAGTACGTCGCACTGCAGATCCCCGACGAGCCGACCGGCGACCACATCCAGGCCGGCGACACCATCAAGCGCTCGGTGGTGGCGACCGAGGTCGAGGAGACCCTCAACGACCTCTACCCGCTGCTGCGCGCGGTCCAGCCGGCCGAGCTCAACAAGACGCTCACCGCGCTGGCCACCGCCCTGGAGGGCCGCGGCGACAGGCTCGGAGCGAACCTCGAGACGCTGGACTCCTACCTGAGGCGGATCAACCCGCAGATCCCGGCGCTGGTCGAGGACCTGCGCCTGCTCTCGGACACCTCCGACCTCTACACCGACGTGTTCCCGGACCTGGCCACCACGCTGCGCAACTCGGTGACCACCGGCAACACGCTCAAGGGTCGCGAGGACAAGCTCAACAAGCTCTTCGACGACGTCACCGGGTTCTCGAACACCACCCGCGGCTTCCTCGCGAGGAACGACCAGAACATCATCCGGGTCAACCAGCTGGCCGCCCAGCAGCTTCGGGTGTTCGCGAAGTACTCCCCGGAGTTCCCCTGCCTGACCAGCGGCATCGTCAACGCCGGCAAGCTCCAGGCCGAGGCGTTCCGCGGGTTCACCCTGCACATCAACCTCGAGCTGCTGCCCAACCAGCCGCGCGCCTACGGCCCGCAGGACAAGCCCCGGTTCGGCGACAAGCGCGGCCCCTACTGCGGCAAGCTGCCCAACCCGCCGTACAACCAGACCAACAGGGCACCGTTCCCCGACAACGCGGACGACGGCGTCGACGAGCCGACCGGCAAGGGCACCAACCGTGCGGGCCTGTCCTGGGCGGAGAGCTCTGCCGACGCCGGCAGCCCCCAGGAGGCCGAGTTCCTCCGGTCCCTCCTGGCCGCCTCGCTGGGCCGTGACTCCTCCGAGGTCTCCGACCTGAGCGTCATGCTCTTCGCCCCTGTCGCCCGTGGGACGGAGGTGTCGCTGCGATGAAGCTCCTGGACAAGAAGACCGCCTCCGACGCCACCAAGCTGGTGATCTTCATGCTGGTCACCATCCTCGCGACCGGCGTGCTGGTGGTGCTGATCGGCAACATCACCTTCTCGCACAAGACCGAGTACAAGGCGGAGTTCGTCGACGCCACCGGTGTCACCAAGGGTGACGACGTCCGCATCGCCGGGGTGAAGGTCGGCTCGGTGAAGAGCATCGAGGTGGTCGACCGCACCCGGGCGCTGGTGACGTTCGCGGTCGAGGACGAGGCGCAGCTCACCACCGCGACCCACGCCCAGATCCGCTACCGCAACCTGGTCGGCCAGCGCTACATCTCGCTCGCCCAGCAGGGCCGCGACAACGGCGAGGAGCTGGCCAGCGGCGACACCATCCCGGTGGCGAGGACCGCACCGGCACTCGACCTGACGGTGCTGTTCAACGGCTTCAAGCCGCTGTTCCAGGCGCTCTCCCCGCAGGACATCAACCAGCTCTCCTACGAGATCGTCCAGGTGTTCCAGGGCGAGGGCGGCACGGTCGAGGGTCTGCTGGGGCACACCGCCTCGGTGACGAAGACCCTGGCCGACCGCGACGAGGTCATCGGCGAGCTCATCGACAACCTCAACGAGACGCTGGCCACGATCGGCGACCGGGACGAGCAGTTCTCGGCCCTGGTCGTGAACCTCAAGAACCTCGTCAGCGGCCTCGCCGACGACAAGGACGCGCTGCTCGGCTCGCTCGACTCGATCTCGGCCCTGTCCGTCGAGACCGCCGACCTGGTCAAGGGCATCCGCAAGCCGTTCGTCAACGACATCAAGGGGCTGCGCGGGGTCGCCGGCAACCTGGCCAAGAACAAGGGCGAGGTGGACCGCACCCTCCAGGTGCTGCCGATCAAGCTCGAGAAGGTCGGCCGGACCGCGATCTACGGCTCCTGGTTCAACTTCTACCTCTGCGAGTTCATCGGTGACGTGAAGGTGGCCGGTCAGTCGCTGCCCGTGGACTACAAGACCAACTCGGACAGGTGTTCGCTGCCGTGAGTACTCCCTTCCGCGAACGCAACCCCGTGGTCATCGGGGCGATCAGCCTTGCCCTCCTGGGGGCGTTGATCCTCTCGGCCTTCCGCGCCGACGACCTGCCCCTGATCGGTGGCGGTGACACCTACTACGCCGCCTTCAGCGAGGCCGGTGGCATCAAGGCCAACGACGAGGTCCGGGTGGCCGGCGTCCGCGTCGGCAAGGTCGACTCCGTCGAGCTGGACGGCGACCACGTGAAGGTGACCTTCAAGGTCGAGAGCGGCGTCCAGTTCGGCAAGGACTCCGGCGCCTCGATCCGGATCAAGACCCTGCTGGGGTCCATGTACCTCGCTCTCGAGCCGGCCGGCAGCGGTCAGCTCGCCGAGGAGTCGACGATCCCGGTCGACCGCACCACCTCGCCGTACGACGTGGTGGAGGCCTTCGCGGGCCTCGCGGACACCTCGGAGAAGATCGACACCGACCAGCTCACCCAGTCCCTGTCGACGCTGGCCGACCTCGGGCGCAACACCCCGGACGAGTTCCGCGAGACCCTCGAGGGCGTCTCGGCGCTGTCCGAGACCCTGGCGTCCCGCGACGAGCAGATCAACACGCTGCTGACGAACCTCCAGAAGGTGTCCGGGGTGCTCGGCGACCGCTCCGACGACATCGTCACGCTGATGAAGGACGGCGACGTCCTCTTCAAGGCCCTGGTGGCCCGCCGTCAGGCGATCCACAACCTGCTGGTCTCCACCTCGACGATGTCCGAGCAGCTCACCCTCCTGATCCGGCAGTCCCGAGCGGACCTCAAGCCCGCGCTCAGCAACCTGGACACGGTGGTGAAGGTGCTCCTGAAGAACCAGGACAACCTCGACTCGACGCTGCGACTGATGGCGCCGTTCTACCGCGTGTTCGCCAACACGCTCGGCAACGGCCCGTGGTTCGACACCTACATCTACAACCTGCCCCCGATCAAGCAGGCGGGCTGACATGGAACTCGTGAAGAAGCTCATCGTGCCCCTCGTGCTGCTCGCGCTCGTCGCAGCGGTGGCGGTCACCCTGTTCCGCGGGGGTGACGACCGGAAGTACCTCACCGCATCGTTCCCGCGCACCGTCTCGCTCTACGAGGGCTCCGAGGTGCGCATCCTCGGCGTACCCGTCGGCGAGGTCGAGAAGGTCGAGCCGGCCGGCGACAAGGTCACGGTCAAGATGTACTACGACGCCGAGGTCGACGTGCCCGCCGACGCCGAGGCCGTCATCATCGCGCCGTCCGTGGTCGGTGACCGGTTCGTCCAGCTGACGCCGGTGTACGAGGGCGGCAAGAAGCTGGCCGACGGGGCGGTGCTCGACACCGACAAGACCTCCACCCCGCTGGAGCTCGACCAGGTCTACGAGTCGATCGACGACCTCACCGTCGCACTGGGGCCCAAGGGGGCCAACAGCGAGGGGGCGCTCAGCGACCTGCTCACCACCACCGCGAAGAACTTCGACGGCCAGGGTGCGAACTTCAACAAGACCATCCACGACCTCGGCAAGTTCACCGGCACGCTCGAGAACAACAAGGAGGAGCTGTTCGGCTCCGCCGCCGAGCTGGAGCGCTTCGTGGGTGCGCTGGCCCGCAACGACAAGACGGTCCGCAGGTTCAACAAGTCGATCTCAGGGGTCTCCGACCTCCTGGCCGACGAGCGACAGGAGCTTGCGCTGTCGCTGAAGAACCTCGGCACCGCGCTCGGTGAGGTGCAGACCTTCGTGAAGGACAACAAGACCCTGCTCACCAAGAACATCAAGGGGCTCAACCGGGTGTCCCAGACGCTGGTCAAGCGCCGCGGGGAGCTCGACGAGATCCTCAACGTGGCGCCGCTGGCCCTCAACAACCTGGCCCTGACCTACAACCCGCAGGCCGGCACCCTGGACACCGCGGCCAACATCGGCAACCTGACCGACCAGATCGCCTCCGACCCCGCCGTCTTCCTCTGCACGGTGGTCGGCCAGGCCGACCCGTCGGGCGGGGCGTGCGACGTCATCAAGACGATCTTCCCGCGGGCCGGGGCGTTCGGCTCGGGCAGCTCCGTCGACCCGACGTTCGCCCAGCTGCTGGAGGTGGCCCGATGAGGCACCTCAGGCTCGTCCTGCTGCTCGCCGTCGCGGTGCTGCTGAGCTCCTGCAGCTTCTCGGTCCAGAAGATGCCGCTGCCCGGCGGAGCCGACGTCGGGGACAACCCGATGACCGTGCACGTGAAGTTCCCCGACGTCCTCGACCTGGTGCCGCAGTCGACCGTCAAGGTGTCCGACGTGACCGTCGGCAAGGTCACCGACGTCTCGCTGGACGGCTACACCGCGGACGTCACCCTGCTGCTGCGCAACGACGTCGACCTCCCCGACAACGTCGAGGCCGAGATCCGCCAGACCAGCCTCCTGGGCGAGAAGTTCGTCTCGCTGGCGCCGCCGGCGGAGAACCCCAGCCCCAACAAGCTGGGGGACGGCGACCGGATCGACATCTCCGCCACCAACCGGAACCCGGAGGTCGAGGAGGTCCTCGGTGCGCTCAGCCTGGTGCTCAACGGTGGTGGCGTCGCCCAGCTCAAGACCATCGCCAGCGAGCTCAACAAGGCCCTCGACGGCCGGGAGAGCAGCGCCAGGTCGGTGCTCACCCAGCTGCGCACGTTCACCGGTCAGCTCGACGAGAACAAGGCCGACATCGTGGACGCCATCGAGTCGCTCAACCGCCTGGCCAAGGCGGCCAACAAGCAGAAGCCGGTCATCGAGTCCGCCCTGGACGACCTGCCCGGTGCCCTGGAGTCCCTGGACAGCCAGCGGGCCGACCTGGTCAAGATGCTCAAGGCGCTCGGACGCCTGGGCAACGTCGGCACCAAGGTGATCCGGGCCTCCAAGACCGCCACCATCGATGCGCTGACCCAGCTGCAGCCGGTGCTGAGCAACCTGGCCGCGACCGGCGACGACTTCGCCAAGTCGTTCAACGTGTTCCTGACCTACCCGTTCGTGGACGAGGTCGTCGGCCGCGACCCGCAGGTGGCCGCCAAGCTGCACATGGGCGACTACACGAACCTGTCGATCAAGCTCGACATCGACGTCGGTGGCCCCAAGGTGCCGGTGCCGAACCCGACGGACGCCTGCATCCCCCTCAAGGACATCCCCGACGACGGGCCCATCCCGCCGCTCGGTGACCTCTGTGAGGGCGCGCTCAACGCGATCCAGAAGTGTCAGGCCAACCCCACGGTGGAGAACTGCAAGGGGTTGCCCGACGTGATCGTCAAGGCGGTGTGCAAGGGCGTCCCGGCGCCGATCCCGGGCATCTGCCCGGACGGCGGCGGCGGTGGGGGCGGCGGGCCGACCTTGCCCCCGATCCCCGGCCTCCCCGGCCTTCCCACGTCGCAGCTGCCCCTCGGACGCACCGGACCGGGCGGATCCCTGGAGGAGACCATGACGCTCGACAGGCTGATGAGCGCCTACAACCCGATCCTCGTCGGCCTGCTGCTACCGGGGGTGGCCGAATGATCACCCGCCGTACCAAGGTCCAGCTGCTGGTCTTCGTGCTGATCACCCTGCTCGGAGTCACCTACGTCGGAGCCCGCTACGCGCGGCTCGACCGGGTGTTCTTCGACGACGCCTACACGGTCGTCGCGCACTACCCGGAGTCCGGTGGCATCTTCGCCGGCGCCGAGGTGTCCTACCGTGGCGTGGCCGTCGGTGAGGTCGAGAAGCTCGAGGTCACCGACGACGGCGTCGATGTCTACCTCGGCATCGAGAACAAGTGGGACGACATCCCCAGGGACGCGGTCGCCGTGGTCGGCAACCGCTCCGCGGTGGGCGAGCAGTACGTCGACCTCCAGCCGAAGACCGACAAGGGCCCCTACCTGGAGGAGAACTCGGAGATCGCGCTCGCGGACACCCGCACGCCGATCCCGACCGCCCAGCTCCTGGAGGACATCTCCACGACGACGTCGTCGGTCGACAACGACGACCTGCGGACCGTCGTGACCGAGATGGGTCTCGCCTTCGACGGCACCGGGGAGGACCTCGGCCAGATCATCGACACCTCGAACTCGTTCATCGAGACGGCCAACGCCAACTTCGACACCACCACCAAGCTGATCAAGGACAGCAACACCGTCCTGCACACCCAGCTCGACTCGGCGTCGTCGATCCGCGGCTTCACCAACGACCTGGCGCTGTTCAGCACCTCGCTCGCGGGTGCGGACCCCGACCTGCGCAACGTCATCGACAGCGGCTCGGTGGCCGCCAACGAGCTGCGGGCGTTCATCGAGGAGAACGACGTCGACCTCTCCTCCCTGATCAACAACCTGGTCACCACCGGCGAGGTCGTGGTCAAGCACCTCGACGGCATCGAGCAGCTCCTGGTGCTCTACCCGTACGTGGTCGAGGGCGGCTTCACCGTGGTGTCCAAGGAGCCGGGGCCGAAGGGCCGCTACAACGCTCACTTCGGCATGGTCACCACCGAGCACGCCCTCTGCCACGCGGGCTACGGCGGCACCGACCGCCGCGAGCCCACCGACGGGGGCTACCGCAAGATGAAGGAGGGCACCCGCTGCGCGGAGTCCCCGGCGAGGTCCAACGCCCGTGGAGCGCAGAACGCTCCCCGGGCCGGCGCCACCTACCGGGCGCCGGTGGCCGGTTTCTACGACCCGGCCACAAAGAAGTTCCGGTGGGCCGGGAATGACTCGCTGCTGAGCGCTGGCGGTAGCGTGACGGGCCGAACCGACGCGGGGGCACAGAAAGAGGAGGCATGGAAGTGGTTGTTGCTCCAGCCGTTCACGACGACGGAGTGAGTCACCCCGACACCACCGACCCTGCAGGCACGACAGCATCCCCGCGGTTCCGCCTGGTTCTGGCCGGTGTGCTGGCGCTCGCGCTGGTGGGTTCGCTGGTCTGGCTCGGCCTGGTGCTCCTCGGCCGCTCCGACGGTGACACCGCTTCGCGCGAGGGGGACCGGGAGACCGTGGTCCTGCGCGCCAAGGAGTGGATGGGGGCCTTCGGCACGTTCGACAAGAACGACCTCGACGACGGCAACGTGCTCACCGGCTACCGCGACCGGCTCGAGCCGCTCGTGGCCACCGGCTTCACCTGCTACGGCCTCGACCTGGAGAAGCAGATCGAGACGACGAGCCAGCTCGTCGCCCAGGCCAAGGTGTCCACCTCCACCTCCGTGGACCGGGCCGGCGTCCAGTCGATCGACGACGACTCCGCGACCGTGATCATCAGCGGGATCCGCGAGAGCGCGGTCGACAAGTCCGGCGCCGAGCAGCGGCCCTACCAGATGCTCGTCGACCTCCAGAAGATCGACGGCTCCTGGGTCGTCTCGCGCTGCAACGACGTGGACTCGAGGTTCAAGAAGTGAGCGCCAGCTGGTACGACGTCCTCGGTGTGGACGACCACGCGTCGCCGGCGGAGATCCGGACGGCGTGGAAGGACTCGATCGCCGAGCTGAACCCCGGGGACCGCAAGTTCCGGGTCTGCAACGAGGCGGCCGAGGTGCTGCTCGACCCCGAGCGCCGGGCGGCGTACGACGCCGAGATCGGTGTCGAGCCGGCCCCGGAGGCGGCGGACCAGACGCCGACGAACGACGCCGACGAGGCCGTGACCGTCGCCCCTTCGGCGGACGACACCGAGCCCCCGAGGACCGACGAGCCCACGACGACCGCGAGCTCGGAGAAGGCGCCGCGCACGCTGCCGGGAGTGCCCGGCTGGCTGATCATCGGACTCGCCGTGGCGGTGCTGGCGGTGGCCGGCCTGGCGTTCTGGTTCCAGTCCAGCGACGCCGATGACGAGCAGGTCGAGACCGCTGTCGGCGAGGCGACCGCCGCGGCCCGCACCACGGTGCCGCTGGTGCTCAGCTACGACTACAAGAACCCCGAGGCCAGTCGGGACCGGGCGCTCCAGGTGCTCACCGGCGACCTCAAGACCGACTACGCCGACCTCTGGCAGAAGGCGTTGATCACGAACGTCAAGAAGGCCAAGGCCTTCGCCACGAGCGAGGTCGTCAACGCCGGCGTCGCCTGCGTCTCCGACGACGGCCGTCGGGTGGGCGTCCTGGTCGTGGTGGACGCCACCACCGGCAACGTCAAGCAGTCCAACGACCTGACCATCTCGTTCACCGCCACCATGGAGGACGTGGACGGGGAGTGGCTGGTGCAGAACCTCGACGGCTGGGACCCCAGCGCGCTGGCCGGCGACGAGACGTCCGAGGACTCCGGGAGCGGCAGCGCGAGCCCGTCGGACGGCTCCGCCGAGGCGTCTCCGGATGCCGGCGGGGACACCGCCGGAGCCACCGACTGTGCGGCGGGCTGACGCTCGATCCGGCGACCGGCCGCGCGAGGTGCTTGACCTCGCCCGGCTCCGGGGTGATGATCATCGCCAGCGACTGGCCCACGCGGGCTGAAGTTCCCAGCCGCCAGTTTGTGCTGCTCCGTGCATTGCGCTAGGCTTCCTCTTTGCGCCTGCCCTCAAATGCTTCCTGCCTGTCCGGTGGCCGGGTTAGTGGTTGGTCGGCGTCATCACCAGAGCGACCCTGTAGAAGGACACACTCTTGGCCGCGCGCAGCACCGCTGGTAACCACCGTCGCATCTCCTTCGCAAAGATCACCGAACCCCTCGAGGGTCCTCAACTCCTGGCACTCCAGACCGACAGCTTCGACTGGCTGGTCGGCAACGAGAAGTGGCAGTCCGTCGTCC
>JBEVFC010000271.1:0-3607 GCA_040512455.1 Nocardioides sp.
GCGCACCGTCGACATCGACAGCGCCGACTTCTGCTGCTTGAGGATCGGGCGGTAGAGCTCGCAGAAGTCGTCGGAGAACGAGTCGGCGTCGGACATCGAGATGTTCGTGCCGTCCACGACAGCGGCCTGACCGGGGTGCATGTCGGTCCCGCAGCCACTGACGGCGGCGAGGGCGGCCACGCTGAGCGCGGCGACGGCGTACCTGCGGAACGATCGGGTCCTCACGGCGTGGGCTCCTTGCGGTCGAGCTCGGGCGGTGCGAGCACGGAGTCGATGACTTCTCGGGCCCATTCAAGCAGGGCCTCGTCGCGCAGGGCCTGGACCCCCATGCCGGGTCTCGGCACCAGCACGGTGTTGGTCGCTGCCTTGACCAGGCTCTTGGGATGGAGCCGGTTGAGACGTACGACGCGTGAGTCGGGCAGCGAGACCGGAGCGAAGCGCACGAACTTGCCGGACATGGTGACCTCGGCGATGCCGGCCTCCCGGGCCCGGGCCCGGAACCGCGCGACCTGGAGCAGGCTGGCGACCGGCGGCGGCGGGTTGCCGTACCGGTCGAGCAGCTCCTCGTGCAGCAACCGGACGTCGTCGTCGGAGCGCACCTCGGCCAGCCGCTTGTACATCTCCAGCCGCAGCCGCTCGGACGGCACGTAGTCGTGCGGCAGGTGCGCGTCGATCGGCAGCTCGATGCGGACCTCGGCCAGCTCCGGCTCGGTGTCGCCGCGGAACTCGTGCACCGCCTCGCCGACCAGCCGCACGTAGAGATCGAAGCCGACGTCCGCGATGTGGCCGGACTGCTCGCCGCCGAGCAGGTTGCCGGCGCCGCGGATCTCGAGGTCCTTCATCGCGATCGCCATGCCGCCACCCAGGTCGGAGTGCTGGGCCAGCGTGGCCAGCCGCTCGTGCGCGGTCTCGGTCAGCGGCTTCTCGCCCGGGTACAGGAAGTAGGCGTAGGCCCGCTCGCGGGACCGGCCCACCCGGCCGCGGAGCTGGTGCAGCTGCGAGAGACCGAGGGTGTCGGAGCGCTCGATGATCATCGTGTTGGCGTTGGAGACGTCGAGGCCGGACTCCACGATCGTGGTGCACACCAGCACGTCGAAGCGCTTCTCCCAGAAGTCGAGCATCACCTGCTCGAGCTGGTGCTCCCCCATCTGGCCGTGCGCGGTGGCGACCCGGGCCTCGGGCACCAGCTCCCTGATCCTGGCCGCGGCCTTCTCGATCGAGTTGACCCGGTTGTGGATGTAGAACACCTGGCCCTCGCGCAGCAGCTCGCGGCGTACGGCGGCGACGATCTGGCGGTCCTCGTAGGCACCGACGTAGGTCAGCACCGGGTGCCGCTCCTCAGGCGGGGTCGCGATCGTCGACATCTCGCGGATGCCGGTGATCGCCATCTCGAGGGTGCGCGGGATCGGCGTCGCCGACATCGACAGCACGTCGACGGACGTGCGCATCCGCTTCATCTGCTCCTTGTGCTCGACGCCGAAGCGCTGCTCCTCGTCGACGATGATCAGCCCGAGGTCCTTCATCGGGATGTCCGGGTTGAGCAGCCGGTGCGTGCCGACGACGACGTCGACGGTGCCGTCGGCGAGGCCCTGGATGACCTCCTTGGCCTCCTTGTCGGTCTGGAACCGGCTCAGCCCCCGGAGGTTCACCGGGAACCCGCTCATCCGCTCGGCGAACGTCGAGAGGTGCTGGGTGACCAGCAGTGTGGTCGGCACCAGGACCGCGACCTGCTTGCCGTCCTGGACCGCCTTGAACGCCGCGCGTACGGCGATCTCGGTCTTGCCGTAGCCCACGTCACCGCAGACCAGGCGGTCCATCGGGACCACCCGCTCCATGTCCGCCTTGACCTCGTCGACGGTGCTCAGCTGGTCGGGGGTCTCCTGGAACGGGAAGGCGTCCTCGAGCTCGCGCTGCCACGGGGAGTCCGGTGCGAAGGCGTGGCCCCGGGTGGCCTGCCGGGCGGCGTACAGCTTGATCAGCTCGGCCGCGATCTGGCGCACCGCCTTGCGGGCGCGGCCCTTGCGCTTGGCCCAGTCGGCGCCGCCGAGCCGGTCCAGCGAGGGCTGCTCGCCGCCGACGTACCGGGTGACCTGGTCGAGCGCGTCGGCGGGGACGTAGAGCCGGTCCGGCGGGCCGCCGCGCTTGGAGGCGCCGTACTCGAGGACGAGGTACTCGCGGGTCGCGCCGCCCACCTCGCGCTGCCGCATCTCGACGTAGCGGCCGACACCGTGCTGCTCGTGCACCACGAAGTCGCCGGGGGTGAGCTCCAGCGGGTCGATCTGCTTCTTGCGGCGGGCCGGCATCTTCCGCATGTCGCGGGTGGAGGCCTTCTGACCGGAGATGTCCTCGCCGGTGATGACCGCGACGCCCTGGGTGACGAACCCGTGCATCAGGCAGCCGGTGGTGACGGTGACGACGTTGATGTCGAGGTCGCCGTGGTCGAGGCGGTCGTCCAGTCGGGCCGGGATGTCGTGCTCCCCCAGTGCCTCCACGGTGCGCTGCGCGGGACCGTGGCCCTGGTGGACGACGACCACGCGGCGCCCGGTGTCCCGCCAGCCGCGGATGTCGCGGATCGCGGCCTCCACGTCGCCGCGGTAGGCGTCGACCGGGTTGGCGTCCACGGTCCGCTGGACGAGGCCGTCGTCCCCGACCGTGGCCTCGTCGTCGAGCCCGAACGGGCTGACCGACCACCAGGAGAGGCCGGCCGCCAGGGCGTGGTCTCTGACCTCGCCGAGGGACTTGTACGACGCGGCGCCCAGGTCGATCGGCGCCTCGCCGCCGCTGGCCGCGGCGGCCCAGCTGGCCCCGAGGAACTCCTCGCTGGTGGCGACGAGGTCATGGGCGCGGGACCGGGCCCGCTCAGGGTCGAGCACCAGCACGTGGGTGTCCTTGGGCATCAGGTCGACGAGGAGCTCCATCTCGTCGACCAGCGCCGGCGCCAGCGACTCCATCCCCTCGACGGCGATGCCGTTGGCGATCTTGTCGGTGAGCTCCAGCAGCTGGGGGTGCTGCCGGCCGAGCTCGGCGGCGCGGCGGCGTACGGACTCGGTCAGCAGCAGCTCGCGGCACGGCGGCGCCCAGAGCCGCTCGACCTTCTCCAGCGTGCGCTGGTCGGCGACCGCGAAGGTGCGGATCTCCTCGACGTCGTCGCCCCAGAACTCCACGCGCAGCGGGTGCTCCTCGGTGGGCGGGAAGACGTCGACGATGCCGCCGCGGACGGCGTACTCGCCGCGCTTCTCGACCAGGTCGACGCGGGTGTACGCCGCGTCCGCCAGCCGGCGACCGAGGTCGTCGAGGTCGACGGTGTCGCCGGGGCGCAGCAGCACGGGCGTCAGGTCGCCGAGCCCCTTGACCTGGGGCTGGAGCAGCGAGCGCACCGGGGCGACGACGACCCGGAGCTCCCCCTCCTCGGGGTGGCAGATGCGGCGGAGCACCGCCAGCCGGCGGCCGATGGTGTCGCTGCGCGGGCTGAGCCGCTCGTGCGGCAGCGTCTCCCACGAGGGGAAGTAGCCGACGGTGTCGGCGTCGACGAGGTCGCTCAGCGACTCGACGAGGTCCTCGGCCTCGCGCTGGGTCGCGGTGACCGCCAGCACGGTGCGGCCCTTGT
>JBEVFC010000299.1:0-11820 GCA_040512455.1 Nocardioides sp.
CGCTGGCGCCACGGGCCGGCCAGCAGGTCGGCAGCCTTGAGCAGGATGGCGCACCTCTCGTCGAAGGGCAGCGCCCGCCAGGCCGGGGCCGCGTCGGTCGCGGCCTGGACCGCCGCCTTCGCGTCGGCCTGCGTGGAGTTCTTCAGCGTGCCGAGCACGTGGGCGTGGTCGTGCGGCTGGACGACCTTGGTCTCGGCTCCCCCGCCCATCTTCTTGGTGCCGCCGATGGTGGCGGTGAGGTCGAACTGGGTGGCCTCGAGCTTGTCGATCTCCGTCACCAGGGCGGCCCGTTCGGGGCTGCCGGGTGCGTAGGTCAGGTTCGGCTCGTTGATGGGAACCGGCGGAAAGGTGATCGCGTCCATGCCGCCGACCTTAGCGACCGATCCGGGGGCGCGCCGAGTCGGTGGTCGTCGGGCCGGGCGCGGCCCCGGGGCCGCTAGACCTTCGGAAGCAGGTCGTGGATCTCCTGGGTCGCGTACCACGCGAGGTCGGCGTCCGGGCCGGCGTCGTCCTCGGTGTCCACGTGGACCGCGACGACCAGCCGCATCGGGATGACGCCGGTCGGGTCGGACGCCTCGGCGACCACGACGACCCGCTTGCCCGGGCCGTCGAGCAGGCCGGCGGAGGTCTCCGCGGCGGCCATCAGCGCGTCGTACTCCGCCTCCTCGGACTCGTCGGCCGCCTCCACCCGCGCCGCCGTCTCGGCGATGCCGCCCTCGAGCACGAAGCCGGCCAGCCCCTCGAGCGTGGTGGGGACGTAGACGCGGGTGGCACTCATGGCTTCTTCGCCGGCTTCTTGCGGCCGCGCGGGGCCCGGGGACGGCTGGCGCTGGCGCTGTCGACCAGCTCCTCGAGCGCGTCGGTGATGCACTGGCCGAGCAGCTGGACGTCCGGCAGGGCGTCGCGGTCGGCGGTGATGCCGTAGTAGACGCCCCCGTCGTACGACGTCACGCCGATCGACAGTCCCTGTCCGGGCAGCAGCGGCTGCACCGGGTAGGTCTCGAGCATCCGCGCCCCCGCGGCGTACAGCGGGAACTGCGGACCGGGGACGTTGGTGACGGTGAGGTGGAAGCCCTTCCGGTGCTCCTCGGCGGCCACCCGCGAGCCGAGCGCGTGGAACGTGGTGGGGGCGAAGCCGGCGATCCCCACCAACCGGTTGGCGGCGACCGCATGACCGGTCTCGCTGTGCGCCTGGAAGGCGTAGGAGACCTGGTGCAGCCGGACCACGGGGCTGGCCTCGCCGATCGGGAGGCTGACCAGGTGGCCGGTGACCTGGGTGCCCAGCGAGGTCGCCTCGAGCTCGTCGTCGATGACGGACATCGGCACCATCGCGCGCAGCTGCCGCATCGACGACGACGAGGTGCCGCGGGCCAGCAGCCAGGCACGGAGCGCGCCCGTCACGGTCGCCAGGATGACGTCGTTGACCGAGCCGCCGTGCATCCGGCGCACCTGGCGGTAGGCGTCGAGGTCGGTGCGCACGGTGACGAACCGGCGCTGCTCGGAGAGCTCCGCCGACAGCGGCGACTCCTGCGGGGCGCGACGGTTGGCGAGCGCGTTGAACACCGCGCCGACGCGGTCGCGGGCGGTGTCGGAGGCGCGCACCACGGCCTCGGCCTTGCTGCGGCCGGTGGAGACCAGCGTCGCGGGGTCACGGGCGTTGTCGACCAGCGCGCCGAGCGCCAGCCCGGCGGCCGACGGCGGACGGCGCGGCATCCAGTCGTCGCGCTCGAGCTCCTTGGCCTCGGGGCTGGTGTCGAGCAGCACCTGGCCGATGTCGACGGTCTCGACGCCGTCGACGAGGATCTGGTGGCTCTTCGAGAGCAGCGCGACCTTGCCGTCGGCGAGGCCCTCGATGAAGTAGACCTCCCACAGGGGGCGGTGTGCGTCGAGCGGCCGGCTCATGATCCGGCCGACCAGCTCGCGCAGCTGCTCCATGGTGCCGGGGCGCGGCAGGCCGGACCGCCGCACGTGGAAGCTCAGGTCGAAGCGGTCGTCGTCGATCCAGATCGGGTTGGCCAGCCGGCCGGGCACCTGCTGGAGCCGCTGCCGGTAGCGGGGCACGAAGGCGATCCGGTCGGCGATGAGCGCGGTGAGGTCGGCGTAGTCGAAGCCGGTCGGACCCGGTTCGAAGATCTCCAGCGTGGCGTTGTGCATGGGGCTCGCCGCCGAGTCCGCGGCGAGGAAGGCGAGGTCGCGCGCTCCCAGTCGCTCACTCATGCGTCACCCCACCTCGTCGTCGGCCACCGGGGTCCGATGGCTGTCATGTTGCCCTGCATGGGATTCTGACAGAGAAGCCGTCCGTTCCGGACGGGCCCCACGCCAGGAGGAGTCACCATCGTGCCCCGTCGTCGCTCTCGCGCGGCCACCGCTGCCGCCGCTGCCATCGCCCTTGCCGTGCTCGGCCTTGCCGGGTGCTCGAGTGCGGACGACACTGAGCCCGAGGACTCCGCGACGGCCACGGCCACCGACAGCGGCTCCTCCTCGCCGTCGGAGACCGCGACCGAGACCAAGCCCACCGGGGTGGTCGTCGACATCACCTTCGAGGGCGACAGCGTGGACCCGAACGGCGAGCGGATCGACGCCAAGGTGGGCGAGCCGATCACCCTCAACATCACCGCCGACGCCGGGGGCGAGCTGCACGTGCACTCGACGCCGGAGCAGGAGATCGAGTACGACGCAGGGACCAGCACCCACAAGGTGACCTTCGACCAGCCCGGCATCGTCGACATCGAGTCGCACCACCTCGAGAAGGTCGTCGTGCAGGTCGAGGTCCGCTGACTTGAAGCTCTTCGCGCACGGGATCGGCGGCGCCAAGGACCTGCCGATCCCCGCCGAGTACGCCATCGCGGGCGCCTGCGCCGCCCTGGCGGTCTCGTTCACGGTGCTGGCCCTGGCCTGGCGGACGCCCCGCTTCAACGTGGACGGTCGGCCGCCCCGCCGCGCCCCCGAATGGGTCGCCACCCTCGTCGACAGCTCGTGGTTCGGGCCGCTGCTGCGCGCGTTCGGTCTGGTGTTCTTCCTGTACGTCGGCGCCGCCGCGATCTTCGGCAAGGACCTGCTGATCAACCCGTTCTTCGGGGTGTTCTTCGTCCTGCTCTGGGTCGGCATCGTGCCGATGTCGCTGTTCTTCGGCCCGTTCTACAAGGCGATCAGCCCGGTGCGGACCATCAACGGGCTGCTGGCCCGGCTCTCCGGCTCCGACCCGGACGTCGGGCTGCGGGCGTACCCGGCCCGGCTGGGCTACTGGCCGGCCGCACTCGGCCTGTTCGCGTTCGTGTGGTTCGAGCTCGTCTACCCGTTCAGCACCGAGCTGGGTCCCGCCCGCCTCTGGTGTGCGGCGTACGTCGGGCTGATGCTGATCGGCGGCGCCGTGTTCGGCAACCGGTTCTACGAGCACGCCGACCCGTTCGAGGTGTACTCCACGTTGGTCTCCCACCTCTCGCCGTGGGGCCGCGACGACGCGGGGAACCTCGTCGTACGCTCCCCGCTCGCCAACCTCGACCTCACCCCGGTGCGGCCCGGTCTGCTGGCGGTCTGCTCGGTGCTGCTCGGCAGCACCGCGTTCGACTCGTTCAAGGACTCGGGGTTCTGGATCCGGCGGATCCAGTCGTGGGAGGGCGTCAGCACGGAATGGCTGAACCTCTCTGCGCTGCTGTTCTTCATCCTCGCTGTCGGGACGCTGTTCGCGCTCGCGACGATGGCCACCGGCATCAAGGACGGCCACCGGCGGCTGGAGCTGCCCCTGGAGTTCGCGCACTCGCTGATCCCGATCATCGTCGGCTACGTGATCGCGCACTACCTCAGCTATCTCGTCGAGGTGGGCCAGCAGACCGTGATCTACCTCAGCGACCCGTTCAGCACCGGGGCGAACTACCTCGGCACCGGCAACCGCGCACCGAACTACTGGCTGACCTACCACCCGACCTTCCTCGCGGTCACCAAGGTGGGCGGCGTCATCGTCGGCCACGTGCTGGCCGTGATCGCGGCGCACGACCGTGCGGTGAAGCTGCTGCCGCCCCGGCACCAGCTCACCGGTCAGCTGTCTCTGCTGGTGGTGATGGTCGGCTTCACGATCGGCGGGCTCTACCTGCTGTTCGGCGCCTGAGCCGGCCCCGGCGCCCGGTCGCGGCGCGCTCGGGGCGGAGGGTGTCGACGAGCTCGGACAGGCCGCGTGTCAGCGGCGACTCGCCGCCCTCGACGAGGGTCCGCCCGGCGACCAGCGCCCGGTCGACGGAAGCCCGGTCATCGGCGAGGAACTGCAGCCGGGCCACGGTGGCGAAGCCGGCCACCATCCCGGCGACGTCGGCCTCCGACCAGCCCAGGGACGGCCGCATCCGGTTCACCACCACCTGCACCGGGCGGCCCTCGGTGTGCTCGTGCAGCTCGACGAGCCCGCGCGCCAGCCTCGAGAGCCCGACCGGGTCCGCGGCACCGACCACGACCAGCTCGTCGGCCGCGTCGATCCCCTCCAGGGTCATCGCGTTGCGCCCGAGCCGACCGGCGTACTCCGCGGCGCTGTCCTGCTCGAGGCTGAAGCCGGTGTCGACGACCACGTCACCCTGGCGGCGGCCGATCTGGAGGAGCGCGTCGACGGTGCCCTCGCGGACCTCGACCCAGCGGTCGGGGCGGGGCAGGCCCGTGACGACGCGGAGGCCGGCCACCCGTCGCTGCAGGCCGGTGAAGCGCCCGGGCAGCTCACCGGTGGGATGGAGCCGCGCGCAGGCCAGCAGCCCGGAGACCTCGTCGAGGACGCCGAGGTGCTGGCCGACCGCGCCGCCCCACGGGTCGGCATCGACGATCAGCGGGTCCATCCCGCGCCGGGCGAGCTCGCCGGCGATGCCGAGAGCAACAGTCGTGCGGCCGGGGGCTCCGCCGGGACCCCAGACGACGATGACCTTGCCCTCGCCGCGGGCGGCGAGCGGGTCGGTCCGGGTGGGTGTGGCGTCGTCGGCCGGCGCGGCGGCGGTCAGCACCGCGTCCGGCAGCCGTTCCAGTCGCCGGGCGTCGACGGTGCCGGTGATGCCGAGTCGCGCCAGCACCGCCGTGACGTCGGTGCGGGCGTCGGGATCCACGACCGCGACCGGGTGTACGCCGTGACGGAGCAGGTGGTCGACCGCGGCCGGGTCGAGGCCCGGGGCGTCGAGCGAGACCACCGCCACCGAGGCCTGGCCGGTCGCGGCGGTCGCCATCAGGTCGGTCACATCCATGCAGCGCTTGAGCACCACGATGGTCGGGCGGGCGGTCAGCTCGCGCAGCGCCGCGGACTCCCACGGGGCACCGGCCGCGACGACGAGGACACCGGTGCGCTGGCCCTCCCTGCCGTCCATGCTCAGCCCTGCCGGGTGAGCACGATGCGGTTGTCCTTGGCGGCCGCGAGCGCCTGGCCGACCTCGGGTGCGGCGCCGTCGGGGACGCCGACGAGCACCTGGCGATCGCCACCGGGGCCGAACGAGTCCTCCCCTCGGGGCACCGCGACCACGACGACGTCGTCGAGCACCAGCACGGAGCCCTTGGCCACGTTGGCGGCACCCGGGGTGGGGGTCACCCACACGTCCACCACCGAGCCCGGCTCGAGGCTCGCCGGGATCACCTCGGCGGGCGCCCAGAGCGGAACCTCGGTGAGCCCCTCCTCGGCGGCGCCCAGCGCGCCCGCCGGCAGCAGCTCGCCCGCGCCCACCGCTCGGGACAGGGTGGCCTCGTCCGGCAGCGGGTCGCCGACCAGGAGGTAGCGCGCACCGTCCGCCTCGTCGTCGAAGCGCACCCGCCGGGCGACGAGATCGCCCTCGGTGACCGGCTGGCCGGCCGCCAGGTCGGCATCGGCGCTCCAGATCTCCACGGTGTCGTCGGCGCCGCCGAGGAGCCGGGCACCGGCGAGCACCGACACCGCCACCAGGGCGACGCCCAGCCACAGCCGGGGGTCACGCCAGCCCGGCGCGCGGGCGCGCACCGCCGGCGGAGCATCCACAGTCCCGAGATCTCTGCTCACAGGGTCATCATGGGCACAAACCGACGATTCCGTCACGGCTTCTTCCACAGGCCCGCCGCCCGGCTGGCGCGACGTACCCCTCCGGGATGGCAGAGTTGACCCCATGGCCGGACCCCAGCGCTTCCTCACGCTCGCGGAGGTGGCCGAGATCCTCAACACCTCGGTGGCGCAGGTCTACGCGCTGGTCCGGCGCGGTGACCTGGTCGCGATGCGCATCGGTGGCCGCGGCCAGTGGCGGGTGGGTGTCGACAGGCTCGAGGCCTACATCGACCAGGCCCACGCCGATGCCGCCGCGCACATCGCCCAGCACCCCTTCGAGGAGTCCGACGCCGACTCCGAAGCCCCCTTCCCCTCCAGCACCCCCACCGACTGACTCTCCACCACGCCCCTCACTACCCCGCCGAAGTGTGAGTTCTTGCCTGCCGAAGTGTCACTTCTTGCGCGCCGAGGACTCACTTCTTGCGCCGAACCGTGCGTTGTTGTCCGCCGAACCGTGCGTTCTTGCGACGTGACGGACCGGCCGACGTACCCATCGCTACGCGCAAGAACTGACACCTCGCCCCACCATTTCTCACACGTCGGCGCGCAAGAACTCACACGTCGGTGGACAACAACAGACGGGGCGGCGAGGCGGTGGGGTGACTACTCGTCGGGGAGGGCGGGGGTGACCTCGGGAAGGATCTGGTCGAACCGCAGGGTGCGCAGCGGCAGGAACAGGGAGCCCTTGCTGGTCCGGGTGCGCACGCCACCGGCGTACGGCGCGGGGCCGTCCGCGAGCAGCCCGATCGTCCCGTCGGGCACGGGGACCGCGGTCGTGGTGCCCGGCTTGAGCCGGCCGCGCCACGTGGACGGCTTGTCCCCGAGGAACGTCACCTTGAACCCGCCGCCACCGGCGTTCGTGGTGGTCAGCAGGAGCGCCTGGTCACCGGACGGCGGCACCATCGCCGCGGTCTGACCGCTCACGGCGGTGACCGCGGGCAGCTGGACAAGGTCACCCGCAACCACGGCGCGCATCGAGCCGGTGACCGGGACCGTCGACGTGAGCTGGAGAGCTGCGTCCTCGTCGCCCTCCAGCTGACCCTTCAGCTGCTCGGTCAGGTCGGTGATCACCACCTCGCCGGCCGGCACCTCGATCGGCTCCAGGCCGGCGGGTGCGAACGTGCTCCGCGTCCCGGTGATCTTCACCTCGACCCGGCCCCCGGCGTCCCCCGGGTTGGCCAGCACCAACGTGCGCTCGTCGGCGGTCCGGGACAGCCCCGGCACCATCAGCGAGGTGGTCGGCGTCGACGACGCGGCCAGCCAGTCGAACGCGGCCTTCTTGCCGGGCACCGAGTACGAGTCCTGCACCGATGCCGCGACGCGACCGCGGGACACGGTCACCCGCATCGCGAGCTCGGCGCGGTCCGGTGCGAGGTTGCTCAGGTCGATCCGGGTGCTGTCGTTGCCGGCGATGGTGAGGCCGCGCGAGCGCACCTCGTCCATCGGCCCGTCGACGCTGTACAGCTCGAGGTCGGCGACCGCGGGGCCGCTGTCGGGGTTGGTCAGCTGGAGCTCGGAGCTGTGCACGCCGGAGGTGCCGATGCCGACGAACCAGGTCTCCGCGGCCGGCGCTGCGCACTCCCCTGCCGCGGTGACCCCGGTACCACCGAACCGGGCAGCGAACAGACCGGGAGCGGTCGCTCCCTCGGCGTGCACGATGACCGCCTCGGTCGGAGCGCGTTCGCGGGTGGCGTTCCCGGCCTCGAGGGGGACGAGGACCGGCTCGGCCGCGGGCGCGGACGCCGAGCGCAGCGTGGTCTCGCTGTCGCCCTCCTCGGTGCTGGCGCTGGCCAGCGAGACCTCCGGGCTGACGCTGCTGGCCGGGCAGGCCACGTCGGCCTCGGTCAGCGGCTGACGCTGCGGTGCCTCGCGCTCGACGACACCCTGCTCGGCGGCGGGAGCCTGCAGGGCCAGGGCGGCACCCGTGAGGAGCATCGCGGCCAGCCCGAGGACGAGCATGGGCCGCCAACGGCGGGAACTGGTCGGTCCCGCGACGCGGCGACCTGTGTTCGGGGTGGCGTTCATCGCCGGTCCCTTCGCGTCGGGCCGCACAGGACGGCGATCACGAGGATGGCAAGGATCTGCAGGCCGAGGAGCCAAGGGTGCCACCACGGCCCCTCACCGTCGATCGCGTCGTCCGGAGCACGTTCGTCGAACTGCCAGGCCCGGGTGGAGCGGTCGGCCGCACTCGCCTGGGTCATCCCACTGGCGGCGTCGAGGGTGGCGGCGACCTGCGGGTCGACCGGCGCGGGCATGACGACGTAGTCCAGTCCGTGATCGGACATCCGGGCGACGACCTCGGGCGTCGGCTGGGAGACCAGCTGGCCGACGTCGGCGTCGAGCTGCTTGTCGGGGTCGGTGAGGGCGAGGACCTCGTCCTCACCGAGCGTGGTGCCGTCGCCTCGGTGGACGTTCCAGGTCAGTCCGGACTCCACGTCGCCACGGACCAGCAGCACGCCGTGGCCGGGGGCGGAGCGCGTCACCTGGCTCATGTACGCCGGCACGTCGTCCGCGGCCGGGCGTCCGAGCTCGTCATCGCCGGACACCAGCCACCAGGCCCAACCGCCCAGCGGCACGAGGAGGGCGCACCCGGCGAGGACCAGGGCGAGCGGCTGGCGCCACGAGAGGCCGGAGGCGCTCAGCTCGGCTCGCAATCCCGTGGCGCCGACCAGGACGGCAACGACAAGGGCACCGTGGATCACCAGCAGGAGGAACCCGAGCCCGGGTCGGGCCTCGGCGGCCGGCAGGGTGATCGTGATCTGGCTCAGGACCGCGGCGAGGACGGCGGCCAAGGCGATGAGCAGCCAGCAGACCACCACCGCGATGCGCGAGCGGGCCCGCAGTACGGCGAACGCTGCGGGGACGACCAGCGCGAGACCGATCCACACCGGTGCGGCCAGGTCGTCGAACCGGCCGGCCAACAGGCCGACCGGACCGGGGGTGGAGGCCAGTCGTCCGGCTTCCAGGAAGATCGCTGTGACGTCATGGCCGAGCACGCCGAGGGTCCCCGGCAGCAACAGCACCGGCGGCGCCGCCACGACGACCACGAGCGGGCCCCACACCGAACGCGGGCGCATGGCCTGTCCGGCCATCCCGAACCCGACCGCGAGCACGGCGACGACCACGAGCAGCACGAACAGCCACGCGACGGGCGTGAAGGCGGTGATGAGCGAGAGCAGCAGGCCGCACCGCCAGCCGGCGCGCCATCGCCGGTCCGCGGACGGCTCGACGAACCCGAGCGCGGCGTGCGCGAACCACGGCAGCAGGGCGGCCGAGGCCACGACACCGAACCGGCCCTGTCCCCAGGCACCGCTGGCCGCGGGGATGACGGCGTACGTCGCCACTGCCCAGCCGACCAGCCACGGGGAGGCCGCGTAGCCCGAACCGAGCTCCGAGACCACGCGACCGACCCGCCATGCACCGAGGGCGGCCACCGGGACGGCGAGGAGGAAGAGCATGCCCACCACCACGGTGGGCGTGAAGAAGGGGATGCTCGCGGTCAGCGCGAAGGGCAGCACGTACCCCGGCTCGGGGGCATCGGTGCCCTGCCCGATCCGGTGCCAGCCCTCGGTGACCAGCCGCCACCAGTCGGCGTTCGAGGACGGCGCGGGTGAGAGCGCGCCCCCGGCGAGGGGCCCGAAGGCCTCCCGGGCGGCGTACAGGCTGACCAGCACGAACAGGATCGAGACCATCGCCATCGGGCTGGTGACGATCCGGACCAGCAGCCCGCTGTCGGGCGCCATCGCCGCGTCCTCGTCGTCGGAGACGCTGAGGCGGCCGGCGTGACTGTGTGCGCCGAGCGAGCTCTGGGCCTCGGCGGCTGCCTCCATCCGCGCGGCACGGCGACGCTCGGCGGCGTCGCGGCCCTCGTTGGCGGCGGCGTTGGCGAGGTCGGAGATCGCATCGAGGCCGTGGCGGTAGGGCACCCACCACGGCGAGAGGAGGCGGCGTACGTCGACCGGATCCCCGTCCTGCGCGGCCCGCCGGGAGCGCCGGGCAGCGCGGATCCGACCGGGCCGGGAGTAGACGTTGAACAGGGCGACGAGCTCGTCGGCGGCGTGACCGGGCGAGCGGACCAGCAGGTAGCCGAGCATCCGGACGAAGCTGCCGAACATCAGCCGGACGACCTGCCACGGCAGCCGCCGCCCGGTGTCGTTGGCGAGCAGCACGAACAGCGCGGCCTCGCGCTCGGCGCGGTGGGTGCGGGTGCGACGGCCCAGCAGCTTGGTGCGGCGTTGGCCACGGTGGCCGGCCTCGGCGTGGAAGACGACCGCCTGCGGGATCACCAGTGTGCGGTGGCCGGCGCGGGCGGCGCGCCAGCCGAAGTCGAGGTCGGTGGCGAACAGCGGCAGCTCGGGGTCGAAGCCGCCGAGCTTCTCGAGTACCTCGCGGCGGACCAGCATGCCGGCCGTGTTGACCGCGAGCGACTCGCGCACCTCGTCGTGCTGGCCCTGGTCGTACTCGCCCCGCTCCAGACCGGTCTCGCGGCGCCCGGTGGCCGAGATCGTGACGCCGAGCTCGAGGAGCCGGCGCAGGGACGGCCACTCGCGAAGCTTGGGGCCGAAGATGTCGGCGTCGTGGGCCTCGGCGGCGGCGACCAGCTCGAGCAGCGCGCGCGGCTCGGGGTTCGCGTCGTCGTGCAGGATCCACACCCACTCGGTGTCGATCATCGCCAGGGCGTGGCGCACGGCGTCGGGGAACGAGCCGTCGTAGGAGTGGACGGCGTCGGAGCCGAGGGCGTCGGTGAGCAGACCGAGGGTGTCGGTCCCGCTGCCGGTGTCGACGGCGAGGATGCGGTCCGGCGGGAGCTGCTGGTCACGCAGACCAGTCAGCACCGCCGGCAACCACCGCGCACCCTCGTGGCTGACCAGGAGGGCGGTGACTGTCACGCCGAGCGACCCTACCCGCAGTGCGGATCAGGTCAGACAGCGCGCTTCTTCAGCTTGCGTCGCTCGCGCTCGGACAGGCCGCCCCAGATACCGAAACGCTCGTCGTTCATGAGCGCGTACTCGAGGCAGTCGTCACGAACGTCGCAGGTCAGGCAGACCTTCTTGGCCTCCCTGGTGGAGCCACCCTTCTCCGGGAAAAACGCTTCCGGGTCGGTCTGAGCGCACAGTGCGCGCTCCTGCCAGCCCATTTCTTCGGCGTCCCCGTCGAGGAGAAACAACTCTCGCACGGCACTCCCCTCTCGACCCATGGCAGTTGGTCCTGAAGCTCCGGACCGGTGTCCTTCCACCCCTTGGTGGCGGTGTGAACAACACTATGGGAATTACATGCCTGTCGTCCCGGGAAGTCAAGCCAAAGTATGATATATGCCCCCGGCGGTCCATCCCCGCTGACCGATCGGGCAGGCTGTGCGCATGCCTTCCCTCACCGTTCTCTCCGGCGGCATGGGCGGCGCGACGTTCCTGCAGGGTCTCCTGCACGGCATCCGCGCCGGCCGGATCGGCGGCTCCGCACCCCCCACCGTCACCGTCGTCGCGAACACTGCCGACGACATCTGGGTGCACGGCCTGAAGGTCTGCCCCGACCTCGACACGGTGATGTACACCCTAGGCGAGGGCATCGACCTCGACCGCGGGTGGGGGCGTCGCGAGGAGACGTGGAGCGCCAGGGAGGAGCTGGCGGCGTACGGCGTGGAGCCGACGTGGTTCGGCCTGGGCGACCGCGACATCGCGACGCACCTGGTGCGCACCCAGATGCTCGAGGCCGGGTATCCGCTGAGCGCGGTCACCGAGGCGCTGTGCCGGCGGTGGCTCGACCCGCTCTGGGGGGACGACGTGCGGCTGCTGCCG
>JBEVFC010000321.1:0-5889 GCA_040512455.1 Nocardioides sp.
GATCGGCCGGGTCAAGGAGGGCGAGCTCGTCGTCATCATCGCCGGCGCCCCTCCGGGCATCCCCGGCTCCACCAACGCCCTGCGCATCCACCGGATGGGCGACGCGATCAACGGGGTCGCGCCCGCCTACCGCCGCACCCGCTGACCGACACTCACGCGCGCAACGTCATACGTCGTGGTCGTGCGAGCGACCGGAACGTATGACGTCGCGAGCCGCACGGGTGCCCCGGGTGGGATTCGAACCCACACTGGACGGTGTTTGAGACCGCTTCCTCTGCCGTTGGGATACCGGGGCCGGCGACGGAAGGTTATCCGAACGACCGATGGTCGAGACCGATCGGGCCACCCCTTCCCCAAAGTCTAGTGAAGAGATACAGTTTCGAGCATGACACGGACAGCAGTGCAGGTGCGACGTGTGGCCGGTGCGGCCGTGCGTCGCTGGGGCAGCGCGGGCGCCCTGGACAACGCCCGCTGTGCCTCCACCGACCTGTCCCGGCGCCGCCTGGAGTACGAAGAGGTCGAGACCTACCTCGCCGTCCGCGCGGCCCGGCGCAGCGCCTGAGGCTCGTTTGGGCGGAGCCGACGCCGCGGCCCTAGGCTGTGCGGCGTGACCGCAGCCACCCCCTCCACCCGCCGGGTCGTCATCGCCGAGGACGAGGCGCTGATCCGCATGGACCTCGCGGAGATGCTGGCCGAGGAGGGCTACGACGTGGTGGGCCAGGCCGCCGACGGCGAGCAGGCCATCGCCCTCGCGGAGAGCCTCGCCCCGGACCTCGTCATCCTCGACGTGAAGATGCCCCGGCTGGACGGCATCGCCGCGGCCCAGCGGATCGCTGAGCAGCGGATCGCGCCGGTCGTCATGCTCACCGCCTTCTCCCAGCGCGAGCTGGTGGAGCGGGCCCGCGACGCCGGGGCGATGGCCTACCTGGTCAAGCCGTTCTCCCGCACCGACCTGGTGCCCGCCATCGAGATGGCCGTCAGCCGGTTCACCGAGCTCACGTCGCTCGAGCGCGAGGTCGCGGACCTGACCGAGCGCCTGGAGACCCGGAAGGCCGTCGACCGGGCCAAGGGCGTGCTCCAGAAGGACCTCGGCCTCAGCGAGCCGGACGCGTTCCGGTGGATCCAGAAGACCGCCATGGACCTGCGTCTCTCCATGCGCGAGGTGGCCGACGGCGTGGTCCAGCACGGCCCCGGTGGCGCCGCGGGGTGACTCACCCCGACCGCCCGGCCCCGGCGTCCTCTAACTGCCAAGGTCACAAGTTGGCAACGAGGTAGTGGGGGCGCTTGTTGCGCCGGATTTAGGGGCTAACTTTCAACCCATCTGACGGCAGTTGGTGCCGCCGGAGGAACCATGACTAACCGGAGGCTTCATGAAGCGCCCCACCACCATTGCACGTCTCGGTGCCGTCGCCCTGATCGGTGCAATCGCCCTGGCCGGTTGCGGCTCGGACGACGACGGAGGAGACAGCAGCTCCTCGGACAACAGCAAGACCGCAGCGAAGGGGGACGGCACGCTCACCATCGGCACGCTGCTCCCGTCGACCGGTGACCTGGCCTACCTCGGCCCTCCGGAGTTCGCGGGCGTCGACCTGGCGATCAAGGAGATCAACGACGCCGGTGGCGTCAACGGGAAGCCGATCAAGCAGATCAAGTCCGACTCCGGTGACGGCACGCCCGACATCGCGGGTGCCTCGGTGGACAAGCTCATCAACGGTAGCTCCGACGTCGTCGTCGGCGCGGCGTCGTCCAGCGTGTCGCTGTCCGTGATCGACAAGATCACGGGTGCCGGCATGGTGCACTTCTCGCCCGCGAACACCGCGGCCGCGTTCGACACCTACGACGACGGTGGCCTCTACTTCCGCACGTCGCCGTCCGACCGCCTCCAGGGCCAGGTCATCGGCAACCTCGCGGTCGAGGACGGCTTCAAGAACGTCGCCGTGCTGGCCCGCCAGGACGCGTACGGCGAGGGTCTCGCCCAGCAGGTCGTGGACACCCTGAAGGAGAAGGGTGCCGGCGTCGCCTCGCACGTCCTCTACAACGCCGACGCGGAGAACTACACCGCCGAGGTCAACGAGGTCGCCGCGAGCAAGCCGGACGCCATCGTGCTGGTCGCCTTCGAGGAGACCACCAAGATCGTCCCGCAGCTGGTCTCGAAGGGCTTCGGTCCGGACAAGGTCCAGTACTACTTCGTGGACGGCAACATGGCTGACTACTCGGACAGCCTGAAGCAGGTCGACCTGACCGGCGTGAAGGGCACCTTCCCGGCGCCCGCCGACCCGGACCCGGGCTTCAACGACGAGCTGAAGACCATCAACCCGGACCTCAAGGACTTCACCTACGGTCCGCAGTCGTACGACGCCGTCATGCTGATCGCCCTCGCGGCGCAGGCTGCCGGTGACGACGACGGCAAGGCGATCGCGTCCAAGCTCATCGAGGTCTCCAAGGACGGCACGGAGTGCTCCGGCTGGGAGGAGTGCTCCAAGCTCCTCGAGGACGGCGAGGACATCGACTACAACGGTGTCTCCGGGCCGACCGACTTCAACGACACCGGTAGCCCGAACAAGGCGACCATCGGTATCCAGGAGTACACCGGCAACAAGTACAAGCAGGTCGACAGCGTCTCTGGCGTTCTCGACTGACCTGTAGCACCT
Source organism: Nocardioides sp. (assembly GCA_040512455.1). Taxonomy (GTDB): domain Bacteria; phylum Actinomycetota; class Actinomycetes; order Propionibacteriales; family Nocardioidaceae; genus Nocardioides. The sequence continues at coordinate 2,652 of JBEVFC010000321.1, forward strand.
CACGCAGCAGGGCCCCGACCGGTTCGCCGGTCGGGGCCCTGTCGCGTCTCCTGGGCCCGTCAGCGCCAGCCCGAGGGCGGGTGTGCCCGCAGCGGCACGACCACCCAGAGGCCGACGTACCCGGCGAACGCCACCACCGAGGCGATCACCCCTGCGGTGCGGCCGGCGGCGAGGTCGAACGCGAGGAACACCACGCCACACATGGTGAGCGCGGCGAGCACCAGTCCGGCCCGGGCGATCCGGTTGGCGGTCTCGACCAGCCAGGGTCGCCGGTCCCGGCGGAACAGGATCCGGTGGTAGGCGATCGGCGCCAGCACCGCCATGCTGGCGCTGACGGCGCCGGCCAGGACGAAGAGGTACGCCGTGCGCTGGACGTGGTCGAGCGTGTCGAACCGATCGGTGAACGGGACCGCCAGCAGGAAGCCGGTCAGCACCTGCACACCGGTCTGCGTCGACCGCAGCTCCTGGATGAGCTCGGTCCAGTTGCGGTTGATCGTCTGCTCGGGGATGCCGCCCGCTGACGGCTCCGGTTCGGGCGTGGTCACACCGGGCAGGCTAGTGACCCCGACACCAACCGGGCATCGCCCGTTTCAGCCGAGGTGCCGCCGTACGACGAACGGCCCCGGGAGCACCGGGGCCGTCGTCGCAAGCGTGAGATCAGTTCTTGGCCAGGGTGCCCAGGTAGAGCTCGATGACCTTCGGGTCCGTGGCCAGCTGCTCACCCGTGCCGGTGTAGGCGTTGCGTCCCTGGTCGAGCACGTAGGCCCGGTCGCAGATCTGCAGGCACCGGCTGGCGTTCTGCTCGACCATCACCACGGACACGCCGGCCCGGTTGATGCGCCGGGTCTGCACGAAGACCTCGTCCTGCATGACGGGGGAGAGGCCGGCGGACGGCTCGTCGAGGAGCAGCACCGACGGGTTCATCATCAGGGCCCGCCCCATGGCCACCATCTGGCGCTCACCACCCGACAGGGAGCCCGCTCGCTGGGCACGACGCTCGTAGAGCGCCGGGAACAGCTCGCTGACGAACTTGAACCGGTCGGCGAAGCTGGCCGGGCGCTGGTAGACGCCCATCTCCAGGTTCTCCTGGATGGTCAGGCTCGGGAAGACGTTGTTGGTCTGCGGGACGAAGCCGATGCCCGCGGTGACCAGCTTGTCGGCGCGCTCGTTGGTGATGTCCTCGCCCTTGAGCGTCACGGTGCCGGTCTTGATCTTCACCAGCCCGAAGAGCGCCTTGAGCAGCGTGGACTTGCCGGCGCCGTTGGGGCCGATGATGCCGACGAGCTCGCCCTCGTGACAGTAGAGGTCCGTGCCGTTGAGGATGTTCACCCCGGGCAGGTAGCCCGCGATGAGGTCGTCGGCCCGCAGGACGGCGCCGTCGGCCGCCTTGAGGTGCGCCTCGCGCTCGGGTGTGGTCTCGGTGGTGCTGCTCTCGTCACTCATTCCTGTCCTCAGCCTCCTGCTCGAGCTCCTTCTCCGCTTCCGCCAGGATCTTCTCCTCCTGCTCGAAGGTGAGCTTGGTGTCGTGGTGGGCGCCGAGGTAGGCGTCGATCACGCGCTGGTCGGCCATCACCGCGTCCGGGGGACCCTCCGCGATCACCTTGCCCTGGGCCATCACGATGACCCAGTCGGAGATGTCCCGGACCATGTCCATGTCGTGCTCCACGAACAGCACCGTGCGGCCCTCGTCGCGGAGCGACTTCACGTGACCGAGCAGCGACTGCTTCAGCGCCGGGTTGACCCCGGCCATCGGCTCGTCGAGCATCACCAGCTCCGGGTCCGCCATCAGCGCACGCGCCATCTCGAGCAGCTTGCGCTGACCGCCGGACAGGGAGCCCGCGAAGTCATCGCGCTTCTTGTCCAGGAGGAAGCGGGCGAGCAGCTTGTCGGCACGCTCGGTGTTGGCGTTCTCCTCGGCCCGCCACAACGGGGCGAACATCGCGGACCAGAACGACTCACCGCGCTGCTTGGTGGCGCCGACCCGCATGTTCTCGATGACGGTCAGCTTGGACAGCACCTTCGTCAGCTGGAACGTGCGGACCATGCCGAGACGCGACACCTTGTACGCAGGCACCCGGTTGAGGGACTTGTCGTTGAACGACCACGACCCGGTGTCGGGGCGGTCGAAGCCGGTCAGCAGGTTGAAGAACGTCGTCTTGCCGGCACCGTTGGGGCCGATCAGCGCGGTGATGACGCCGCGCTGGATCTCGACGTGGTCCACGTCGACTGCCGTGAGGCCACCGAACGTGCGGGTCACCTTGTCGGCGATGACCACCGGGTCGGGCTTGGGCACCCCGGGCTGGGCCGCGACGTCCTTGAGGGCCGCACGGGCCGCCCGGGACCGCTCGAGACCCTCGGGAGTGGCGCCCTCGTGGCCTTCGGGAAGGCTGGTTTCAGCGGGCATCGATCGCCAGCTCCTTTCGATCTCCGAATATCCCCTGTGGTCTGAAGATCATCAACAGCATCAGTGCGAGCCCGAGGAAGATGAAGCGCATCAGGCTGGCCTGCTGCTCGTCCATGAGCCACTCCGGGATGAGCGGACCACTCGAGGGGCTGGTGGCCTGGCTGAAGAACAGGTCCAGGAAGGTGATCAGGAACCAGAAGATCACCGCACCGGCCACCGGTCCGAGCACCCGCGCCGCACCACCGATCAGGAGGACGGTGTAGGCGAAGAACGTCGTGTCGGTGGCGAACTGCGACGGGTTGATGGCGGCGCTGCGCAGCGCGACCATGAAGCCGGCCAGCGCACCGATCATGCCGCCGAGCATCAGCGACTGCATCTTGTAGGAGTAGACGTTCTTGCCGAGGCTGCGCACGGCGTCCTCGTCCTCGCGGATCGACTTGAGCACCCGGCCCCACGGGCTGCGCACGAGCGCCCAGGTCATCAGGCAGCAGAGCGCGACCAGGCCCCAGCCGACCACCATCACCCAGGCGTCGTTCGCCGACCAGCTCACCAGGGTGCCGATCTCCACCTTCTCGGTGAACGGGTTGTAGGACCGGAACGTCTTGGAGAACGCCTGGAGGCCGTCCTGGCCTCCGAAGTACTCCAGGAGGCTGACCGAGCCCACGACCTGCCGGACGATCTCGGCGGCCGCGATGGTCACGATCGCCAGGTAGTCCGCCCTCAGGCGCAGCGTCGGTACGCCGAGCAGCAGCGCGAGGACAGCGGTCATGAACAGTCCGGCGACGATGCCCAGCCAGAAGCTGAGGCCCCAGGTGCTCACGAACGAGGCCATGG
>JBEVFC010000329.1:0-12332 GCA_040512455.1 Nocardioides sp.
CGCACGTGGTCAGATGCCGGCGGCGGCCTTGATGTCGTTGCGGAGCGCGTCCAGGCGACCGCTGGCGGCGATGCGGGCGGCGTCCACGGCGTCGCGGTGCGCGTCCGCGCTGGTCGGGTCGGTGCCGGCCGGGGTGTCGGGGCCGGCGGCGGCCTCGGGCTCCACGGGTACGACGACCTCGAGGTAGCACTTGATCTTCGGCTCGGTGCCGCTCGGGCGGACGATCACCCGGGCACCGTCGGCGAGTCGGTAGCGCAGCCCGTCGGTGGGGGGCAGCAGGTCCGAGCCGAGGCTGAGGTCGTCGACCGCGAGCACCGCGAGACCCCCCAGCGTCACCGGCGGGTTCTCCCGGAGGCGGGCCATCGCGGCCGGGATCTCGGAGAGGTCGGCCACCCGCGCGGACAGCTGGTCGGTGGCGTGCAGCCCGTGCCGGACCGCGATGTCGTCGAGCAGGTCGGTCAGCGTGCGGCCCTCGGCCTTGGCCCGGGCGGCGATGTCACACAGCAGCAGCAGCGCCGAGACGCCGTCCTTGTCCTTCACGTGCGCCGGGTCGACGCAGTAGCCGAGCGCCTCCTCGTAGCCGAACGCCAGCCCCGGTACCCGGCCGATCCACTTGAAGCCGGTGAGCGTCTCGGCGTACTCCTGGCCGGCCGCCGCGGCTAGCTTGCCGAGCAGCGACGAGGACACGATCGAGGCGGCGTACACGCCCTGCTTGCCGGAGCGCAGCAGGTGGTCGCCGAGCAGCGCGCCCACCTCGTCACCGCGCAGCATCCGCCAGCCGTGCGGCCCCTCGACGGCGGCGGCGCAGCGGTCGGCGTCGGGGTCGTTGGCGACGACGAGGTCGGCGCCGACCTGCGAGGCCAGCGCCATCGCCAGGTCCATCGCCCCCGGCTCCTCCGGGTTCGGGAACGCCACCGTCGGGAAGGCGGGGTCGGGGTGCTGCTGCTCGGGTACGACGTGCGGCGCGGCGAAGCCGGCCCGGTCAAGCACCTCGAGCACGGAGGTGTTCCCGACACCGTGCAGCGGGGTGTAGACGAGCGTGAGGTCGCGCGGCCCGTCGGTCGCCACGGTCCCGACCGCGGTGAGGTACGCGTCGATGATCCGGTCGTCGAGGACCTCGCCCCCGTCGCCGCGCGGCACGTCGGCGAGTGCGCCGACGGCGTCGATCTCCGCGGCGATCTCCGCGTCGGCCGGCGGCACGATCTGGCTTCCGTCACCGAGGTAGACCTTGTAGCCGTTGTCCTGCGGCGGGTTGTGGCTGGCGGTCACCTCGACGCCCGCGACGCAGCCGAGCTCGCGGATCGCGAACGCCAGCAGCGGCGTCGGCAGCGGCCGCGGCATCACCAGGGCACGCAGCCCGGCGCCGGTCATCACCTCGGCGGTGTCCCGGGCGAACACGTCGGAGTTGTAGCGGGCGTCGAAACCGATCACCACGGCGTCACCGTCGGCGGCCCCGTGAGTGCGGAGGTACGCCGCCAGCCCGGCGGCGGCACGGATCACCACGACGCGGTTCATCCGGTTCGGGCCGGCACCGAGCGCGCCGCGCAGGCCCGCCGTACCGAACTCCAGGGTGCCGGCGAACCGGTCCGCCAGGTCCGCGGCCGCGGCCTCGTCCCCGGACTCTGCCGCGCTCAGCACGGCCTCGAGCTCGGCGCGGGTCTGGTCGTCGGGGTCCTCCGCGGCCCACGCGCGGGCGCGCTCGAGGAGGTCGGAACCGGTCTGAGACGTCATGCCCGCACCGTAGCGCCTCCGCACGGACGGCCGGAGAGGACCGGGACGACCTACTCGCTGTCCTCGAACGGCCCCAGGTCCGGGTCCGGCTCGTGGTCGGTGAACTGCCCGGTGGTGGTGTCGAAATCCCGGTCGGTGTTGTCGACCTCGGCGTTCTCGGGCCGGTTGTCGGGGTCGAGGCGCTTCTCGCGCTCGGCCTCGATCTCGCCGATCTCCTCCTCCGACAGGTCCTGGCCGGCGGTGCCGCTCGAGGTGTCGACCCCGCCCGAGTCCTCGGTGGACGCGTCGTCCGTCTTCTCGTCGGTGTCAGGGCTGTCGCTCATGCGGGCTCCCGTTGCGGTGGTGGTCTGGACCTTCACCCAAGCCGCGGTCGCGGGCGTCTGTCAACGCCCCGAGGGGTGCGGGTCAGCGTCGCCCGCGGGGACCGTACGACGGGGTGTCCTTCGAGAACGCCGCCCTGCGGGCCGCCTTCGTGTTGGCCGCGGCCAGCAGGTAGAGCTGCTCGACCCGCTCGCGCGCGAAGGTCGCCCGCGGCCCGGAGACCCAGCTGCGGTTGAACAGCCGCTTGGCGGCGGCGACGGCGTCGGGGGAGCGCGTGGCCAGCTCGCGGGCGAACTCCTCCGCGGCCGCGACCGGGTCGGCGGCCAGCTCGGTGACCAGGCCGAGGTCGGCGGCCTCCTTCCCGGACAGCTTGGCGCCGGTCATCGTCAGGCGCTTGGCGGTGTCGATGCCGACCAGCTCCTTGAGCGACTGGATGCCGCTCATGTCCGGGATCAGCCCCCAGCGGGCCTCCAGCACCGACCACTCGGAGTCGGGAGTGGCGAAGCGGAAGTCGGCGGCCAGCGCTATCTGGATGCCACCGCCGAAGCAGTGCCCGTGCACCGCGGCGATCACGGGGACCGGCAGCCGGCGCCAGGCCCAGCAGGCCTCCTGGAACGTGTTCGTGCCGCGCCAGGGCCGCGGGAGGAACGCCTTGGCGATCCCGACCGGCTGCTTCATGACGGTGCCGAAGTCGAGCCCGGCGCAGAACGACGTGCCCTCACCCGAGACGACCACCGCCCGCAGGGTGCGGTCCGCGCGGAGGGACCGCGCGGTGGCGACCAGCTCGTCGAGGGTCTGCAGGGTGAGGGCGTTGAGCTTGTCGGGGCGGTTGAGGCGCACGTGCGCGATGCCGTCGGAGACGGTGCAGGTGACGAGGTCGGCCATGACCGACAGCGTAGGTGGGGCAGGACATGATGGCGATGTGATCCCTGCCCCACGCGACGATGCCGCTCCCGGAACCGGGGTGAGCGGCCACGTCTTCTCGTTCCGCGACGAGTGGACGGTCCCGGCGGAGCCGGCGCGCGTGCACGACGTACTCGTCGACCTGGAGCGCTACCCCGAGTGGTGGCCGGAGGTGCGGGCGGTGGCCAAGCTCGGACCCGACGACGCGCTCGTCGTGTGCCGGTCGCGGCTGCCCTACACCCTGGAGATGCGGCTGCACGCGGTGCACCGGCTCCCGCACCTGCTCGAGACCTCGCTGCACGGCGACCTCGAGGGAAAGGTGCGGTACCACCTCGAGCGCCACGACACCGGCACCCGGCTGCGGTTCGAGCAGGACGTCGTCGTCGCCGGCCGGCTGCTCGGGCTGGCGGCGTACGTCGCGCGGCCCCTGCTCACCTGGAACCACGACCGGATGATGGCCTCGTGCCTGGCCGGCCTCACCCGGCGTACTCGCTAGGCGACGCCGGACCCGACCACCGACGGTGCGAGACGGCAGAATCGGGGGCATGGACGCAGCACACTGGCAGTCCCGGCTCGACCTCCTCGCCCGGGAGTACGGCGTGCCCGGCGCGGCGTTCGGTGTGGTCCGGCTCGGACCCGACGGGGAGCGGGACCGCCTCGAGCTGGCCAGCGGTCTGCTCCATCTCGGCACCGGCGTCCCCGCCACCCCGGACTCGCTCTTCCAGATCGGCTCGATCACCAAGGTGTGGACGACCACGCTGGTGATGCGACTGGTCGAGGACGGCCTCCTCGACCTGGACGCCCCGGTCGCCGAGGGGCTGTCCGACTTCGGGTTGGCCGACGACGGGGCCGCCGCCGCGATCACGCTGCGGCACCTGCTCACCCACTCGTCGGGCTTCGACGGCGACACGTTCACCGACACCGGACGCGGAGACGACTGCCTGCGGACCTTCGTGGCCGAGCTCGCCGACAACCGCCAGCTCTTCGCGCCCGGCACCGCGTGGTCCTACAACAACGCCGCCTTCGTGGTCGCCGGCCGCCTGGTCGAGGTCGTCACCGGCGACACCTGGGACGAGGCGCTGCGCGAACGCGTGGTCGAGCCGCTCGGCCTGACCCGCACCGTCACCCTCCCGGAGGAGGCGTTGCTGCACCGGGTCGCGCTCGGTCACGTCGATGACGAGGACGGCCACCCGGTGCCGGCGCCGGTGTCGATGCTGCCGCGCTCCTGCGGACCGGCCGGACTGATCTGGTCGACGGCGGCGGACCAGCTCGCGTTCGCGACCGCCCACCTGCGCGGCGGCGTACGACCCGACGGCACCCGGCTCCTGGGAGCGGAGCAGGTCGCGGCGATGGCGGCCGAGCAGGCCGCGCGGGTGGACGCCACCGGCTACGAGGACGCCACGTCCTGGGGGCTCGGCTGGGCGCGCGGGTCGTGGGACGGCACCCCGGTCCTCGGACACGACGGCAACACGATCGGCCAGTCGGCGTTCCTGCGGCTGCTGCCGGAGCACGGCCTCGCGACCGTGCTGCTCACCAACGGCGGTGACCCCGACCCGCTGAACCGGGCACTGCTCGGCGAGCTGCTCGCCGACCTGGCGGGCATCGCCGTGCCCGCACCGGTGGTCCCTGCGGTCGCGCCCCCGGAGCCCGCGGCCCTGATGGTCGGCACGTGGGCCCAGGCAAGTGCGCGTCTCGACGTGCGCCGCGCGGGCGACGGGCTGACGCTGCGGCACACCGACACCTCGCCGTTCGCGGGACTCGACGGGGCGGCGGTGTGGGAGGCGCCCCTGGTGCCGTACGCCGAGGGGGTGGCGCTGGTGCTGCCGCCGCGCGAGACCGAGTGGCGGCCGGTCACGGTGGAGACGACCAGCACGGGACGGGACCTGCTGCACTTCGGCTGGCGGGCCCACACCCGGGTGTGAGCCCGCCCGGCGCGAACCCGGTCAGGCGTCGATGCTGGACAGGTCGCCGTACCGGTCGCCGGCCACCGCCTCGCGCGGGACCGCCTGCGTGAGCCGCACGAGGTCGTCGTCGGTCAGCGCGATCGATGCCGCGGCGACGTTCTCCTCGAGGTACGTCACCCGCTTGGTGCCGGGGATCGGCACCACGTCGTCACCCTGCGCGAGCACCCACGCGAGCGCGAGCTGGCCGGGCGTGCACCCCTTCTCGTCGGCGATCGCGGTGATCTTGTCGACCAGCGCCAGGTTCGCCTCGAGGGCGGCGCCCTGGAAGCGCGGGAAGTACGACGAGCGGCGGAAGTCGGCGTCGCCGTCCGCGCCGCTGTCCTTCTTGATGGCACCGGTGAGCAGCCCGCGGCCGAGCGGGGAGTAGGGCACCAGGCCGATGCCGAGCTCGCGGATGGTCGGCAGGATCTCGTCCTCGAGGTCCCGGGTGAACAGCGAGTACTCCGTCTGGAGGGCGGTGACCGGGTGCACAGCGTGGGCCCGGCGGATGGTTGCCGGGGAGGCCTCGGAGAGGCCGAGGTGGCGGACCTTGCCGGCCTCGACGAGCTCCTTCATTGCGCCGACGGTCTCCTCGATCGGGACGGTCTTGTCGACCCGGTGCTGGTAGTAGAGGTCGATGTGGTCGACGCCGAGCCGCTGGAGGGAGGCGTCGCAGGCGGCGCGGACGTAGTCCGGCGAACCGTTGATGCCGACGCGGGTGCCGTCCGCGAGCCGCTCGTTGCCGAACTTGGTGGCCAGCTGGACCTCGTCGCGTCGGCCGGCGATGGCCTTGCCGACCAGCTGCTCGTTGGTGAACGGGCCATACATGTCGGCGGTGTCGAGGAACGTCACGCCGAGGTCGAGGGCGCGGTGGATGGTGGCGAGCGCCTCGGACTCGTCGCCGCGGCCGTAGAACTCCGACATGCCCATGCAGCCGAGGCCGAGGGTGGAGACGGTCAGCGGGGCGGTGGTCCCGAGGGTCCTGGTTCCGATGTCTGTGGTCATGGTGCCGAGTCAACGGCTTCGAGTGCGCTCGAAGTCAAGCCCTCCCGCTCGAGCTTGTCGACGTAGATCCCGATCTTGCGGTCGATCGCGCCCAGGTGGTCCTGGACCTCGGCGAGCTGGGCCAGCACGCTGCGTCGGTGGTCGCGCAGCAGCGCCAGCCGCTCCGGCTCGTTGCCGTCGCCGGCGCGCACCAGGTCGGCGTACCGGCGGACGTCGCGGATCGGCATCCCGGTCGCGCGGAGGCGGGTGACCAGCTCGATCCAGGTGAGGTCGCGCTCGGAGTAGCGACGGTGGCCGGTGCTGGACCTCTCCACCGGCGCCAGCATCAGTCCGTCCCGCTCGTAGTAGCGCAGCGTGTGCGCGGTGAGCCCGGAGTGCTCCGCGGCCTCGGCGATCGTCATGCCCATGGGGGCAGTGTCACCCTTCGAGTGCACTCCAAGTCAAGCGCTCCTCCCCAGCCGGGCAACCGCCCTGGCGATCCGGGTCTCACGGGTCGCGGCCGTGCGGGCGGTGACCACGTCGAGGATGACGGCGTACCGCTCCGTCCTGCCGAGCGCCTCGAACGCCGCGGCGGCCGCGGGCGAGCCGGCCAGCGAGGCGGCGAGGTCCGGCGGGACGGTCGCCTCCTTCTGGGAGACGTACGCCGCGTCCCACCGCCCGTCCGCCCGGGCCGCCTCGACCTCCGCCAGGCCGGCCGGCCGCATCCGACCGGCGGCGAGCAGCTCCTCGACCTTGCCGACGTTCACCTGCGACCAGCGGCTGCGCGGTCGGCGGGGCACGTACTTCTGGAGGTAGAAGGTCTCGTCGAGCCCCTTCCGCTGCCCGGAGATCCAGCCGTGGCAGAGCCCGATGTCGACCGCCTCGTCGTCGGTCAACGACGGGACGCCCGAGGACCTCTTCGCGATCTTCAGCCACACCCCGGGCTGGTGGTCGACGTGGCCCTCCAGCCAGGCCTCGAAGGCGGCGCCGTCGGCGAAGTGGATGACCGGCGCGGCGTCGCCCACCGGTTCCCTCCGGGTCACCCCTGCCCGTCGTCGGGCTGGAGCCACTCGCCAGGTGCGAACTCGCGGCCGAAGTCGGGACAGGCCTCGTTCTCGCAGCGGCCCTGCGTCTCGAAGGTGATCCCGGCGTTCCCGGAGGAGGTGAGGAACGCCGCGTTCTCACGCGAGATGTGCCCGCCGTGCCGCAGCGGCTGTCCGCACGTCGGGCAGTGCGGGTCCGCGAGCTCGAGCGCGTCGCTCATGCCACCAGAGTAGGCGGAGCCGTCAGCTCCGGTCGACCGCCGGCCGGTAGAACTGCTCCCCGGCCATCGGCCCACCGACGTACGCCGCCTCGACCTCGTCCTGCCCGCTGGCGGTGACCCGGTGGACGAACTCCTCGGCGTCGTCCTGCGGGTGGTAGCCGAGCGCGCGGCCGGGCTCGAGGTCCCACCAGGCGCGGGTGTTCGCGGAGATGCCGTAGAGCACCGCGAAGCCGGGCGCGGTCGCGGTCAGGCAGGCCTCGACCATCCGCACGCAGTCGTCGGGGGACAGCCAGGTGGCGAGGTTGCGGGTCGTCTCCGGCGTCGGCAGGAACGAACCGATCCGGCACGCGATCGCGTCGATGCCGTGGCGGTCGGCGTACAGGCCCATCACCGCCTCGGCGGCCACCTTGCCGACGCCGTAGAAGGTGTCGGGTCGCGGCGGCGTGTCGGTGGAGACCACGCTCTGGTCACCGCGGGGTCGCGGCGTACGCCCGACGGCGTGGTTGGAGGAGGCGTAGACGAACCGGTCGACCTTGTGCGCGACCATCGCGTCGAGCAGCGCCGCGGTGGTGACCACGTGGCTGGTGAGCGCGTCGGGCAGGTTCGTCTCGTCGGGGTTCCCGGCCAGGTGCACGACCGCGTCGAGCGGCTGGGCGTCGAAGGCAGCGAAGACGGCGTCCGCGTCGGCGCAGTCACCGGTGTGCCAGGCGCCGTCGAAGCCCTCGGGCTCGGGCACCCGGTCGAAGCCGACCACCTCGTGGCCGCGGTCGACCAGGCCCGGGCACAGCACCCGGCCGATGGAGCCCGCCGCACCGGTGACGAGGACCCGCATCAAATTCTCGGCACGATCTTGCCGAGGAGCTCGCCCATCCGCGAGGCCGCGGCCTTGCCGGCCTCGAGGACCTCCTCGTGGTTCAGCGGCTCGCCGGAGATGCCGGCGGCGAGGTTGGTGACCAGGCTGATACCGAGCACCTCCATGCCGGCCTCGCGCGCCGCGATCGCCTCGAGGGTGGTGCTCATGCCGACCAGGTCGCCGCCGATCGCGCGGACCATGCCGATCTCGGCCGGGGTCTCGTAGTGCGGCCCGGGGAACTGGACGTAGACGCCCTCGTCCAGGGAGGGGTCGACCTCCCGGCACATCGTGCGCAGCCGCGAGCTGTAGAGGTCGGTCAGGTCGACGAAGTGCGCGCCCTCGATGGGACTGGTCGCGGTGAGGTTGATGTGGTCCTTGATCAGGACCGGGGTGCCGGGGGACCAGGACTCCTTGAGACCGCCGCAGCCGTTGGTGAGGACGACGGCCCGGCAGCCCGCCTGCGCGGCGGTGCGTACGCCGTGGACGACGGCGGCGACCCCCTTGCCCTCGTAGAAGTGGGTGCGCGAGAGGAACACCAGCAGGTTGGTGTCGCCGGCGCGGACGCTGCGGATCTTGCCGGAGTGCCCCGCGACGGCCGCGGCGCTGAAGCCCGGCAGGTCGGTGGTGGCGATCTCGGCGGTGGCCTCGCCGAGGGCGTCGACGGCGGGCAGCCAGCCCGAGCCGAGGACCAGGGCGATGTCGTGGCGCTCCACGCCGGTCAGCTCGGCGAGCTTCGCGGCGGCCTCGGAGGCGAGCTGCTGGGTGGGGGTCTGCGTGTCGGTCACGGGGGTGATCCTAGTGCGGCGGGATGGCGGATTTCGGGATGGCCATCGGCTACGGCACCGACAAGCCCGACTTCTGGATCGGCACGTTCGAGGGGGTCGGCCCCAACCGGGAGCTGCACATCGCGTTCACCGCACCGGACGCCGAGTGAGCTCAGCTGCTGGCGGTCACTCGCGGTCCCGGATGTCGGCGGCCAGCGCCGACCAGGTGAGCTCGGCGAACGTGCGGTGCCCGGAGACGGTCAGGTGGTTGAAGTCGCCGGTGAGGTCGGCCAGCCGGGGCACCATCGCCTGCATCGCCCCGCCGTCGGTGAGGCAGCGTGGGATCTTTGCGCAGGTGCGCTCCATCGCCGACCAGTAGAGGTCCACGATCGCCTGCAGTCGGCGCATGGCCGCCGGTCGGCGTCGGCCGTCCGGGCCGAACACGTCGCACTCTCCGGTTCCGGTGTTCGCCGCGACCGCCGTGGGGTTCTTCTCGATGGTGGACGTGTAGGCCTCCACGGTCGCCCACTGGCTCACGAGGTACACCTGCGTGGTCGGGGCTGTCTCGACGATGCGGCGGATCACGTCCCCGAGGCTGGCGGCGAAGGGTTCGAGGTTCTGCCGGTCGGTGCCGTCGCACTGGATGTCGTTGTCGAGACTCTGGATGAACACCACGTCCGGCACCGGGTCCTCGCCCATGACGAGATCCGCCTGGTCCGGCAGCGCACTCACGTCGGAGCCGTTCTGCGCCTCGTTGTGGTTGTGCCCGGCGAGGGCGGGGTGCGTGGCGAGCAGGCGTTGGTAGATGCTGCGGACCGCGGGGTTGTCCCCGGTCGCCCACGAGTTCTCCCGTGCGTTGATGCCTGGCTGGTCCGGGTCGGAGTCGACTCCCGTGGCGCCGGAGTGCCCGATCACCGCGATCGCGTCCAGCTCGGGAGTGGACGTGGGCGGGGCCGTCGACGGTGATGGTGACGGGGAGGCGGCCTCGTCGTCCCGGTCGCGCGACGCGTCGCCGCCGCAACCCGCCAGCACTCCGGCCGTCAGCAGCGTGGCCGCGGCGCCCGCCACGAGACGCCGCGCGGTCTCCCGCACGCCCATCGTTCGACGGTAGGTGCCGCACCGTCGCGGCGCATGACCCGCGTGGGTGGTCCGACCCGAGTGGTCAGCTGCCGAGGGTCAGAGGCCGGTCGAGCGGCACGGCCGGCGGCGCAGTGCCGCGACGTAGTCCGCAGGAGCGTCGGCAGCCTCGGCGGCGTCCGCGAGCACGCCGAGGTAGGACGCGGAGGGCAGGCCGCCCTCGTAGGCGTCCAGGACGTAGGCCCAGACCACCAGCTCGCCGGTCAGCGTGGAGACCCGCACCTTCGTCTTGCGGTAGAGCCCGGTGTCCGCCGAGTCCCAGCCGTCCAGCTCCGCCACGTCTTCCTTCGTGACGTCGTACACCGCGACGAAGACCTGCTCGAAGGGGTCCTCGACGATGGTGGCGAGCGCGCCGTCCCAGCCGTGCTCCTCGCCACCGAAGGTCAGCCGCCAGCCCTCGAGCCAGCCGGTCGTGTGCAGCGGGGAGTGGGGGCAGCGCTCACCCATGCGAGACGGGTCGAGGTTCGTCCCGTAGGCGGCGTACAAGGTCACGGAAGCAGGCTAGCGACCGTCCGCCCGGTTCCGGTCACGCCACTCCTCGGCGAGCAGCGCGTATCCCACACCGTCGAGCCATTCACCCGACCTGTGCAGCGAGTCCCGGACGTTGTAGACCTCGCGGCGCATGCCCAGACGCTCCATCAACCGCCAGGACGCGGTGTTGCCCGCGAAGCTGTTGGCGACCACCCGGCGCAGCCCGAGGTCGACGAAGCAGACGCGCAGCAGCCCGGCGACGGCCTCGCTCGCGTAGCCCCTGCCCTGGTACGCCGGGTCGAGGCACCAGCCGACCTCGGCCTGGACCTCGTTCGTGCGCTCGGCGACCTCGACCTGCCCCCAGGCATCCTGGACGGCCAGGTAGAGGTCGCCGATGACGGTGCCGTCGTGCTCGATGACGAACGTCCGCTCCATGCCGTCGGACTTGCCGGAGATGTGGGCGACGTGCTCCTCGGGGGTGAGCGGCGCGGTAGGAAGCCACTCGTTGACGGCGGGCAGGACCCGGTAGGCACCGATCGCCGGGAGGTCCTCCGGGCGGGCGCGACGCAGGGTCAGCCGCTCGGTGCGGACCGGCCAGGGGAGGTCAGGGGTGTCCGGGGTCACGCGACCATGATCCCGGCCCGGCCCCGGCGGTGGATAGGCTGGGTCCGTGACCCACTTCGATGTTCTCGTCCTTGGTGCCGGCCCCGGCGGTTACGTCGCGGCCATCCGTGCGGCTCAGCTCGGCAAGTCCGTGGCTGTGGTCGAGGAGAAGTACTGGGGCGGTGTCTGCCTCAACGTCGGGTGCATCCCGTCCAAGGCACTGCTCCGCAACGCCGAGCTGTCCCACGTGCTCACGCACGAGAAGGACAAGTTCGGCATCGAGGGCGAGGCGACGATGTCCTACGGCCCGACCCACAAGCGGTCGCGCCAGGTGAGCGCCGGCATCGTCAAGGGCGTCCACTTCCTGATGAAGAAGAACAAGATCACCGAGATCGACGGCTGGGGCACGCTCACCGGTCCGAAGGCGATCGACGTCAAGGGCAAGGACGGCGCCACCACGTCGTACACCTGCGACAACCTGATCATCGCCACCGGTGCGACGGTGCGGATGCTGCCGGGCATGAAGGTCAGCGACAACGTCGTGACCTACGAGGAGCAGATCCTCGACGAGAACCTCCCCGGGTCGATCATCATCGGCGGCTCCGGCGCGATCGGCGTCGAGTTCGCCTACGTGATGAAGAACTTCGGCGTCGACGTGACGATCGTGGAGTTCCTCGACCGGATGGTGCCCACCGAGGACGCCGACGTGTCCAAGGAACTGCTCAAGCACTACAAGAAGCTCGGCGTGAAGGTGCTGCTCTCGACCAAGGTCGACCAGGTCGAGGACACCGGCTCCGGCGTCCGCGTCACCGTCAGCCCGGCCGACGGTGGCGACTCCCAGGTCCTGGAGGCCGACAAGATGCTGGCCGCCTTCGGGTTCGCCCCGCGGGTCGAGGGCTACGGCCTCGACGCCGCGGGCGTCGAGCTGACCGAGCGCGGCGCGATCGCGATCGACGGCCGCGGCCGCACCAACATCGACGGCGTCTACGCGATCGGTGACGTGACCGGCAAGTTCATGCTGGCCCACGTGGCCGAGGCGATGGGCATCGTCGCCGCCGAGACGATTGCCGACGCTGAGACCATCGAGGTCGACTTCGACATGGTGCCGCGGGCGACGTACTGCCAGCCCCAGATCGCCTCGTTCGGCTACTCCGAGGCACAGGCCAAGGAGAAGGGGTACGACGTCAAGACGGCGACGTTCCCGTTCTCGGCCAACGGCAAGGCACAGGGTCTCGGCGAGGCGGTCGGCTTCGTCAAGATCGTCGCGGACGCCGAGCACAACGAGATCCTCGGCGCCCACCTGATCGGCCCCGACGTGACCGAGCAGCTGCCGGTGCTGACGCTGGCGCAGAAGTGGG
>JBEVFC010000036.1:0-4351 GCA_040512455.1 Nocardioides sp.
GTTGACGGCCGCGACTCCCCCGCCGCCTAGGTTCGGTGGTGTCCACACGAACCGCAGCACCCGGCAAGCATCGGAGCAGCGCCGATGAACCCCCTCCACTGGATCGACACCTGGAGCGTGGCCTCGCAGCAGCAGGCCCGCCGCAACGCCATGATCGCCTCGACCGCCCTGGCCCAGCGCCGTGCCGAGATCGACGAGGTCGAGGAGTTCCTGGCCGACCTGCAGGCAGCTGTCCTCACGGGTGGGCACTCCACTCGCCAGGTCGCGGCGCACGGCTGAGCTCACCCGGCCGCCGCCCTTCCACCCGGTCGGCCGGGTGACCTCAGCCACACCTCCCCCACCCGAAGGGACGGCTGGGGCACAATCCGGCCATGACCGCGACCGCGCGTACGACGACCACCGCTCTCGACGCGCTCCCCGCGCCGTACTTCTATGACGTCGTCTCCGCCGACGGCACCCGGCTCCGGGCCTGGACCAACGACCCCGACTGCCTGCTCGACGGCCCCACGGTCGTGCTGTGCAACGGGCTCGGCACCAGCGCCTGGACGGCGCCCGCCCTGCTCGACCCGCGCAACGGCGTCCGCGTCGTGTCCTGGAACCACCGGGGCACCGGCGGCTCCGACCGGCCGGTCGACCACCGGCACGTCGGCATCGAGGCGTTCGTCGAGGACGCGATCGCGGTGATGGACCACGCCGGCCTCGACCGGGCCGTGCTGATGGGCTGGTCGATGGGCGTGAACACGATGTTCGAGCTGGTGCTGCGCCATCCCGAGCGCGTCTCCGGGCTGTTCGCCGTCGCCGGGGTGCCCGGCGACACGTTCGGCACCATGCTGGCCCCGCTGCACCTCCCCCGGCTGGTCAACCGGGCCGCCACCGTCAACGCCGCCCGGCTGATGAGGCTGGCCGGCCGGGCGCTCACGCCGATCGCGACGCGGCTGCCGATCGGTCGACGCGCGGTGGCGCTGGTCTCCCACAGCGGCTTCATGCTGCCGGTGGCCGACCCGGACGTCGCCGCCAAGGCCATCGCGGAGTTCCTGACCACCCCGGTCGACTGGTACTTCCACCTCGCGCTGCGCACCTCCCAGCACAAGCGGGTCTCGCTGAGCAAGGTCGCGGTGCCGACCACGTTCGTCTCCGGCACCTACGACATCCTGGCCGGCGCCAAGGACATGGCCAGCGCGGCCGCCCGCATCGACGGCGCGGCGTACGTCGAGCTGCCGGGCAGCCACTTCCTCGGCCTGGAGCGACCCGCCGAGGTGCACGCGCTGCTGCTCGAGCTGCTCGAGCGCGTCGCCTGACCGGCACGCGCCCCACGTCTGGCTACAGTCACAGGGCATGAGGCTCGCCGCACTGCCGCTCGCACTCGTCCTGACCCTGGCGGCCTGCTCGTCCGACGACGACGGCGGCCCCGACCGCGCCACGCCGAGCCGGACTCCCGAGAGCCCGGCCACCACGGCCAGCCCCTCCGCCACCGAGGAGACCTCGGGCGCGCCGACGAACCGCAGGCCGAAGGTCGTGTCCACCGTCGCGACCGGGCTGGAGGCGCCGTGGGGTCTGGACTTCCTGCCGGACGGCTCCGCGGTGGTCACCGAGCGCGACACCCGCCGGGTGCTCGCGGTCACCGAGGACGACGTCACCGAGATCGGCACCATCGACCAGGCGGCTCCCCAGGGAGAGGCCGGGGTGCTCGGCGTCGCCGTCTCCCCGACGTACGCGAAGGACAGCCTGCTGTACTTCTACGCCACCACGGCGGAGGACAACCGCATCGTGCGGGCGACGTACGACGGCCGCCGCCTCGGGCCGACGGAACCGGTGCTGACCGGCATCCCGAACGGGTTCATCCACGACGGGGGGCGCCTGGAGTTCGGACCGGACGGCTATCTCTACGCCTCCACCGGCGAGACCGGCGAGCCGGCTCTGGCGCAGGACCGGGGGTCGCTCGGCGGCAAGATCCTGCGCATCACGCCCGACGGCGACCCGGCCCCCGGCAATCCCGACCCCGACTCCCCGATCTGGTCCTGGGGGCACCGCAACGTGCAGGGGCTCGCGTTCGACGAGACCGGCCAGCTGTGGGCCAGCGAGTTCGGGCAGGACCAGTTCGACGAGCTGAACCGGATCGAGAGGAACGGGAACTACGGGTGGCCGCTGGTCGAGGGCGACGGCGGCGCTCCCGACTTCATCGACCCGCAGGTCGTGTGGCGCACCTCCGAGGCCTCGCCCTCCGGTCTGGCCTACGCCGACGGGTACCTCTGGATGGCCTCGCTGCGCGGCGAGCGCCTGTGGCGGGTCACGGTGGACGGCCGGAAGGCCACCGATCCGACCGACTTCTTCGTCGGCGACTACGGGCGGATCCGGACGGTGGAGGTCGCACCGGACGGCAACCTGTGGGTGACCACGTCCAACCGGGACGGACGCGGCGACCCGGCGGCGGGCGACGACCGGATCCTGGTCGTCAGGCCGTCCTGACCGGCTCGCGACGACGCGTCCGCTCGACTCTCGCGCGCCCCCAGCGGGTCCGCTGCCACGGCTTGAAGACCGACAGCACCAGCGAGAAGGCCAGCGCCACGAACGACACCAGCGGAGGGAAGAGCAGGTGCCGTCCCTCCCTGCCGACCTGGTCCCGGATCTGGTCGGCGGTGCCGGTCAGGTCGTTGGGGATCCCGAGGGCTCCCGGCAGCAGGAGCACGAAGACCAGCACGGTCAGCACCACCCCGATGACCAGCTTCACGAACACCCACCACCACTGCACCAGGCCCCACCTGGTGCCGAGCCCGAGCAGGACGCCGGTGACCAGCATCCCGCCGGCGAGCACCGGCACCGCCGGCGGGATCACCAGCCGGGCCGCGGTGTACGCCGCCGCGACGGTCGGCCCGTCGCCCGAGAACCAGCCGGCCAGCATCAGGATCGCCAGCAGCACGTCGGCGCCCATCCAGCCGACGCCACAGGCGACGTGCAGCACCAGCACCGTACGCCGCGCGTTCCGGCCCAGCCGGAATCCCGAGTCACTCATGGGCCCGACGGTACGGCGGACGGGGTGTCCACCGGATCGGGCAGGACCCTGAGATCACCCCTGAGGTCAGGTCAGCTTCTCGAGGATCAGCTCGCGGACCCGGCCGGCGTCGGCCTGACCCCGCATCTCCTTCATCACCGCACCGATCAGCGCACCCGCGGCCGCCACCGGGCCGTCCCGGATCTTGTCCGCGACGTCGGGGTTGGCAGCGATCGCGTTGTCCACCGCGGCACCCAGCGCGCCGTCGTCGGACACGATCGCCAGCCCACGGGCCGCGACGATCTCCTCGGGCGTGCCCTCGCCGGCGTACAGGCCCTCGAAGACCTGGCGGGCCAGCTTGTCGTTGATGGTGCCGGCGTCGACGAGCCTCTGCACCGCGGCCACGTCGGTCGGGCTGACCCCGACCGAGGCGATGTCGGTGTCGGTGTCGTTGGCGCGACGGGCCAGCTCGCCCAGCCACCACTTGCGGGCGGCCTGCGGGCTGGCACCGGCGGCGATGGTCTCCTCGACCAGGCCCAGCGCACCGGCGCCGACGGTGTCCCGCATGTCGAGGTCGGAGAAGCCCCAGTCGGCCTGCAGCCGGGACCGGCGCACCCGCGGCGGCTCGGGCAGCGTGCCGCGGAGCTCGTCGACCCACTCCCGGGTCGGCGCCACCGGCACCAGGTCGGGCTCGGGGAAGTAGCGGTAGTCCTCGGCGTCGGACTTCTCGCGACCACTGGTGGTGATCCCGGTGTCCTCGTGCCAGTGCCGGGTCTCCTGGAGGATCGACCCGCCCTCGGCGAGGATCGCGGCGTGCCGCTGCATCTCGTAGCGGACCGCACGCTCCACGGACCGCAGCGAGTTCACGTTCTTGGTCTCGGTGCGGGTGCCGAGCTTGCCGTCGCCGGCCGGCGAAAGCGAGAGGTTCACGTCGGCGCGGATCGAGCCCTGGTCCATCCGGGCGTCCGAGACCCCCAGCGCGACGATCAGCTCGCGCAGCTGCGCGACGTACGCCTTGGCGATCTCGGGCGCCTTGTCGCGGGTGCCCATGATCGGCTTGGTGACGATCTCGATCAGCGGGATGCCGGCGCGGTTGTAGTCGACCAGCGAGTAGTCGGCACCGTGGATGCGGCCGGTGGCGCCACCGACGTGCAGCGACTTGCCGGTGTCCTCCTCCATGTGCGCGCGCTCGATCTCGACCCGGAACGACTCACCGTCGACGTCGACGTCGAGGTAGCCGTCGAAGGCGATCGGCTCGTCGTACTGCGAGGTCTGGAAGTTCTTCGGCATGTCCGGGTAGAAGTAGTTCTTCCGCGCGAAGCGGCACCACTCGGCGATCTCGCAGTTCAGCGCGAGGCCGAT
>JBEVFC010000053.1:0-9832 GCA_040512455.1 Nocardioides sp.
GCAGCGGGGCGTGAACTCGACGCCGACGGTCTTCGTCAACGGCGACACCGTCTCCGGCAGCTCGATCGAGGACCTGGCGGCCCAGGTGCAGGACCGGATCGACAGCGGCTCCTGAGGAAATGAACAGGGCCCCGCGGGCTCATACTCCGCGGGGCCACCACCATTCAAAGGCCCCAAGGGTTGGGATCCGGGGACGACACGCTGGCAGACTCCCCGCTTGTGACTGACTCCACCGACCTCACCTCCTTCATCGCCGGCCTGCCCAAGGCCGAGCTGCACGTCCACCACGTGGGCTCCGCGTCCGCGCGGATCGTCTCCGAGCTCGCCGAGCGGCACCCCGGCGTGGTGCCCAGCGACCCCGAGGCGCTGAAGGAGTTCTTCGCGTTCCGCGACTTCGCGCACTTCATCGAGGTCTACCTCGCCGTCGTCGACCTGATCCGCGCCCCGGACGACATCCGGCTGCTGACCTACGAGGTGGCCCGCGAGATGGCCGAGGGCCAGTCGCTGCGGTACGCCGAGCTGACCTGCACGCCGTACACCTCGGTGGTCCGGGGCATCCCGATCGAGGCCTACACCGAGGCGCTGGAGCAGGGCCGCGTCGACGCCGAGCGGGACTTCGGGCTGGTGCTGCGCTGGATCTACGACATCCCGGGGGAGTCCGGGCTGCCGGCCGCGGACGCCACCCTCGACTATGCCCTGAACCACGCCCCGGACGCACTGGTCGGCTTCGGCCTCGGCGGCCCGGAGATCGGCGTACCCCGACCGCAGTTCCAGCCGCACTTCGACGCGGCCCGTGCGGCGGGCCTCCACAGCATCCCGCACGCAGGCGAGACCACCGGCCCGGAGACGGTCTGGGACGCGATCCGGCTGCTCGGCGCCGAGCGGATCGGGCACGGCACGTCGTCCGCCCAGGACTCGGCGCTGCTCGCGCACCTCGCCGAGACCGGCATCCCGCTCGAGGTCTGCCCGTCGTCCAACATCGCCACCCGGGCGGTGGAGAGCCTCGACCGGCACCCGATCACGGCCTTCCGCGACGCCGGCGTGGTGATCACGGTCAACTCCGACGACCCGCCGATGTTCGGGACCGACCTCAACCGGGAGTACGCGATCGCCGCCGACCTGCTCGACCTCGACGAGGCCGGGGTGAAGGCGCTGGCGACTGCGGCGGTGGACGTCTCGTTCGCGCCCGAGGACGTGAAGGCGCGGCTGCGCGGCGAGATCGCCGACTACGGCAGCCGGGCGTAGAGCACGGGCGCCCCGGGCCCGGTCAGCTCGTCGGGTCCGACCGGGCGGCCGGTGAGCGCGCGCATCAGCGCGGAGCCGGACCCCTGCACGGTGGGGCCCTCGCCGTGGGTCCAGCCGACGTCCTCGGCGACCAGCCGGAGCCCCTTGGCCATCGCCTTGCAGTTGGCACCGAAGGCCAGGTGCAGCGGGAACCCCATCCCGGCGTACCGGGTGAGCGCCCGACGGAACGGTTCGGCGGGGGAGGTCCGGGGCCGCTTGAGGGGGACGCGGATGTCGAGGTCGTGGCAGAGCATGTCCGCGAGGCAGTCGACCGGCGTGGTGCCGGGGGTGTGAACGCGGCTGGTCGCGACCTCGCGCAGCCGCGCCACGATCTGCTCGGGGGGCCGCTGGCCGAACTCCCGCCCGAGCCGGGCGTTGACCGCGTTGGCGCGGAAGCCGCCCCGGATGATGGCGCCGACCGTCTTGAGCGGGGGTGAGGTGTTGCCCCAGGCCACGTGCGCAGCGACGTCACGCACGGTCCAGCCGTCGCAGAGGGAGTCGACCGCCCACTCCTCGGGGGTCAGCGTCTCCAGGAAGTCGGCCAGCGTGGTGCGCTCCGTCGCGACCAGGTCCCACACCTCGCTCATCCGACGATGCTCCCACGGCGGGGTGGGCCGTCACCTCCGTTTGAGCGTGACGTCAGCTCTTGTCGCGGGCGGCTTCCTCGGCCGCGGCGACCGGGTCGTCGACGCCGTGGAAGCGCTGGTAGCTGAAGATGATGAGGCCCAGCGCGATGAACGCCGAGATGATCAGCGTGATGGCGGTCGGCCAGCCGCCGAACAGCCACCACTTCTCGTCGACCGGCCAGAAGCCGGGCGCCGGGGGACGGATTCCCCAGACGATGCCGATGCAGATCATGGCGACCACACCGAGCAGCGAGATGATGATCCGCGGCCAGCTCTGCACGCCCTCGGCGGCGGCGCGGAAGGCGGCCATCTTGACCGGCTCGACCCTGCGCTCGGCCCATTCGTACTGCTGCGAGAGGACATAGAGACCGGCGAACAGGCCGAGCAGTCCGGGGCCGGGCAGGATCAGTCCCGCGATCCCGAGGACGACGAGTGTCCACCCGAGCACTTCCAGCCCGACGCGCTTCGCAGCCTTCCCGCCCACCATGGAGGGGAGCATGACACACCCCTCCACGCGGGCGGCGTCGTACGTCGTCCCGGTCGCGGTGCGTTTGGGTCAGGCGGGCAGCGCCACGGCCTCGCGGACCAGCCGACGGAGGACCGCCACGTCGACCGGGCCGAACTCCGGGCCCGGCCTGCCGTCCTTGGCGACGAGACGCAGGAACCGGCCGGAGACCGCCTTGACCGGCACCCCGACCGCGGACTCGCCGTTGGCGTCCTGCAGCACGATCACGTGCTCGACCTCGGCCTGGCCGGTGCGGCCCCGCACCTCGGCCGTCATCCAGTGACCGGCGATCGTCTGGACCCGCGCCGACCCGCTCTCGCGGATGGGCCAACGGTGCACCAGGTTCGCGATGGTTCCCATGTCCTGCCCCCTGCTCGCTGGCGGAGTGTTCCTCCGCTCTGCGGTCGACGCTAGGACGGGCCCGGCGGGAGCGGAACGGATGTGTGCGCTTTGGTGCCGTCGCGTGGGCAGGTTCATACCGTTCTGTGTCTCGCCGGTTCCGACCTGTTCCTCTCGGGCACCCGGTGGTCCAGCCCGGCAAGCGGCCGAGGGCGGGGCGCGAGCGGTTCCCACACGGGCGGCGGGCTCCTACCCTGAAGGCATGGCAGCACGGGTGCGGGATGCCTGAGGACCTCGCCACCATCGTCGACGCCGCCCGGGCGAAGGCCTTCGTGGGGCGCGCGGCGGAGCTCGGGACCTTCGAGGCCGCCCTGGCCGGGGAGTCGCCGTACCGGGTGCTGTTCGTCCACGGTGCCGGCGGCCTCGGCAAGACCGCGCTCCTCCAGCAGTTCCGCGCCCGGGCCCGGGCAGCGGGACTCACGGTCGTCGCGGTCGACGGCGAGGACGTCGACGGCACCCCCGAGGGGCTGCGCGCCGCGGTCGCCGAGCCGCGCCGCGACGGTGGCCGCTGCTGGGTGCTGCTGATCGACGGGTACGAACGGCTGGCGTCCGTCGACGAGTGGGTCCGCGACCGTCTCGTCGCGTCCCTCCCGGCCGACGCGGTGGTCGTGATCGCCGGCCGGAACGCACCCGCCACGGCCTGGCGCACCGACCCCGGCTGGCGTGCCGTCGTCGAGTGCCTGCCGATGGAGATCCTCGACCGTGCCGAGAGCGAGCAGCTGCTGGCACACGCAGGCGTCCCCGACGACCGGCTCCCGCGGCTCGCGCACCTCGGCCGCGGTCACCCCCTGACGCTCGCCATGCTGGCCGACGCGGCCGTGGCCGGCGACCTCCCCGACGACCTGACGGCGGCTCCGGACCTCGTCGCCGCGCTCGCCACCCGGCTCGTGGACGAGGCGCCCGACGACGACCACGCCCTGGCGATGGCGCTCTGCGCGCACACCTGGCTGACCACCCAGGACCTCGTGGACGAGCTGCTCGGGCGTCGGGCGCCGGAGGTGTGGGCCTGGCTGGAGACGCGGCCGTGGATCACCCGGGGCACCTACGGCATCTACCCGCACGACCTGGTCAGGGACGTCCTGGACGCCGACCTGCGGCGCCGCTCGCCGGCGACGTACCGGCGCGTGCACCGCACGGTCCACGAGCACTCGTGGACCGCCCTGCGGTCACCGGACGAGAGCGAGCGCCGGCTCTGGGCGCACCAGAAGCTGTTCCTCCACCGGAAGAGCCCACTGGCGTCGTCGTTCTGGACCCTCCGCGCCCGGGGCACGGGCATGGTCGCGCCGGGAAGGCCGTCCGACCACCCGGCCGTGCTCGACCTGGTCGAGCGTTTCGAGGGCTCCCCGAGCGCGCGCCTCGCCGAACGCTGGCTCGAGGCCCAGCCCGAGAACCTGTCCGTGGTGCCGTCGACCTCCGGGCTGGACGCGTTCGCGCTCCACACGCTGCACCCGGCCGACCCGGCCCTGGTCGACGACGACCCGGTCGTCCGCGCGGCGATCGAGTTCGTGGCCCGGACCTCGCCGGCGCGCCCGGGGGAGCAGGTGAGCGTCGCCCGCTTCTTCGCCGGGCAGACCGGGAACCAACGGGACCCGTACGCCGTCGTCGTCGGCTCGGTCAGCTCGACGGTGCTGTGGACGACCCGGCCGCTCGCGTGGTCGTTCGTCGCCACGACCGACCCGTCGTTCTGGGGGCCGATCTTCCACTACCTCGCCCTCACCACGGAGCTCGAGGCGGAGTACGCGGGGCAGCGCTACACGCTGTACGGCGTGGACTGGCGCCGGCTCACGCCGGAACGGTGGTACGACCTTCTCGGGGAGCGTGAGCTCACCGGCGAGTCCGGCCCCGCCCCGGCGCACCTGCTGCGTCCGCCCCCGCTGTCCCGGGACCGGTTCGCGGAGGCGCTGCGGACGGCGCTGCACGACCTCCACCAGCCGGACCGGCTCCGGGCGAACGAGCTCATGGGTTCACGGCTGGCCGTGGACTACGACCGGGTGTCCGCCGAGCGGCTGCGCGCGACCATCGTCGCCGGCGTCGCGCACGTCACGCGCGACCCGCGGGCGGAGTCCCTCGGCCGGGTGCTGGACCGGACCTACGTGCACGCCGCCCCCACCCAGGAGGCCGCCGCCGAGGTGCTGGACCTGCCGTTCTCGACGTACCGACGGCACCTGGCCCGCGCTCTCGAGCGGCTCTCCGACCTGCTCTGGGCGGTGGAGATCGGGGAGGTGCGCCTGGCGGGGTGAGCAGCAGGTGAGCAGCGAATGGTCTGGCAGGTGAGCAGCGGACTGTCCCAGCGTGGTTCCCGACCCGGGCACCGACCCGGCGACGACCGGAGGTGGGACCGATGTCGGACATTCTCGTGCTGGGGGCAGGGCTCAACGGACTGGCCGCGGCGACGCTGCTCGCGCGCGACGGCCACCGGGTCACCGTCCTCGAACGCGACCCCGCGGAGCCCGAGGGGGACAACGACGCGCTGTGGGAGACCTGGGAGCGCCGCGGCGTGAACCAGTTCAACCAGCTGCACTTCATGCTGCCGCGGTGGACGGCGACGATGGTCGCCGAGCTGCCGGACGTCATCGCGGAGCTGGAGGCCCGTGGTGGCACCCGGGTGAACACGATGGGCAGCCTGCCCGCCGAGATCACCGGCGGGTTCCGTCCCGGGGACGAACGCTTCGACACGGTCACCGCGCGGCGGCCGGTGATCGAGGCGGCGGTGGCGGCGGTCGCCGCACGCACCCCCGGGGTGACGATCCGGCGCGGGGTACGGGTGACCGGACTCATGACCCGGCCGGCGACGCGAGGCGCCCCGCACGTGGCCGGGGTGCTCACGGCCGGCGGCTCGGCGGTGCGGGCGGACCTGGTGGTCGACGCGTCCGGCCGCCGCTCTCCCGTCACCGGGATGCTCGAGAGCATCGGAGGCCGCCGACCGGCCGAGGAGCGGGAGGACTCGGGCTTCGTCTACTACGCCCGGCACTTCCGGTCCCGTGACGGGAGCCGTCCTGAGCTCCGGGACGTGCTGCTCCAGCACTTCCACGGCTACTCGGTGCTCACCCTCCCGGCGGACGGGGACACCTGGGGGGTCGGCTTCGTCACCTCGTCCCGTGACCATGCGCTGCGGGGGCTGCGCGACGCGGCGGCCTGGTCGCGTGCGATGGCGGCAATCCCGTCGGCGAGGGACTGGTGCGACGGTGAGCCGATCACCGACGTACAGGTCATCGCCGGGCTCGAGGACCGCTACCGCAGGTTCGTCGTGGACGACGAGCCGGTGGCGACCGGGCTGGTCGCGGTCGGCGACGCCTGGGCGTGCACCAACCCCTCGATCGGCCGCGGAGCGTCGATCGGGCTGCTGCACGCGGTCGCGCTGCGCGACGTGTTGCGGGACCACCCAGCGGGCGAAGGGGAGCGGCTGGTGCGCGCCTTCGACGAGGTCACCGAACGGACGATCACGCCGTGGTACCGCGCCACCCTCACCTTCGACCGGCACCGGCTGGCCGAGATCGACGCCGACCTGGCGAACGCGCCGTACCGCACCCCCGACCCGGCCTGGGCGATGACCAGGGCGCTGTACGCGTCGGCCCGGCGGGACCCGGACGCGCTGCGCGCCCACTCGTCGATCTCGTCGATGCTGGCGATGCCACCCGAGGCGTTGGCGGCCCCGGGGCTGCTGGAGAAGGTGATCGCCCTCGGCGCCAACGCGCCGCGGTATCCGGAGGCGGCGCCTCGCCACGAGCAGTTGGTTGCGACGGTCGAGGGCCGGCAGCCGACTCGCCCGGCGCCCGTCGCCCCGGTCCCGGACACACCCCACCTGGTCACGCTGGACGGGATCCGGATGTTCGTGCAGGACGAGGGGGCCGGCGAACCGGTGCTGCTGCTGCACGGATGGCCGGACACGCACGCGCTGTGGAGCGGGCAGGTGGCCGCACTGACGGCCGCCGGCTACCGGACGATCGCCCCCGACCTTCGCGGCTTCGGAGCGTCCGACAAGCCGGACGACGTGAGCGGCTACGGGATGCTGCAGGTGCTCGGTGACCTGCTCGGCCTCCTGGACCGCCTCGGCGTACGGCGGGCGCACGTGGTCGGGCACGACTGGGGCGGCGCGATCGGCTGCATGCTCGCCGCGATGGCGCCCGGGCGCGTGTCCAGCCTGACCTGCCTCTCGGTCGGCCACCCCGCCGCGATCCGCGAGGCGGGCTGGGAGCAGCGCGAGAAGTCCTGGTACATGCTGCTCTTCCAGTTCCCGGGGGTGGCCGAGCGGTGGCTGTCCCAGGACGACTTCGCGAACCTGCGCAGTTGGGCGGGGCACCCGCGCATCGACGAGGTCGTGACCCGGCTGCGGGCGCCGGGAGCGCTCACGGCGAGCCTGGGCCTCTACCGTGCCGTGTTGCCGCCCGAGTCGCTGCTCACGCCGCCGGGTGCACTGCCACCGATCCAGGTGCCGACGATGGGCGTGTGGAGCGCCGGAGACGTCGCGCTCACCGAACGGGCGATGACCGGCACCGAGCGCTATGTCGTCGGCGGTTGGCGCTACGAGCGGATCGAGGACGCCGGCCACTGGATGCAGCTCGACGCCCCGGACACCGTCAACCGGCTGCTGCTGGACTTCCTGGACGGCCAGCTCGAGGGTGCCGGAACCACGTCCGCAGCGTGACCCCAGTGGGCCGGCTCGCCTGAGTGGGTCAGCGTGTGTGGAGCAGGGAATGACCTGAACGGGTCAGCGACCTGAGGCGTGTCGCGGTCGTACCGTTGACGTGCCGGGACTTACCCGTGCACGCCAGCAGGGCGGCGCCGGTCCCGGCGATGCGGCGCCCCACAGCGATCGGCAGCAAGCCCCGCGGAGTCCGGACCATGGATTCACTCGCACCCGGTGGGGACACCTCGGCGGTCCTCTTCACGGTCACCGTCACCACCCAGGTCTCGATCGAGCTGGGCGGCGAGCTGGAGCTGTCCAGCCGGGACCTCCTGCACGGAGCCCTGGACGCGATCGACCTGCCCGCGGGCAGCGACGTACTGGTCGACCTGCGACGCGTGACGTTCTGCGATGCCGCCGGCGCGCGCGTGCTCCTGGAGTTCCAACGCACGATGCGCCGGTCGGGGCACGAGACCACGTTCTACGGGGCGATTCCCATCGTCGAGAAGGTCCTGCGGCTCATGGTTCCCGCGCCCCGGCCCACGACCGAGTGAGCGCTTCGAGCAGCCAGAGCCCGGGGCGCGCGGCCGATGAGCCGAGCGTGGGTCGCGCAAGGGGCCTACGCTGGGTGTCCGGCCTGCAGATGCCCAGACCCCGCACTGTCGTTGGCCGGGGCGCTGGTGCGTTCTCTCGAGTGAGTCGCATGCCCACGTTGACGCCTTGGTCCCATGAGCTCGAGCTCATGGCGCACGCCGCGAGCGTCCGTGGCGCCCGAGGGTTCGTCACCGAGGTGCTCGAGGAGCACGACCTCTTCCTGCTGGTGGACGACGTGCGACTGGTCGTGAGCGAGCTGGCCACGAACGCGCTGCTGCACGCCCAGACCTCGTTCACGGTGAGGCTACGGACGGCACTCGGCCCGGCCGTCGTCCTGGAGGTGAGGGACGGTTCGCGCGACGGACCGTCGGTGGTTGCCGGGGTGCCGCTGGCCACCGCCGGACGTGGCATCGCGATCGTCGAGGCACTGTGCCAGGACTGGGGTGTCGACCGGTACAAGGGTGGCGGCAAGTCCGTGTGGGCGGTCTTCTCCACCTCGTGAGGCCGAGCCCCGGGCATCCACGTCCGCCGTCTCGGGCATACTGGCGCCGGGTCGAATGCGGTCGCTGGATCGTTGGGCGGTGTCCCGGATTCTCGACTGCACCTCGACCCCCTGCCCTCGTAGCTCAGCTGGATAGAGCAGCGGCCTTCTAATCCGCCGGTCACAGGTTCGAATCCTGTCGGGGGCACCCAGCGTTTGGGACCCGGACGATGCTGGCGTACCGGGCCGCGGTCGACGGCTTCAGGTGTCCCATCCCGTCCAGCCAGATCGGGGAGAACTCGCCGATCTTCAGCTTCGCGGCGACCGGGTCGATGAACTGCCCGCGATGGGAGGCCGCCTGCATCTGGACGAGCCAGCGCTGCGTCGACCTTGCGCGCGAACGACTTCTTCCGCTGCCTCCCCGTCGGGTCGCGCCACCGACTCCGGGTCGAACCGCAGGTGCTTCTCCAGCCGCATCGCCGGCGGACCCTCGCTGCGCACCCGCCACTGGTAGATGGTCCCGACCGGGACCCCGAGATACTCCGAGACCTCCTGGACACTCCACAGCTTGGCTGGCGTATCGGTGTTGATCGTCTGGCTCATGACGCCCCTTCTTGGCCGCTCGCATCGTCGCCAGCCCTTGGCAACGGACGGCCCACCGCTAACAAGCGCGCCGCCCGAGGGCGCAGCGGACACAGTCATGATCGAACGCCTGCTTGCGGGGCGTGGCACTGACGAGAGCTCCTGTGGGCAGCGGCGGTCCGTTGCACAGGCTGTGGACGATCCGTGCGACCGTGGCATCGGCGGTCACGCGGGTCGGGCTCAGGATCCTCAGCCGACGTTCGACACCGCCGATGCGCGGGACCGGAGGTCGGCGGTGTATCGAAGCCCTCGCATTGTGATCGAGCGTCTCACCACGGCGCTCACCCACGAGCCTCACCACCGTGCTGCATGGCGCCCAGAATGGGCGCGTGTAGCGCCCTGTAGGCGCCCTCGACCCCGCACGCCGGATCCTGAGCAAATGGATCTCTGGGGCAAGAGATCGTGCAGTCGCCGTGCCTCCAACGTCCCGACCGGGTACACCTAGGACATGTAGACGGAACGAGCTCCTCGAAGCGAGGCTAGTCAGCCGACCCGTCAGGGGAACCGTCTCTGAACGATGGAGCAAGCGAACTCATCGTGTGGCGGCGGTCCGCCGCTGGCGCATGTTCGCTAGTGGTTTGGCCGCTGACAACGGGAGATGCTAGGCGGATGCCCTCACCGCTGCGCCGACATCCCGCCGAGGAAGACTCGCCCGCCGGCGCGAGTTTCGCAGAACT
>JBEVFC010000065.1:0-9646 GCA_040512455.1 Nocardioides sp.
GCGATTCTGTGACACCTGCTGGTTTCACTAGGTAGCAAGTGAAACCAGCGCTTACCGCGCGAAGTATCGCGAGGTAAGCGTCAGTTTCGCGTGGTCAGCAGGTCGCGGACGGCCATCGCCATCGCCAGGCCGAGCACCGCGAACGACGTGAGCAGCGCCGTCCGCAGCCCGGTGTCGGCCGAGGTCGCGTCGGCGACCACGTGGTAGACGGTCATGATCAGCGCGGCACCGATCGCCGAGCCGATGCGCTGGCCGGTCTGGATCGCGCCGCCCGCGGCGCCGCCCATGCTCGGCGGCACCTCGGCCAGGCTCAGGGTGAAGTTGGGGGAGATCACCCCGCCACCGCCGAGACCGGCCAGCAGCAGGGTCGGCACCATGAACCAGGCCAGGGTCGCGGTGTCCCGGCCGGGCACCAGCAGAGCCGCCAGCAGCGTGCCGGTCATCATGATCCCGAGCGCGATCACGGTGAGCCGGCGGTGGATGCGCGAGACGAGCCGCCCGGCCAGCGGCGCGGTCGCCGCGGCCCCGAGCGCGAACGGCGTGAGCAGCAGCCCGGCCTGGAGCGGGGAGTAGTCGAGGGCCTGCTGCAGGTGCACGGAGAACACCAGGAAGATCCCGGTGAAGCCGGTGAAGTAGATCGCCCCGATCGCCAGCCCGCTGCCGTACCCGGGCACCTGACGCAGCAGCGACACGTCCAGCAGCGGCTGCCGCCCGCGCGCGACCAGCCGGGTCTCCCAGCGCAGGAAGGCGACCAGCAGCACCGGCGCGGCGAGCAGGACGAACGTCACCGGTGACAGACCAGCCTCGACGCTGACCAGGGGGAACAGCAGCGCCAGCACCGCCCCGCCCAGCAACAGGGCGCCGACCACGTCGAGGCGCGCGCGCACCTCGTCGGGGCGCTGGTCCCGGCGGGGGACGAGCCGCAGGATCGCGACCATCGCGACCACGCCGATCGGGATGTTGACCAGGAACAGCCAACGCCAGCCCTGCTCCTCGCCGGCCAGCGCGATGATCAGGCCGCCCAGGACCGGCCCCGTCGCGGACGAGATGCCGACGGTCAGGCCGAACATGCCGAAGGCCCGGCCCCGCTCCTCCCCGCGGAAGAGCTGCTGGACGAGCCCCGAGTTCTGGGGCGTCAGCAGGCCCGCCGACGCACCCTGCACGAGACGCGCGACGATCACCAGCGCCGCGTTCGGGGCGAGGCCCACGGCCGCGCTGGCGACCACGAACCCGGTCAGCCCGATCAGCATCAGCCGGCGCCGGCCGTACGCGTCGCCGAGCCGGCCGCCGGCGACCAGGGTGAGGCCGAACGCGAGCGCGTAGCCCGACACGACCCACTGCACCGTGGCCGGTGTGGTGTCGAGGCCGTCCTGGATCGACGGCAGCGCGACGTTGACGATGGTGACGTCGAGCAGCGCCATGAAGGCGATCACGAGGGAGACACCGAGGATCCGCCAGCGTCGGGGGTCCGGCTCGTACGCCGCCTCCGCGGCGTGGGCGCGCGCCAGGGCGTCGTCGGTCACCGGTCCAGCATGTCGCAGACTCCCAACCCGCTCGACCTGCGCGGGCATCATGGACACATGGCCGTCGAGGTGAGGATCTCCGGACGCGTGCAGGGCGTCTCGTTCCGCTGGGAGACCCAGCGGCAGGCCGAGCGGCTCGGCGTGACCGGCTGGGTGCGCAACGAGCCCGACGGCTCGGTCGCGGGGCACTTCGAGGGCGAGCGGGCCGGCGAGCTCGTGGACTGGTGCCGTCAGGGCCCGGCGTACGCACGGGTCGAGCGGGTCAGCGTCGACATGGTGCCGGACACGGGCGCGACGGAATTCCGGATCACGTTCTAGGCGACGTCAGGATGACGAGCTGCTGGGTGGCCCGCGTCATCGCCACGTAGCGGTCGACGGTCCCTTCGACGCCGTCGCCGACCTCCGCGGGGTCGACCAGGACGACCAGGTCGAACTCCAGCCCCTTCGACAACTCCGGGGTCAGCGTTCGGACGCGCGGGCTGGGCGTGAGCGTGCCCTCGTCGATGTCACCGACGCCGATGACGCAGGCCACCCCGTCGGGATGATCGGCGACCCAGGAGTCGACGATCGCGCCCAGGTCCGCGGTCGAACCGTGGACGACGGGAAGGCCGCTGCTCCGGACCGAGGTCGGCACGTTGGCGTCCGGGAACACCGCCCTGATGACCGGCTCGGCTTCGGCCATCACCTCCTCCGGGGTGCGGTAGTTGATGCTCAGGGAGGCCAGGTCGACGCGGTCGAGCCCGATCGACCCGAGCCGTTCCTGCCACGACTGCGTGAACCCGTGCCTGGCCTGGGCGCGGTCCCCGACGATGGTGAAGCTCCGGGACGGGCAGCGCAGCAGCAGCATCTGCCACTCCGCGTCCGTCAGCTCCTGGGCCTCGTCGACGACGATGTGCGCGAACGGGCCGGCCAGCAGGTCGGGGTCAGCGGTGGGGAGCGCGGTCTCGTCGACGAGGATGCTCTGGGCGTCCTCGACCCGCAGCATCGACATCACCCGCATGTCGGTGTCGTCGGTCGCCACCAGGTGCTCGACGACCTTCGCCATCTCCTCCCGTTCGGCGGCGAGGGCCGCGTCGCGCCGCCGCTTGAGTCGCGACGCCTCGGGGTCGCCGAGCCGCTGCCGGGCCGCGTCCAGAAGCGGCAGGTCGGAGACCGTCCAGGCCCGGGGCTGCGCACGCTGCAGCTTCCGGACCTCGTCGGGCTCGAGCCAGGGGACACATCTCCGCAGGTACGCCGGCACGTCCCACAGGTCGCCCACCAGGTCGGCCGCCTCGATCAGCGGCCACGAACGGGTGAAGGCGCTGCGCAGCTCGGCGTTCTGGGCCAGGGACCGGCGGAGCAGCTCGGGCGGGACCTCCTCGTCGTCGTACTTGTCGACCAGGATGGTGAGCAGCTCCTCCCACACCTGGTCGCGCGCCTCGTTGTGGGGGATGCCGGCCCCGGACTCGAAGGCGTCGGCCCAGTCGGTGGCGCTGAGCCAGAGGTCGACCCACGGGGTCTCGACCTCCATGCCCTCCGTGGGCGGCTCCTCGTACAACCCGACCGCCGGCTCGATCGCCTTGACCATCCCCGCGGACGCCTTCAGGCGGGCCACGTCGGGGTCGGCCTCGGTGACCGCCCCGGCCCCCTCGGGGACCAGGTCGCGCAGGGTGCAGGTCTGCACGCCCTCCTCCCCGAGGCTGGGGAGGACGTCGGCGACGTACGCCAGGTAGGGCTGGTGCGGACCGACGAACAGCACGCCGCCCCGGCGGTGACCGAGGCGCGGGTCGGAGTAGAGCAGGTAGGCGGTGCGGTGCAGGGCGACGACGGTCTTCCCGGTGCCCGGGCCTCCGTCGACCACGAGTGCACCGCGCGATCCCGCGCGGATGATGGCGTCCTGGTCGGCCTGGATGGTGCCGAGCACGTCGCGCATCCGGGCCGACCGGCTGCCGCCCAGGCTGGCGATGAAGGCGGACTGGTCGTCGAGCGCCGCGGCGTGCCCGCCGAACCCGTCCGGGGTGAACACCTCGTCCCAGTAGTCGCTGATCCGGCCGAGGGTCCAGCGGTACCTGCGGCGGCTGGCCAGCCCCATCGGGTTGGCGTGGGTCGCGCCGAAGAACGGCTCGGCCGCCGGGGAGCGCCAGTCGACCAGCAGCCGGCGACCCGCGGCGTCCGTGAGGCCGAGCCGGCCGACGTACACGGGCTCGGCGTCGCCGGCGCCGACCATGTGACCCAGGCACAGGTCCAGGCCGAAGCGACGCAGCGCCCTCAGGCGGGCGGTCAGCCGGTGCACCTCCTGGTCGCGGTCCAGGGCCTCCTGGCCGGAGCCGCCGGGCGCCTTCCGGGCGGCGTCGAGACGGTCGGTCAGGTCGGCGATGGACTGCTCGAGGCTCTCCGCGATGGCCGCGAAGTGCTGCTCGTCGGCGGCGATCAGGGCCGGGTCGGCCTTGGCGGCGAGGTGGTCCGGGAGGGCGAACGCGGTGGTGGTCGAGATGTGCACGGACGAGATTCTGCGGCCCGACGGGGGTCTTGCCGCAAGCCCCCTGATGCGTTATACGTTGAGTAGGGAAGGGAGCAGGGCTCCTTTCCCCTTCTCATGTCAGGAGACGGCCGCCTTCACCAGCTCGACGACCTTCTTCTCCACCACGGGGCTCCACTTCATGAGGGCGAACGACGTCGGCCACATGTCGCCGTCGTCGAGGTTCGCCTCGTCCTGGAAACCGAGCGTGGAGTACCGGTACTTGAACTTGCCCGAGTCCTGGAAGAAGACGACGACCTTGCCGTCGGCGTTCGCATAGGCGGGCATGCCGTACCAGGTCTTGGGCGACAGCTCGGGAGCCGTCGCGGTCACCGTCACGTGCACCCGCTCGGCGAGCGCACGGTCTTCCGGTGCCATCTTCTCGATGGCGTCCAGGACGGCCTGCAGGCCGTCGGCCTTCTTGGCGCCCTTCTTGCCCTCGGCGCGCAGCTCGGCGGCGCGCTCCTTCATCGCGGCGCGCTCCTCGGCGGTGAAGCCGTCGGACGTCTTCTCGTCGTTCCTCGTGGCCATGTCGGGCTTCCTTCCGATGCTCGGGGACCCGGCGCGGTGCCGGCCCTCCGAGAAGAGGCTAGGCCGGACGACGCTGGCGCGCTTCTCGATTCCTGATGGGATCGTCACCTCCGGCGGAGCCGGTAGAACACCTCGTCGAACCTGAACAGGCGCGCGATCGGGTCCGGCTCGGTGTCGGCGGTGACGGCGTCCGAGACCTGCCAGGCGGGGAAGGCCGTCTCCACGTCCGCCTGCGTGCAGCCCCGTGGAAGCGGACCGCGACGGCGTGGGGCGAAGCAGTCGAGGATCACCGTCGCCTCGTCGGCAGCAACGGCGCTCACCGCCCGACCCATGTCCAGCCGTTGCGTCGGCGTGAGGCCGTGGAACGTGCCGGTGTCGACCACGAGGTCGAAGCCAGTCCCGACCCCGGACTCCTGCAGCTCGGTGACGTCGCCGAGGACCACCCGCATCTCCACTCCGGCGTCGCGGACGCGCGCTCGGGCGCGCGTCACGGCGGTCGGCACGTTGTCCACGCCGGTGACCTGCCAACCGCGTGCCGCCAGGCGGACCCCCCACGTCGCACTGCCGCAGCCGAGGTCCAGAGCCTTGCCGTACGGCGGAGCCTGGCCGTCCTCCTCGCGCTCGAAGAGCCCGACGAGGGTGTCGGCGAAGGGCCGGTGCTCCGCCAGCTCCTCCCAGGGGTGGAACCCGACTCGGTACGACACCTTGTAGAAGACGCTCACCGTGGTCACCCCCCGGCCCCTACCCGGACCGGAACGTGCGGGACGTCGATGCCCAGCATCGGGATCGAGTCGTCGGCGGTGTCACGCGAGACGTGGGGCATGGGTTCCTCCTGTGCATCCGTGTCCCGACGGTCGGGACGACTCGACGTTAGGAACGCTCCGGATCTGCGGCATCGGCGAAGTCAC
Organism: Nocardioides sp.; assembly: GCA_040512455.1. Lineage (GTDB taxonomy): Bacteria > Actinomycetota > Actinomycetes > Propionibacteriales > Nocardioidaceae > Nocardioides. Next base: position 5,460 of record JBEVFC010000065.1, read on the forward strand.
CCACGACTTTCGGCATGGGGGCGTGGGTACGCCGACTCAGAGCAGCTCGGCCTCGTACGCCAGCGCCGTGGCCGCGGCGCGGGAGGAGACCCCGAGCTTGCCGAAGATGTTGCTCAGGTGACGGTCGACCGTGCGTGCGCTCAGGCCCAGCTCGGATCCGATCGAGCGGTTGGTGTGCCCGGCGGCCACCAGGCGCAGCACCTGCAGCTCGCGGGCCGTGAGCCGGTCCGGCCGTCGGCTGTCGAGCCGCGCCAGGTCGGGCCCGGCCCCGAGCCGCGCGAACGTCGCTCGAGCCGCGTCGACCTCCAGGCGGGCGCCCTCCTCGTCACCGAGCTCGCGACGGGCGCGGGCGATCAGGACGGCCGTGCGGGCGACCTCGTACGGCGACTCCCGCTCCCGGAACCCGTCGCTCGCCCTCCGGAGCGGACCGAGCGCCGCCCGCGGGTCGCCCGCAGCCAGGAGGACCGATCCGTGCGCCCGAAGGGCCACCGCGTCCAGCAGGGGCGACCCGAGGGCGTCCGCCACCTCCGCCAGCTGGCTCGTCGCCCGGCGCGCGTCGTCGACCCGGTCGCAGGCGAGCATCACCTCGACGTACGCCGCCCACAGGTGCGTGCGTGTCACCGGGTCCGCAGCCTCCGCCACCGCGCGGTCGATGGCCTGGGCGGCGTCCGCCGTCCGTCCCTGGCTCAACCTGAGCAGCGCGAGGCCGGGCTGCGGGTCCCGACCGGCCGCACTCGCCTCCCGATAGCACGCCTCCGCCTCGGCGAGCTCGCCCTGCAACCGCCGTAGCTCGCCCTCCTGGTAGACCGCCGCCCCGTAGAGCGGTTGCCGGAGCGGTGTCGAGAGCCGGGTGCGGGCCAGCCCGGCCTGGGCCATCGCCTCGACCCAGGCGCCCTGCAGCTGCAGGAACTCGGCGCGGTGCACCTGGCAGATGCCCGCGAACGGCACCAGGTCCGGCTGCTCGGCGCACCATCGGGTCAGGCCGTCGTTCCAGTCCTGTCCCCGCTGGACGTCGAAGAGGTCGTGACAGGCGTCGATGGCCGTGCAGTAGCTGTCGCCGACGGCGATCGGCGAGAGCGCCTCCGACCGGACCGTCAGCATCGCGTCATCCAGCAGGTGCAGCCCCGCGGTGACCTTCCCCATCAGGATGAGGACGCGGCCGTGCGCGAGGCGGGCGAGCGCGGCCAGCTCGGCGTTGGCCTGCGACGCGGCCAGGTCGGCAGCCCGGCGCAGGTCCGCCGTCGCCGTCGCGAGGTCGCCCTCGTCGAACAGCGCCCGGAGCCCGGTCAGGTACGCCAGCTGGGCCCTCGGCAGGGAGGCCGCCGGGGAGCCCTCCGTCAGCCGCTCCAGCCGGGCGATCCAGCCGTTGGCGCCGGGGCGCTCGTGCGCGTTGACCAGCCGGAACCCGAGCCAGAAGGCGCACCGAGCCGCGCCCTCGCGGTCGCCGTCGGCAGCTCGCAGGTCATGGGCCCGGGCCCAGGCCGCGTCGCTCTCCTGTTCCTTGCCGACGAGGTACGCGGACACCGCCAGCAGCTCGAGGTCGTCGGCGACGAGCGAGTCCCGGTGTCCGTGGAGCCCGGCGTACGCCTCGCCCCACGCGTGGCGCGCGTAGCTCCCGCGTGCCTTCTCGACCGCGTCCGGCATGTCGTCACCTCCCGCCGGCGACCCTCCGATTCTCTCGTGCCGTGAGCCCGTCAGTCGTCGGGCATCGAGCGGCGGTCGCCGACGGGGCGGTAGGCGAGATGACGTGCCTGGAGCACGTCGAGCTCCGCGTCCGGCCGCCGCAGCAGTACGACCGTGTAGACGTCGAACGCGTCCGGGATGTTGGGATCGCGGGGCATCGGTCCGCTCCTAGGGGTCATGGAGTCACGGCAGCTTGTAGCCCACCCCGTCCGTCGGGAACGTCTCGCGAATGCCGAGCTCCCGCAGGATGGTCGGTGTGATGTCCACCGACCGCAACGCGGTCCCCGGCTTCTTCCCGGCCTTGATGCCCGCGCCGTAGAAGATGATCGGGATCCGTTGCACGGACTCCTGGGCGCCACCGTGGTCGCCCTTCACGCCGTAGCTGGTGTTGTTGGCCAGCAGCCCGATGACGTCGGGGCCGTAGGCCGCCGCCTGCGTGTCGACGATCTCCTGGGAGTGCTTCCGGTGCCAGGCGAGCTCGCGGCTGCCCCACTTCCAGCGCGGAGCCTCCCACTTCTTGACGTAGTGGCCGCCGGCCCGCACGTAGACCGCGCGCACGCCGCCGAGCGTCTTCATCACGTCGGCCGCCTGCGCCTTCGTCTGCCGGGTCGACGTCTTCAGCCAGGTGCGGATCGCCGAGTCCTGCATGCTCATCGCCACGTTGTCGCCGGTACCGGCGATCAGTTTCTGGATCTCCGGCTGGGGCTGCTCGTAGGTCTCGTCCGCGTCGCGACCGTAGTACCAGTTGAAGTTGCCCCGGTTCACGCCGTCCTGTCCGAAGTAGTTGTCGGCGGTGTTCTGCGCGTGGTCGGTGGTGAGGACGACCAGCGTCTCGTCGAGCAGGCCGTCCTTCTTGAGCTTGCCGATGACCCGCCCCACCTGGTCGTCGGCGATCTTCGCCATGGCCGCCATGTGGCTGGCCGGGTCGGCGTTCGGGTACGGCGGCTGGTCGTTGAGCCCGCCCCACATGTGTCCGGACTTGTCGATCCCGCCGTACGTCAGGAGCATCCCGCTCCAGTCCGTCTCGTGGTCCATGATGTCGAACGCCGCGTTCGTCACCCACACGTCGCCACCCTGGTGGTTCGGGTCGTTGCCGGGGATGTCGCGGTTCCCCTGGAGCGGGTACATCCACGCGGGCGAGGTGTCGAGCGTGCCGTAGTTGATGGCGCTGTCGGCATCGACGTAGTACGGGTTGTCCTTGCAGGCGTTGCTGCCGTTGGCCCCCGACGGGTCGGAGATGTACGTCGGCACACCGACGCCGGTCGGGCCGCGCCAGGTGTTCTGGGTGACCGTGGTGTCCTCGTCGCAGTCGAAGCTGCGGCCGCTGAACGTGAGCCGGATGTCCGAGCCCGGTCCGCCCATGCTGTAGACCGCGTAGTTCTTCTCGCCGACCGTGGCGACGGTGCTGCCGGGGTGCTCGCTCTTCAGGTAGTCGGCCAGCTTCGGGTAGCCCTTGTCCTGGATGAGGGCGTCGAACTGGGTCTGGGCCATCGAGCCGGTGACGTAGTGCGTGCCCGGGACTCCCAGGACACCGTCCGGGTCGTTGAACCACTCGTCGGCCCAGCCCATGTGCTTGGGCAGCTGGCCGCTGGTCATCACGTTGTGGCTCACCACCGTCTCGGAGCCCATGTGCCCGAGGTAGGCGTTCGGGAAGCTGGTGCCGCCGCGCATCAGCGCCTGGACGTTCTTCATGTCGAACGCCTTGATGAACTCCGGTCGCAGCTGGTCGAGAACGATGAACACGACCCGCTGTGCCTGCTCATGGGCGTGGTGGGACCCGCCGCGCTGAGGTGCACTGTCGGCGGGGGCCACCAGACCGGTGAGCCCCAGGGTGAATGCCGCGGTGGCGGCGACCGCGAAGCGGCGCGCCTTCCGCGAGGTGGTGATACGCATGTCCTTGCCTCCCGTTGGTGCGTACACCCCCCCGGGTCGCGCCGCTGTTCGCGCGCTTCATCCGTGCATAGGGGCTAGGCGCTGCGGCTGTCAAGCATTTGGGGCAGCGGAACGGTGGCTGCGTCGGTCGCGTTGGTTTCCCCGGCTGGCCGGGGAAAGCCGTGGTTGATGGGCATTGCAGTGCCCATCAAGCAACGGACGTGCCCATCAGATTGCGCAATGGCCGGGCTCGGCGGGGCTGGGCCGCCTGTCGAGGCGCCCGGAGTGAACCGTCGGCCGGGTGGGTGTGGGCGCGGTGGGTCAGGTGGTGAGGGTGTACGCCGTGCCGTCCGGGCGCGCAGGTGAGGGCGTGGTGGTGCCGCGGGTGCCGTTGGGGCTGACGGTCCAGGTGTGGTGGTGGGGGCTGGTCCAGGTGTAGGTGCCGTCGGGGTGTCGGTGGTAGGTCCAGCCGGTGAGGGTCTTGGCGCGGTGATGGCGCCTGCAGAGGGGGGCGAGGTTGTGGGGTGGGTCTGGCCGGGTGGTCCGCCCTCATCGGGTGGGCGGTAGGCGACGATGTGGTCGAGGTCGCAGGTCCGGGCGTCGCGGCCGCACCGGGGGAAGACGCAGTGCCG
>JBEVFC010000069.1:0-7847 GCA_040512455.1 Nocardioides sp.
GCGGTGCTGGTGGCGTCGAAGGACGGCGGGAAGGTCACGGTGGACATGGTGCGAGCCTAGGAGCGCGCACCTGACCCCCCGACCGGGCCACTCACCCCAGAACGTGGCCCCCCAAGCGGGTGGTCTTGACCAGATCGTGGCCCGGTGGCGCCGGTCACTGGGACGATGGCCGGATGACCGTCCACGTCCCGGCCCAGTGGCTGCCGGAGCCCGAGCTGCTGGACAGCCTGGACACCGCCGCGCTGGCCGTCGGCACCGACGGGACGGTCCGTCACGCCAACCTCGCCGCCACCACGGCGTACGCCGGTCCGGGCGGCACGCTCGTCGGTCGGCCGCTGACCGGGCTCTTCGCCGAGGGCGACCGCGAGGCGCTCGAGGCGGTGCTCGTCCAGGTGCTCTCCGGCGACCCCTGGCAGGGTCGGGTCGAGCTGCCCCGCGCCGACGGCACCACCCACGACGCCGAGGTGTCCTGCACGCCGCTGCGGGACCTCGAGGGGGTCCAGGGCGTCCTCTGCGTGATCATCGACTTCTCCCCCGAGGGACAACGGCTGCGCGACGCGCGGCTGCTCGGCAGCCGGCTCGCGATGCTGGCCCGGGTCACCGGCGAGCTGGTCCGGGCCGAGGACCTCGACGCGCTCTCCCGCATCATCACCTCCCACAGCGCCGACGCGGTCGGCGCCACCATCGCGTCCCTGCTGCTGCGGGAGGGCGAGGACCGGCTCCGGCTGATCGCCCTGCGCGGCGGTGCGGAGGGCGAGGCGGAGCAGTGGGCGAGCTTCCCCGTCGACGCGCCGACGCTGGCCGGTGACGTCGTCCGGTCCGGCACCCCGGTCCTGATCACGGGCAAGGCGGCCATCGAGGCGCGCTACCCGGACCTGCGGCACCGCGGCGAGCGGTCGCTGCTGATGCTCCCGCTCAACGTCGGGAGCCGCACCGTCGGAGCCATCGGACTGTCCTTCCCCGGCGTTCGGATGATCGACGCCGCCGAGCTGGAGTTCCTCGAGATCCTCGCCGACAGCTGCGCCCAGGCGGTCGAGCGGATCGAGGCACAGGCCGCGGCGGCGGTCAGCAACGAGCGGCTTGCGTTCCTCGTGGACGCCTCGGCCGAGCTGTCCAGCAGCCTCGACTACGGCCAGACGCTGGCGAAGGTGGCCGCCCTGGTCGTGCCGACGTTCGCGGACTGGTGCGCCATCGACGTCGTCGAGGACGGGCGCCTGCACCGGCTGGCGGTCGCCCACGTCGACCCCGAGAAGGTGCAGCTGGCCCGGTCGCTCGAGGAGCGCTACCCCAGCAACCCGGACGCGCCGCGCGGCGCGTGGGCGGTCCTGCGCACCGGCGAGGCGGAGCTGATCCCCGAGATCACCGACGAGATGCTGGTCGCCGGCGCCCGCGACGAGGAGCACATGCGGATCGCCCTCGACCTGCAGCTGCGCAGTGCCATCGTCGTCCCGCTGGTCGCCCACGGGCGGGTGCTCGGCGTGATGACCTGGGTGGCCGCCGAGTCCGAGCGCCGCTACACCGAGGACGACCTCGCCTTCGCCGAGGACGTGGCCCGACGTGCCGCCGTCGCCATCGACAACGCCGAGCTGCACAGCGAGACGCTGGCCGCCGCCGTACGCCTCCAGCAGGCGGTCCTCCCCGACCGGATGCCGGACACCCCCGGCTGGGACGTGGCGAGCTACTACGACCCGTCCGGACGCACGGACGTCGGCGGCGACTTCTACGACGCCATCACCCTCGTCGACGGGCGGCTGGTGCTGTTCGTCGGCGACGTGATGGGCCGCGGCGTCGAGGCCGCCGCGGCGATGGCGCAGATGCGGGCCGCGGTCCGCGCCTACACCGCCGTCGACCCGGAGCCCGCCTCGGTGCTCGGCAAGCTGGACCGGATGTTCGCCCAGTTCCCCACCGACCAGCTGGTCACGCTCGTCTACCTCGTGGTCGACCCGCAGCGCGACGAGATCGTGGTCGCCAACGCGGGCCACCCCGCCCCGGTGCTGCTCCGAAGCGACGGCTCCACCGAGCAGCTGCCCGACGCCGACGGCTGCCCGCTCGGGGTGCTGGTCCAGGACCGGATCGCACGCACCGTGCCGATGCACGACGGCGACACCGTGCTGCTGTTCACGGACGGCCTCATCGAGCGCCGCGACGAGGACATCGACGTCGGCCAGAAGAAGGTGCTCCACGCGCTGCCGATGCTCGCGCAGGCCGACCTCGACGCCGCCCTGGGGCAGCTGGTGGTGTCGCTGCGGGAGCCGTCGCTCGACGACGACGTCGCCGCGGTGGTCGCCCGGCGTACGCGCTGACCCCAGGGTCTGCGCCCTCCGGGCCGCGGCCGGGCGGGAGTGACGGTGGGCGGGACTAGGGTCGATCGCAACGGCACACCCACCCGAGGAGGCACCTCATGGCATCGACGCTCAACCCCTACTTCAGCTTCCGTGACAACGCACGCGAGGCGATGGAGTTCTACCAGTCCGCCCTCGGCGGCGACCTCGAGACCAACACCTTCGGCGAGTACGGCGACCCCGACGCACCCGAGGCGAACCTGATCATGCACGCGCGGCTCAGCACGCCCGCGGGCTTCACCCTGATGGGCGCCGACACCCCGCCCGGGATGGAGCACAATCCCGGCAGCAACATCACGGTCAGCCTCAGCGGTGACGGCGCCGAGGAGCTGCGGGGCTACTGGGACAAGCTCGGTGAGGGCGCCACGGTGACGGTGCCCCTGGAGAAGCAGATGTGGGGCGACGAGTTCGGCATGCTCGTCGACCGCTTCGGCATCGCCTGGATGGTCAATATCGCCGGCACCGTCTCCTGAATTCGGGCACGAACAGCGCGGGAACGAGGCCGGACGACTCCGCTCGACCGATGAGTTCGGGCCGCCCACCCGGTCGGTACGGGCGAGTTCGGAAAACATCCCGCGACGCGCCTGTCGTATCCGGACGCCCCCGTTCGTGGAGGTCATGACGACCCCCTCCGAAGGAGCAGACGATGAACGACCGACGTGCCCGCTGGTTCGCCCTCTATGCCCTGTGCCTGGGCGACCTGATGATCGTGCTCGACACGAACATCGTGAACGTGGCGCTGCCCTCCATCCAGACCGACCTCGGCTTCTCGCCCGAGGCGCTGGCCTGGGTGGTCAACGCCTACATGCTGACCTTCGGTGGGTTCCTGCTGCTCTCCGGACGACTCGGCGACCTCTACGGCAACCGCCGGGTGCTGCTCGGCGGCGTCGCGGCGTTCACCGTCGCGTCCGTGGCCTGCGCGTTCGCCCCGAACGCCACGTTCCTCGTTGCCGGACGCGCCATCCAGGGCCTCGGCGGCGCGGCCGTGTCCGCGGTCGCCCTGGCCCTGATCATGGGCCTGTTCTCCGACCCCGGCGAGCGGGCCAAGGCGATGGGCGTCTTCGGTTTCGTGATGTCCGGCGGCGGCGCGGTCGGCGTCCTCCTCGGCGGCGTCCTCACCGGGCTGCTGACCTGGCACTGGATCTTCCTCGTCAACGTGCCGATCGGCATCGCGGTGTGGATCCTGGTCACCCGGCTGCTGCCCGCCGACACCGGGCAGGAGGTGCCCGGTCGCCTGGACGTCGCCGGGGCCGGGCTCGTCACGGTGGCGCTGATGCTCGCGGTGTACGGCGTCGTGGGCGGCAACGATGCCGGCTGGACCTCGACGCAGACGCTCGGCACCCTCGGGATCGCCGTCGTGCTTCTGGTGGCGTTCGTCGTCCGCGAGGCGCGGGTCGAGCACCCGCTGGTGCCGCTCCGGCTCTTCCGCCTCCGCAACGTCGCGGTCTCGCAGGTGGTCGGCGTGCTGTGGGCGGGCGCGATGTTCGCCTGCTTCTTCCTCACCGCGCTCTACATGCAGGGCGTGCTGGGGTACGACGCCCTCGAGGTCGGGCTGGCCTACCTGCCGTCCTGCGTGGTGATGGCGGTGATGTCGCTTCGGCTCAGCGACAAGCTGGTGATGCGGTTCGGCATCCGTCCGCCGCTCACGGTCGGACTGGGGCTCGCCGCGGCCAGCCTGGCGCTGTTCTCGCAGGCGCCGGTCGACGGCAGCTACCTGGTCCACGTGCTGCCCGGCATGGTGCTGCTCGGCGTCGGCGCCGGCATCGCCTTCAACCCGGTGCTGCTGGCGGCGATGGGCGACGTCGAGCCGCACGAGGCCGGACTCGCCTCCGGGGTGGTGAACACCTCGTTCATGATGGGCGGCGCGCTGGGCCTGGCCGTCCTGGTCAGCCTGTCGAGCTGGCGCACCGACGACCTGGTCGCCTCGGGCACCGCGCCGCTGGAGGCCCTCAACGCCGGCTACCAGCTGGCCTTCGCCGCGGGTGCCGTGATGGCCGCGGCCGCCGCGGTCATCGGGGGCACGCTGCTGCGGCCCAGGCCGATGCAGGTGCCGGAGCCGGACGCGGGGGAGTCCCTCGCCGCGGCGTGAGCCCCGTCCGCATGACGCCCTCCTCGTCGGGTACGCACCGCGTCATGAACCGACGAGGAGGGACGTTCATGTCATGACGACGTTCTGGGAGGAGCGTCGCGAGTGGGCAGCCGTCGCCGGGAGGGGGCGGCGGGACCGCCTCCGCGACCCGTTGCTCTGGGCGGACCTGCTGCAGATCGCCAAGACCGCGCTCGCCGGCGGCCTCGCCTGGTGGGTGGCGACCGACGTGTTCCACCTCGACCAGCCGTTCCTCGCGCCGTGGTCGGCGGTGCTGGTCGTGCACGCCACGCTCTACCGCACGTTCTCGCGCGGCGCCCAGCAGGTGGCGGCCACGTTCGCCGGGGTCTTCATCGCCTGGGGGACCGGGCTGCTGCTGGGCCTTGGCCCCTCGGCGATGACGGCGATGCTGGTGCTGTCGTTCCTGGTCGGCCGGCTCAAGCTGCTCGGCGAGGAGTCGACCTCGGTGGCGACCACGGCCATCGTGGTCCTGGCGACCAACGCGGTCGGCGAGTCCAACCTGCTGTGGGGACGGCTCCTGGACACCTGCGTCGGCGTGGCCATCGGCCTGGTGGTCAACATCGTCGTCTGGCCGCCGCTGCGGGACCGGGCGGCCTGGTCGCACGCGTCCCGGCTCCCACGCGCGCTCGGCGACCTGCTGGTGGGCATGGCGAAGGACATCGGTCCCGGCTTCGACCCCGAGCACACCCAGGTCTGGCTCGGCCGGGCCCGCGACGTCGACCTACGCATCGACCAGTCGTGGGGCCTGCTGCGCCAGGCGCAGGAGAGCGGCCGGTTCAACCCGCGCCAGCGGCGGCGACGCGAGCACGTCGACGAGCTGGAGACGGTTCTGCACCTGCTCGAGCAGGCGGTCGCCGAGACCCAGAGCATGGTGCGCACGATCGCGATCAGCGCCGACCAGGCGCGGTACTGGGACGAGGACTTCCGCTCCCGCTGGTGCTCGATGCTGGCGGACACGGGTGCCGCGGTCAGCGCCGCCGATCCCGAGCGGCTCGCCGAGCTCCGCATCGGCCTGCAGCAGCTGGCCAGCGACATGTCCACGGACGAGCTGGCCAGCGGCCAGTGGCACGAGTACGGCGGGCTGATCGTCAACCTCCGCAATGTCATCGACGCGGTGTCCCGGGTGGCCGCGCCCAACCCCGTGGCGCCGCGGAGCCTCGAGCGCTGGCGCCAGCCGCTGCGTAGGGACGGTCCGTAGGCTGACTGGACCACCCACAGACGGAGCCCCCATGAAGATCCAGCGCACTGTCGAGACCCCCGCCGCACCGGCGGCGGTCTTCGCCTACCTCAGCGACTTCACCACCACCACCGAGTGGGATCCGGGCACCGTGAGCACCACCCGGGTCTCGGGCGAGGGCGACGTCGGCACGGAGTACCACAACGTGTCCACGTTCATGGGCCGCAAGACCGAGCTGACCTACACGGTCACCGAGCACACGCCCGACCGCCGCTTCGCGCTGCGTGGTGAGAACAAGACCGTGATCGCCCACGACACCATGGAGATCGAGCCGAACGGCACGGGATCGCGGGTCACCTACACCGCCGACTTCGCCTTCAGTGGCGTCGGCAAGCTCGTTGCCCCGCTGCTCGCCCCGGCGCTCAAGAGGCTCGGCGACGAGGCCGAGGAAGGCCTCGGGAAGGCCCTCGCCCAGCTGTGACCCGCTCAGCCGGCGCCGATCAGGGTCGCCTTGATGTCGGTCTTGAGCACCTTGCCGACCTTCGAGCGAGGCAGGTCTGACCAGACCTCGACCTGCTTGGGCGACTTCACGCTGCCGATCCGCTCCTTGACGAAGGTCGCGAGCTCGGGGCCCGTGGCGCTCTGTCCGGGCCGCAGCTGGACGACGGCCGTGACCCGCTCCCCCCACTTCTCGTCCGGCAGCCCGACCACCGCGCAGTCGGCGACGGCCGGGTGCTCCATCAGCGCCTGCTCTACCTCGGTCGAGTACACGTTGAATCCGCCCGTGATCACCATGTCCTTGGCCCGGTCGACGATGAACAGGAACCCATCGCGGTCGAGGAAGCCGATGTCACCCGTGTGGTGCCAGCCGTACGCCGAGGCCTCCGCCGTGGCGTCCGGGTTGCGGTAGTAGCCCCGCATGACCAGCGAGCTGCGCACCACGATCTCGCCGCGCTCACCGGGAGCCAGCAGGGACCCCTCGGGGTCCATGATCGCGACGGTCACCAGAGGCGTGGGTCGACCGGCCGACGCGAGCCGTTCGTGGGCGACCGACCCGTCCGCGAGGAAGTGGTCGGCGGGCGGCAGCGCCGACACCATCATGGGTGCCTCGGTCTGCCCGAAAAGCTGGGCCATCACCGGGCCGATGCGGTTCAGCGCCTCCTCGAGCCGGGTCACCGACATCGGCGCCGCGCCGTACCAGAAGCACTGCAGGGACGAGAGGTCCGCGGCCGACAGCCTCGGGTGGTCGAGCAGCATGTAGATCAGCGTCGGCGGGAGGAACGTGTGGGTCACGCCGTGGGTCTCGACGAGCCCGAGGAACCGTTCGATGTCCGGGGTCCGCATCACCACGATCTCCCCGGCCTTGGCCATCACCGGGAAGCAGAGCACACCGGCGGCATGGGTCAGCGGTGCCAGCGCGAGGTAGACCGGTCGCCCCTCGAACGGGTAGCTCATCAGCGTGATCGCCGTCATCGTCTCGAGGTTGGTCCCGGTGAGCATCACCCCCTTCGGTCGGCCAGTGGTGCCGCCGGTGCCGACGATCATCGCCAGGTCGTCGACTGGTGGGGCGTCCACCGGCGGCGCGTCCGTCGACGCCGCCAGGAACTCCTCCCACGACAGCGTCCCCTCGAGAGGCGCACCGTCCAGGCACACGATGCTCGTCAGCTTCGGCAGCTCGCCGCGGATCTGGTCGACGAGCGGCGCGAAGGACTGCTGGTGGATCAGGACGGTGCAGTCGAAGAGGTCCAGCAGCTCGCGGTTCTCGGCCGCCTCGTTGCGCGGGTTGATCGGGCACCACACGGCGCCCGCCCGGCTGATCCCGAACACGCAGGTAAACGCGACCGGGTCGTTGGCCGAGAGGATCGCGACCTTGTCCCCCGGCGCGACCCCGACCCGGACCAGGGCCGCCGCGATGCGGAAGCTGAGCTCCCTCACCTCGGCGTACGACGTGCTGTGGCCGTCCGTGGTCAGGCAGGGAGCCCCGGGATCGACGGAGGCCCCCTTGTCGAGGTAGTCGACCAGTCGCACGACGTTCAGGCCTGGACGGTGAGGACCGGCTCCGACACCAGCCCGAACGAGCGGAGCACGCCGAGCAGCTCGCGGTGCCCGAAGGCCTGGCAGCCGGAGGCGAACCCGACCCGCTTGGGCGGCTGCATCAGGAGCGAGTACGCCGCATAGGCCTGCATCAGCCCCGTCTGCTTGTAGTTCTGGTTGCCGTGGA
>JBEVFC010000070.1:0-5886 GCA_040512455.1 Nocardioides sp.
CCATTGCTGTACGCCGCCGCCCTGCAGACGTCGCTGGTCGACTTCAACGCCAACCGGCGGGCCATCCTGCTGCTCTCGGTCGGCCTGGTGCTGTTCACCACCGCGGGCGTCGGCATCGTCGTCCACGCGATGATCCCCGGCCTCTCGTGGGCGTTGGCCCTGGCGATCGGCGCGGTGGTGGCGCCGCCGGACGCGGTGTCCGCCACCGCCATCGGCCGCCGGATCGGGCTGCCCCGCCGCATCGTCACGATCCTCGAGGGCGAGTCGCTGCTCAACGACGCCACCGCCCTGGTCGCGCTGCGTACCGCCCTGGCCGCCGCGGTGGGCTCGGTCACCGTCCTCGAGGTCGGCGTGGACTTCGTGGTGGCCGCCGGCGGTGGCGTGCTGGTGGGACTGCTGGCGTTCGTCGTCGTCGGCTGGTGCCGCAAGAAGGTCACCGACCCCCTGCTGGACACCGCGATGTCCCTGGTGACGCCGTTCGCGGCGTACATCGTCGCCGAGGAGGTGCACGCCAGTGGCGTCCTCGCCGTGGTGATCGCCGGACTGCTGCTCGGCCACAAGGCGCCGGTCCTGCAGACCGCGCAGTCGCGGATCGCCGAACGGGTGAACTGGCGCACCATCGCCTACGTCCTCGAGAACACCGTGTTCCTGCTGATCGGGCTCCAGGCCGACTGGATCATCGAGGACGTCCATAACAGCGGTCTCACGGCCGGCCGGATCGTGGGCGTCTGTGCCGCCTCCCTGGCCGCGGTGGTGGTGCTACGGATGCTCTGGGTGTTCCCGGCCCGTTACCTGCTGGTGCGACCTGCCCCCGATGCGCGCACCGGACGCCGGACGCCCTGGACCTACACGTTCGTGATCGGCTGGGCGGGGATGCGTGGCGTGGTGACGCTGGCGGCGGCGTTCCTGATCCCGGAGGGTACCGACCACCGCGAGGTGCTGCTGCTCATCGCGTTCACCGTGGTGGCCGGCACGCTGTTCCTGCAGGGACTGACGCTGTCGTGGGTGGCCCGCGTGCTGAAGGTCCCGTCGCCGGACCCCGCCGAGGACGCGCTGGCCAAGGCCACGCTGCTGCACCAGGCCAGCCTGGCCGGCCTCGAGGTGCTCGAGCGCGAGGAGGGCGAGGACCCGCTCGGGGTGCGGGACTCGATCCGCGAGCGGGTGGACCGCCGCAACTTCGCGGCGTGGGAGCAGCTCGGCGACAGCTCCACGGACCACGAGACGCCCAGCCAGACGTACTCCCGGATCCGGCTGGCGATGATCGACGCCGAGCGCGCGAAGGTGCTCGAGGTCCGCGACGGCGGCCAGGTCGCGCACGAGGTCGTCCGCGAGGTGCTGGCGGCGCTCGACATCGAGGAGTCGATGCTTGACCAGGCGGACGAGAGCGACGAAGGTCGGGTGGAGGCCGAGAGGGAGGCAGGGCGCGCAGTGGGAGAGACCTGCGATGACCTGAGGAACGCACCGCACGAGGTCGAGCAGAACACTCCCGGTGAGTGCGAGGAGTGTGTCCGCGACGGCACCTCCTGGGTGCACCTGCGCACCTGCCTGGACTGCGGCCACGTCGGCTGCTGCGATTCCTCGCCGCAGCGGCACGCCACGGCCCACTTCCGCGAGGAAGGCCACCGGGTCATGCGGTCGGCCGAGGCCGGCGAGTCCTGGCGCTGGTGCTTCGTGCACCACCTGACCGGCTGACGCTCAGGCGACCGCGCTCGCAGGCTCGTCCCGGATGAACGCCACCACGCTGCGGAGCACCGCAGGGTCCCGAAGGATCCGCCGGTGGCCGAGCCCCTCGGTGGTCACCAGGGCGGCGTGCGGCAGTCCGTCGACGAGGGCGACGGCGTCGGCGTACGGCGTCTGCCGGTCGCCACGGTCGTGCACGACGAGCGTGGGCACCGGGTCCGCGTGCGCGGCCTGGAACCGGGCGTCGAACTCCGAGATCGGCAGACCGACCAGGGTGTGGGCGTCCCGCTCGAAGGCCCGGCGGGTGCGCGGGCCGAAGCCGAGGGCGCCCTGGAACTGGTCGACCAGCGAGGCGGCCTCGACCATCGGGGCGAGCAGCACCAGCCGCGCGGTGCCGAGCCAGCCGTGCCGGATCGCGAGGTACGTCGCGATGGTGCCGAGCGAGTGCGCGACCACGGTGTGCGCGGGGCCGAAGCGGGCCGCGACCGCATCGAGGGCCTTGCCCATCTCGACGCCGTGGGTGCGGCCGGGACCGGCCGGTCCCGGGTCGGAGGCGCCGTGCGCGGGGGCGTCGAAGAGGACGGCGCGGAAGCCGGCCGCGGTCAGCGGCTCCACGAACCCGGCGAGCTGGCTGCCCCGGCCGGCCCAGCCGTGGACGAGGTAGACGACCGGGCCCTCGCCCCAGACGTGCCCGCGGACCTCAGTGCCCAGCGAGGTGACGCTGAACGGCTCCCCGCCGGGAGGAAGGGGCGTCTCCGGGGCGAGCGGTGGGACGGTGAACCACAGGTTGCGCGCCGCCCGGCCGCCCAGTCGCGGGGCGACCAGCTCACCGGCACGGAACAGGGTGCGGATCGACAGGTAACGCATACGAACGATCGTGCTTTTCTGGAACGGTGACGACATGGCGGTGTCCTTCGGTGGGTTGTCAGGAGTGGTAGCAGGCGACCAGCCGGTCGATGGACGCGCGCGCCCGTCGTACGGCCAGGTCGTCGTCGAGCAGGCGGACGAACTGGTGGAAGCCCAGGGTCAGGGCGTGGAACTCGAAGGCGAACTGGTCGGGGTCGGTGTCGTCGCGGAAGTCGCCCTCGTCGACCGCGGTGCGCACGATGGTGGCGATCGACTCGAGCCACTCCTGCTGGTGCTTGGCCAGCGCGTCGCGCATCGCGCCCGGGCGGTCGTCGTACTCCACCGCGGCGGTGACGTAGACGCAGCCGCCCTGCAGCACGTCCTCCCAGCCCAGCCAGGCGTCGAACAGGGCGCGGACCCGGGCCTCGCCGCGAGGGGCGGACAGTGCCGGCCGGATCACGGTGTCGATGAACCAGCGGCGCGAGTGCTCGAGGGTCTGCAGCTGGAGCTGCTCCTTGGAGCGGAAGTGCGCGAAGAGCCCGCTCTTGCTCATCTCGGTGCGCTCGGCGAGCTGGCCGATGGTCAGGCCCTCGAAGCCGACCTGCGAGGCGATCTGGAGCGCCTCGTCGAGGATCGCGGTCTTGGTGTCCTGGCCCTTGCTCATGGTTCAAATTAGCACGACCGTTCGTTTACTTGTCAATCCCTTTCGGTCCTGTCTGGTCCGCGGCCGGCGGCCTAGGCTGGACCGCATGCGGATCACCAAGTTCGGCCACGCCTGCGTGCGGCTCGAGCACGACGGCCGCAGCATCGTCCTGGACCCGGGGATGTTCACCGAGCCGTCGGCGGTGGACGGCGCCGGCGCGGTGCTGATCACCCACGAGCACCCGGACCACTACCTGCCCGAGCTGCTCCGACGTACGGACGCGCCGGTCTTCACGATCGAGGCGGTCGCCGCGCGGATCCGTGAGGACGCCCCCGACGTCGCCGAACGGGTCACGGTCGTCGCGCCGGGGGAGTCCTTCGACCCCGGCATCCCGGTCCGCGTGGTCGGCGAGCTGCACGCGGTCATCCACCCGGAGATGCCGCGGTTCTTCAACTCGGGGTACGTCGTGACCGGCGACCTCACCGTCTACCACCCCGGCGACTCGCTCACCCCGCCCGGCGAGGACATCGACGTGCTGCTGACCCCCTCGTCCGCGCCCTGGCTCAAGGCCTCCGAGGCCGTCGACTTCGCCCGGATGGTCAAGGCGCCCCGCAACGTGGCGATCCACGACCGGATCTATACCGAGGCCGCGCACCGGATCCTCGAGGGACACATGAACGCGTTCCTGCCCGCCGCGGGGCAGAGCTATGTGCGGCTGGCGGACGGTGCGGACCTCTGACCCCGCGCCGAAATGGCTGCGGTTTGGTCCCCAACGGCAGGGATTCCTGACATTTCCCTGCAGTTTGTGACCAATCGGCGTCAGCCGCCGAGGGCCTGCTCCAGGGTCCGCGGAGGGTTACCCGTCACCCGGCGTACGTCGTCGCTCACGTGCTCCACCGAGCCGTCGGCGATGGCGGTGTAGGTGCTCACCCAGGCATCGAGCTGCCAGTCCGGGGCGCCGTACGCCGCCCGGCGGGACGCGTAGGCCTCCTCGAGGGTCTCCTCCTCGTAGGACATCTCCCTGCCCAGGAACGCGCCTGCGCGGGCGGCGGCCTCGGCCATGGTGAACGCCTCGGGACCGGTCAGCTCGTACGCCGCACCGACGTGGTCGCCGGGGGAGCGCAGCACGGCGGCTGCGACGTCGGCGACGTCCGCCCTGGCCACGGCGGCGAACCTGCCGGTGCCGGCCGGGCCACGGATGACGCCGTGCTCGTCGGCGAAGTACGGCACGAAGTCGGCGTAGAAGTTGTCCCGCAGGAACGTGAACGCCATTCCCGACTCGCGGATCGCCTGCTCGGCGTCGTGGTGGTCGCGTCCCAGGGTGAACGTCGCGTCCGCGGCCGCGGCCGCGAACGAGGTGTAGACGACGTGCCCGACGCCTGCCCGCGCCGCCGCGGCGATGAAGCTGCGGTGCTCGTCGCGGCGGACCTCCGACTCCGCGGCCGACACCATGAACAACACGTCGATCCCGGCCAGCGCCCGTTCGGCGGCCGTCCCGTCGGCGTACGTCGCCACCGCGACGTCACAGCCGGCGAGCTGGGGTGCCCGGGACGCGTCCCGGACGATGAGCCGGGGGTGGAGGGCCGCGAGCTGGCGGGCGACGAGACCGCCCACCGCTCCGGTCGAGCCGGTGATCGCAAGAGTCATGTGCAACAGAACCGCCGGGCTGGCCTGCCGATTCCCGATCGCGCCGGACAGCGCCGATTGGTCACAAACTGCAGGTTCAGGGCGGGTTTGGTTGCCGTTGGGGACCAAACGGCAACAAATCAGGCCGGCCCGAGCGCGTCCCGCACCGGCACGAACTTCGCCTGCGCCTCGGCGAGCTCGGCCTCCGGGACCGAGTCGGCGACGATCCCGCAGCCGGCGAAGAGACGGACGGTCGCGCCGGAGATCTCGGCGGAGCGCAGCGCGATGCCCCACTCGCCGTCGCCGGAGGCGTCCATCCAGCCGACCGGGCCGGCGTACCTGCCCCGCTGCATGCCCTCGACGTCCTCGATCAGGGCGACCGCGGCCGCGGTGGGCGTGCCGCCGACGGCGGCGGAGGGGTGCAGCGCCTCGGCGAGCTGGAGCGAGGAGCTGGACTGCTCGGGGTGCTCGGCGGCGTGCACGACTCCGGCCACGTCCGTGGCCAGGTGCATGACGTTGGGCAGGTGCAGCACGAACGGCGCCTCGGGCACGTTCATGCCGGAGCAGTGCGGCTCCAGGGCCTCGGCGACCGAGCGGACGGCGTACTCGTGCTCCTCGAGGTCCTTCGACGACCGCGCCAGTGTGGCGGCCAGCGCCAGGTCGCGCTCGTCGTCGCCGGTGCGGCGGATGGTGCCGGCCAGCACGCGGGAGGTGACCAGGCCGCGCTCGCGGCGCAGGAGCATCTCCGGGGTGGCGCCGAACATCCCGTCGACGTGGAACGTCCAGCACATGGGGTACGTCGCGGCGAGCCGCTGGAGGGGCCAGCGGACGTCGATGGGCCGGTCGGCGGTGGCGATCAGGTCCCGGGCCAGGACGACCTTCTCGAGGTCGCCGGCACCGATCCGGGCGACGGCGTCCGCGACCACGGACATCCACTCCTCGCCGTTGAGGGCGCCGTCGGCGAAGCTCACGACCGGCGCGGTGGCGGGCGGGGTGACGGGGGCGAGGGGATCGGTGACCTCGCCGATGGTGGTCAGCCAGGTCCGGTCGCCGCGACGGCCGACGATCACGCGCGGCAGCACCAGCACCGA
>JBEVFC010000180.1:0-22080 GCA_040512455.1 Nocardioides sp.
TCGATCTTCAGCAGGGTGCTCACCCGCCACCTCCGACGAGAGGTGTCCGCGCCGTCGGCTCGTTGCGAAGCCGGGGGTTCAGCACGTCCTCCAGGGCCTGGCCGATCAACGTGAACGCGAGCACGACCAGCACCACGCAGACGCCCGGCGGCACGAAGAACCACCAGGATCCCGTGGTCATCGCGCCGACGCTGTACGCGTCGTCCAGCATCGAGCCCCACGACACCCGGGTCGGGTCCCCGAGGCCCAGGAAGCTCAGCGTCGTCTCGGTCAGGATCGCGATGGCCACGCTGAGCGTCGTGTTCGCGAACACCATCGGCATCACGTTGGGCAGCACGTGCCGGCGCATCAGGTGGCCGTGACCGGCACCGAGGGCCCGCGAGCGCTCGAGGTAGGCCCGCTCCTTGATGGACAGGGTCTGGCTGCGGATCAGCAGCGCCGTACTGGGCCACGACGTCACCCCGATCACCAGCACGATGGTGAACAGCGACCGGCCGAGCACCGTGGCGAGCACGATCGCCAGCGGCAGGAAGGGGATGGCCAGGACCCACTCGGTGACCCGGAACAGGCTGGCGCCCGCCCAGCCCCCCACGTAGCCGGAGACCAGGCCGACGGAGGTGCCGATGACCATCGAGATCAGCGTCGCCATCAGGCCCACGAAGAGCGAGATCCGGGCGCCCCAGATCAGCTGCGTGAGCACCGAGCGGCCGTTCTCGTCGGTGCCGAGCCAGAACTCCGACGACGGCGGCTCGAGGACACCCCCGGTCGCCTTGGTCACCTCCAGCCCCTCCGCGTCGGCGAGGAACGGCGCGAACACGGCTACGAGGATGAAGAACAGGAGGATGGCCAGCCCCGCCATCCCGGACCGGCTGCTGCGGAACTGCCGCCAGGCGCGGGCCCGGTCGGCCCGCCGGCGTCGCGTCGCGAGCTGGCGGGCGGAGTACTCCGGCTGCGTCGTCGTCATGTGCGCACCCTGGGGTCGAGCCAGGCGTAGGCGAGGTTGGCCAGCAGGTTCGCGAAGATCACCCCGGCCGACGAGACCAGGTAGACCCCCTGGAGCAGCCAGTAGTCGGGCACCTGGAGCGCCTCATAGGTGAGCAGCCCGAGCCCCGGGATCGAGAAGATCGTCTCGACCGTGATCGCGCCACCCACGATGAAGCCGAAGCTCAGCGCCACGACGGTGGCCGTGGGCAGCAGTGCGTTGGGTACGGCGTGCCGGTTGCGCACGTCGACGTCGCGCAGCCCCTTGGCCTTGGCCGTGGTCAGGTAGTCCGACCCGATCTCGTCGAGCAACGACCCCCGCATGATCAGGGCGAAGTCGGCCAGATAGGCGAGGGTCAGCGTCACCACCGGCAGGACGAGGTGCCAGAGCGTGTCCAGCACGCCCTCGAGCGACGACGGGTCCACGTCCGGGGAGTGCAGCGAACCGGTCGGGAAGAGACCGGGCAGCGGTCCCATCCCCACCGCGAACACCGCGATCAGCACGAGGCCGAGCCACCACTCCGGCATGGAGTACAGGGTCAGCGACGAACCGGTCGAGAACCTGTCGAAGGGCCCGCCCTTCCGCCAGGCGGCGCGGATGCCCATCCAGACGCCGATCACCGCGGCCAGCACCGTCGAGGACCCCACCAGCAGCAGGGTGGGCCACATCCGCTCGGCCAGGATGCCGGAGACGTCGCGGTGGTAGAGCAGCGAGTAGCCGAGGTCGCCCTGGAGCGTGTTCTTGATGAAGGTCACGAACTGTTGCCCGAGGGGCTGGTTCAGCCCGTAGAGCTTGTTGAACTCCTCCAACTGCTCGGGACTGCTCAGCCGCCCGCGGCCCATGGTGCGAGCGGGGTCTCCGGGCAGCACCCGGAACAGGAAGAAGCCGACGACCAGCATGAACGCCAGGCTGCCCAACGAGCCCGCGATCTTCGCCCCCGCGTAGCGCGCGTAGCCGCTCCGCCGACGCCGGTCCTCTCCGCCGGCGACGGCCGCGACGGCGGTCGGGTCCGGTGCGGTCAGGGCCATGCGAGCCCCGCGGGCGCGGTCACTCCCGATCTCCCACGGTGCGCCGTCGGCGCATCGCCACCACGGCTCCCCCGACCACGACCACCCCCGCCGCGACGCCGATGCCGATCATCGCTCCGGTGCTCAGGCCCTCGCTCGAACCACCGGCGGTCGCCTCGGTGCCGCTGGTCAGGCCGTCACAGTCGCCGGCATCCTCCGCCGGGCGGATGCTCAGGTAGCTGCTGACGCCGTACTGCATGATCAGCACGCCGTCGGGTTCGGGCTGCGGCTGCAGGCAGGCGAACTTGTCGCTGCGGAAGGCCTCACCGATGACGTCGTACATGGTGACGAGGTACGGCGAGTCCTCGTACAGCTTCTGCTGCATCTTCTTGACGATCTCGGCCCGCGCCTCGCGGTCCATCTCGGTGGCCTGCTGCGCGTACATGGCGTCGTACTCCTTGTCGCAGTACCAGGAGTCCGACCATCCGCCGAGCTGGCCGCAGGTCATGTAGCTGAGCATCGAGCCGGGATCCGGTTCCACGAACCACCCCCAGGCGAAGGCGTCGTAGTTCCCCTCCAGGATGATGCTCGTGAGGTTGTTGTCCTCGTAGGCCTTCACCTCGGCCTTGATGCCGAGGTCCACCAGCCACTCCTTGAAGAAGTTCATGGTGTCCAGCGAGGTCGGCGACTCGGACCGGGCGTAGAGCCGGATGGTTCCGATGGGGTCGCCGTTCGGCATCGTGCGGAGACCGTCGTCGCCCTTGGTGTAGCCGGCGTCGTCCAGCATCTGACCGGCCCGCTCGGGGTCGTAGCTGAACGCGTCGTCCCCCGAGGGCGCCCAGTGGAAGTCCTGGTAGGCCGGCGGGATGATCGTCTGGCCCACCTCGCCGGCGCCCTGGTAGACGCGGTCGAGGATGGCGTCGTAGTCGATGGCGTAGCCCAGCGCATGCCGGAAGGCCGGGTCCTTCAGGGCCGGCTTGCCATCGCCCATCGGCTTGCCGGTCTCGGTGTCGACAGCGCCGGTGTTGAACGCGATCTCCTCGAAACCAGGTGAGGCGCCGTTCAGGGCGGTGATGCCCGGCTTGTCCTTGAGCGCGGCGATCTGGACGGCGGGCAGGTTCTCGACGAAGTCGACCTCGCCCTTGATCAGCGCCTGGGCGGCCGGGTCGTCGGCCTTGTAGACGCGGAACACGACCTCGTCGATGTGCGGTGCGCCCTTCCAGTAGTCGGGGTTGGCCTCGAACCGGTACGTCGAGCCGCCCGCCGTTCCCTCGACGAGCCGGAACGGGCCGGAGCCGACCACGGGCTTTCCGTTCTTCGGCTCGGCCGTGTAGGTCTTGACCGCCTTCTCGGAGACGTTCTTCCAGATGTGCTCGGGAACGATCGGGATCGGGAGCAGCGGCAGGCTGGCGTTCGGCTTCTTCAGCTCGAGGACCACCGTCTGGGCGTCCGGTGCCGTGGCCGACTCGACCTCGGTGAGGTAGGAGCCCCAGGTGCTGGCCTCGGGACCGCCGTCGATGATCCGGCTGTAGGTGTAGGCGATGTCGGCGGCGGTGAGGTCCTCGCCGTCGGACCACTTCACGCCGTCGCGGATGTCGAAGGTCCAGGTCAGTCCGTCCTCGGACGGCTCCCAGTCGGTGGCCAGGCCCGTCTTCGTCGGCTCCATGTCGGCGTTGTCGTAACCGATCATGTAGTCGTAGGTCAGCGCCCACGCCTCGAACGACGGCACCAGGATGCCGAGGAAGGGGTTGAACGAGTCCACCTCGTTGCGCAGCGCGACCGTGAAGGTGACCTTCTCGTCGGCGGCGTTCGCGGGGCCGCCGACAGCGAGGGCGAGCCCGGGCGCCAGGCACCCGACCAACAAAGCGGCGGCGGCGACCAGGCGCCCGGGAGTACCTTGACGCCCGTGACCGAGCCTGTCCCGCCCGTGGCCCCTCGTGAACCGTTCGAGCACACCGAGCACGGTGTGCCGCGACCCGATCCGTACCACTGGATGCACGGGGAGTCGCCCGCGCTGACCGAGTACCTCTCCGCGGAGCGGAGCTTCCATGACTCTTCGGTTGCGCATCTGCACCCCTTGGTCTCCGCCCTGAAGGCCGAGATGTTTTCGCGACTCGCTCCGACCGAGGTCTCGGCGAGGTGGCGGCGTACGAGGTTTTCCTACTACACAGTGCACCTCGCCGGGAACGATTACGAGCACATCTTCAGGGAAATCCACGGTTTCGAGACCGATTTGAAACAGATTTCCGCGTTCTGGGGCGGTCAGGGCGACGAATTCAGCATTCCCCCAGGATCGGAGCTGGTGCTCGACGTCGGGGCGCTGGCCGACGACACCGGCTTCCTCGAGCTCGGCCTGACCATCGTCAGCCCGGACGAGGACCTGCTCGCCTACTCCGTCGACACCACCGGGGACGAGGTCTACGCGCTCCGCTTCCGTGACCTCCGCACCGGTGCCGACCGGGACGAGGTCGTGCCCCGCAGCTACTACGGTGGCGCCTGGAGCGCCGACTCGCAGTGGTTCTTCTACACCGTCCACGACCACGCCTACCGGCCGCACCAGGTCTGGCGGCACCGGGTCGGCACGCCGGTCTCGGGCGACGTGCTGGTGCTCGAGGAGCCCGACGAGCGGTTCGACCTCACGGTGCGGGCCAGCCGCTCGGGCGACCTCGTGCTGCTGCTCAGCGAGAGCCGGGACACCGGCGAGGTGTGGGCGATCGACGCACGCGACCCGGAGTGTGCGCCGCGCTCGGTCGGTGGGCGGCGGACGGGGGTGCTGTACCGCGCCGAGCACCTGCGTGCCGGCCCCCTGCTGCTGGTGACCAACGACGACGCCGTCGAGTTCCGGCTGGTCGAGGCACCCGTCCCGACCGCCGACCAGGACCACACCGCGTGGCGGCCGGTGCGCCCGGAGAACCCGACGGAGCGCCTCGAGCGGGTGGACGCCTTCGAGGGCCACCTCGTCCTGGGCCTGGCCGCCGACGCCGAGCACGAGCTGCGGGTGGTCCGGGTGGACGACCCGGCCGGCGAAGGCTTCACGGTGCGCAGCCGGTTCGCCGGCGGCGAGGTCCGCCTGGCCCGCAACCCGCGGTACGACATGGGCACCGTCACCGTGGTCGACCAGTCGCCGGTCGACCCGCCGGTGTGGTCCGACCTCGACCTCACCTCCGGGGAGCTCACCGACGTGCTGCGTCACGAGGCACCCGGGCACGATCCGGGGCGGTATGCCGTCTCCCGGCTCGAGGTGCCCTCCGACGGCGAGGTGTCGGTCCCGGTGACCGTCGTCCGGCACCGCGACACGCCGCTGGACGGCAGCGCGCCGCTGCTGCTCTACGGGTACGGCGCCTACGAGGCCGCCTTCGAGGAGGAGTGGGACCCGGCCCTGCCCTGCCTCCTGGACCGGGGGGTCGTGTTCGCGCATGCGCACGTCCGCGGCGGCGGCGAGCGCGGCCGACGCTGGTGGCTCGACGGCCGGCTCGAGCACAAGCAGCACACGTTCACCGACTTCGTCGCGGTCGCCGACGCACTGGCGGAGCGGTACGTCGACGGGTCCCGGATCGCGTCCCGCGGCCTGTCGGCCGGCGGACTGCTGCAGGGCGCGGCGTTCAGCCAGCGCCCCGACCGCTGGCGGGCGGTCGTGGCCGAGGTGCCGTTCGTCGACGTGGTGACCACGATGTTCGACGCCACGATCCCGCTGACCGTCAACGAGCGGGACGAGTGGGGAGACCCCCGGCGGCGTTCCGACTTCGACTGGATGCTCGCCTACTCCCCCTACGACAACCCGCCGCCGGCCGGGTCGCGCCCCGATCTCCTGGTCACCGGGGCCGTGCACGACCCCCGGGTGATGGTGCACGAGCCGGCCAAGTGGGTGGCCCGGTTGCGGGAGACGGACCCGGAGTGGTCGCCTCGCTGCCACTTCCGGGTCGAGACCGGGGCCGGGGCCCACACCGGCCCGTCCGGCCGGTTCGGCCACCTCGCCTACGAGGCCGGGGTCTACGCCTGGGTCCTGGAACGGCTGGGCGCGGCGTGACCCCGCTGCACGCGGAGGTCCTGGAGGTCGCGCGGGCCCTCATCCGGTTCGACACCAGCAACGCCCCCGAGGCGGCACTCGGCCGGCCGCCGGGTGACGAGACCGGCCCTGCGGCGTACCTGCGCGACCTGCTCGAGGGGGCCGGAGTGGACTGCGAGCTGGTCGCCCGCGACCCGCGCCGCGCGAACCTGGTGGCCCGCATGCCCGGGTCGGACCCGTCGGCACCATCACTGGCGTTCGTCGGACACCTCGACGTGGTGCCGGCCGACCCCCGCGACTGGACCCATCCGCCGTTCGCCGCCGTCGTCGACGAGGGCGGCTGGCTGTGGGGCCGGGGGGCCGTCGACATGAAGAACGAGGTCGCGGCACGCGCCGTGGCGATGGCCGAGCTGGCCCGGTCGGGCTTTCGCCCGCGCGGGGACCTCTGGCTGATCGCGGTGGCGGACGAGGAGGACGGCACGGCCGACGTCGGGATGCGGTGGCTGCTGGAGGCACGCCCCGACATCCGGCCCGATCTCGTGGTCAACGAGGGCGGCGGCGAGCGGCTGCCGCTGTCCGACGGCCGCGTGGTGCAGATGGTGAGCATCGGCGAGAAGGGCACGTTCCCGGCCCGGGTGGTCGCGCTCGGCGAGGCGGGTCACGCCTCCACCCCGGACGCGGGCGACAACGCGGTTCCGCTGCTGGGAGAGCTGCTGCGCCGGGTCGGCCGCGGGATGGCGATGCACACGCCGTCGGCACTGGTGGACCGCACCCTGGAGGCGCTGCTCGGCGAGCCCGTCACCGACTTCGCCGCGGCGGTGTCCCGGGCAGCGCACCTGCATCCCGTGCTGGCCTCCACGCTGCCCGCGCTCTCCGGCACGACGATGGCACCGACGCTCCTGACGGGGTCGTCGAAACGCAACGTCATGCCGGCCCGGGCGTCGTTCGAGCTCGACTGCCGGATCCTCCCGGGGACCACCGAGGCCGACGTCGAGCGCGAGGTCCGGGCTCGGCTCGGCCGCGACATCGCCTACGAGCTGGAGTGGCCCGAGGCGCTGGTCGCCGGCAGCGCTTCGGATCCGGCCTCGGACCTGATGGACGCCATGAGCCGCGTGCTGGCCGCCTCGGGTGACGAGGCCGTCCTGCTGCCGATGCTCTGCACCGGATTCACGGACTCGGTCTACCTGCGCGAGGCGGGCACCCCGACGGCGTACGGCTTCAGCCCGTTCCGGGCCACCTCGGCCGAGGTGCTGTCCGCCGGCTTCCACAACGCCGACGAGCGGGTGCACATCGACGACCTGCTGCTGGCGGTGGAGTTCCACGTGGCGCTGGCCAGGGACCTCCTCGGTTAGAAGAGCGCCGGGCCCGGCCCAAGGGCCGTCGTCGGCTCGCGCGGGCGCGAAACCCACGAGATACGGGTGAGACGCAGGACGCCCCGCGCGCGCCAAGGTGGATCGGCAACAACCCCCTTCCGTGACGAGGAGAAGAAGATGTCCGAAGACCAGAACACCCCAGCCGAGGATGACGTCGCCGTCAGGGCGGCAGCCGCCACGGACGGCGCCTACACCCTGTTCGTCGCCGACTTCACCGACACCAACGTGGCGTGGGAGGCCTACGAGGCGCTGAAGGCGGCGGAGGACGGTCGGACCCTGGAGATCGAGGGCGTCATCGTGGTCAAGCGCGAGTCCGACGGGAAGCTCGAGATCCAGAAGTCCACCGATCACAGCACCCGCAAAGGTCTCAAGTGGGGCGTCGTGGGCGGCGTGGCGCTGGGCATCATCTTCCCGCCCTCGATCCTCGGCAGCGCCGCCGCGCTGGGCGCCGTCGGCGCCGCCACCGGCAAGGCCCGCCAGCTCCACCACCGCGGCCAGCTGTCCGACGAGCTCGAGGCCTCCATCGAGCCCGGGCACTCCGGGATCGTGGCCCTCGTGTCCGACCCCGGCGCCGTGGAGATCCGCAAGGCACTCGAGACGGCGGACGCCATCGTCGAGTCGGCCGTCGACGACGTGCTGGCCCGGGACATCAAGGCGGCCGCCGACGAGGCGGAGAAGGAAGAGAGCTGACGCTTCGCCGTCAGCCCCCGGTCACGCCTCGCTGCCGACCGGCCTGGTCGGCAGCAGGCGGCTGAGGAACAGCGCGATCGCGGCGAAGAGCGCCAGCACCGCCAGGCTGACCCGGAGCCCGGCGATCCGCGCCGACTCGTTCTCCTCGGCGATCCCCGCCGCTTGTGCCGGCGGCAGGCCGGCCTCCTCCAGGGCCTGCTCGAGGTCGGCATCGGAGATGAACGGGGCGCCTCCGGCCAGCTCGACCTCGGCGGAGGCCGACACCTCCGCGGGCACGTCCGGGTTGTCGTGGATGCCCTGCAGGAAGGTGGCGGTGAGCGCACCGATCAGCACGGACCCGGCGAGGGCGGTGCCGAGGGACGCCCCCAGGTTCGTCGAGGTGTTCTGCAGCCCGCCGACCTCGCCGGTCTGCTCGTCGGGCACGGCCGAGACGGTCACCGCTCCGAGCTGCGAGGCCAGCGCACCCACGCCAAGTCCGGCGAGCAGGAGCGGCACGGTGACGACCTCCGCTCCGGCGCCGATCTCGAGCCCGGCGATCAGGGCGACGATCCCGGCCAGCAGGGCCGCCAGTCCCCGCGCCACGACCTTGCGGGGCGATGCCTGCGGCCACAGCTTGGGGATGCCGACCGCTGCCGCGAGCAGGGTCACCGACAGCGGGAGGAGCCGTACGCCGGTCTCCACGGCGCTCAGCCCCAGTGCCACCGACAGGAACAGCGGGACGATGAAGAAGAGGCCGGCCTGGATCAGGAACTGGAAGAAGAACAGGATGAGCCCGCCCGCGAGGCGCATGTTCCGCAGCATGGTCGTGTCGACGAGGGGTTCGCGCCCGCTGTCCACCAGGCGCTGCTCCCACCAGAAGAACGTCCGCAGGACCACCAGACCGGTCAGCACGAACCAGGTGGTCAGCGAGAGCCCGACGAACGAGGTCGCCCCGGGCTTGGGCAGCACCCACCCCCACTCGCTGGACCTGAGCACCCCGAAGACCGCCAGCCCGAGACCCGCCGCGGACAGCACCACGCCGACGACGTCGATCCCGAACGGCACCGTGGTGGCAAGGTCCTTGATCCTCCGGGTCAGGACGAGAATGATTCCCACGATCACGACCTCGCCGGCGAACACGTACCGCCAGGAGGCGTACGTCGTGAGGGCACCGCCGATCAGCGGGCCGGCGGCCACCGCGATCGCTCCCGCGGAGGCCACCAGTCCGTAGGCGCGCGGTCGCTCCGGGGCCGCGAAGTTCGAGGCGACCAGGGCGACGATGGCGGGCATGATCAGCGCCGCGCCGATCCCCTCGAGGAACGACCAGCCGATGATCAGTACCGTCAGGTTCTGCGCCAGCGCGGTGGTGAACGACCCGATGCCGTAGATCACGCAGCCGATCGCGAACGCGCGACGACGGCCGATCATGCTGCCGATCTTGCCGCCGGTGATCATCATCGTCGCCATGACCAGCGTGTAGAGGGTGATCGCGGTCTGCACCCCGGTGACGGTGGTGCCGACGTCGCTGGCCACCTGGGCGATGGACACGTTCATCACCGAGCTGTCCAGGGTCATCAGGAACTGCCCGGACGCGAGGGTGAGCAGCACCACGCCGGCGGCGCCCGTGGCGGTAGCCGCCGCCTGGTCGTTGGTCACCCGCCCAGACTGGTGGGAACACCTGGGCCCGGCATCCCCCCGGATGGGTGAACGGTGCGGGGCGGGCCGCGGGCCCGCCCCGCGACACGATCACACCGGCCAGTCGGCCATCGTCACCTCTCCCCCGCGCACGTCGACAGCGAGCAGCACCTCCGGTGACCCCTTGACGCAGAGGCCGTAGCGGCCCTCCCGCACGTCGGGGAACACCAACGACGGGACCCGCTCGGCGCCGACCGGGCGTTCCACGACGGCCACGTGCGGCAGGTGCGCATGGTCGTGAGCGGGCTGGTGCCGGACGCCGAGCGGCCGGATCTCGACCTCCTCGTCGAGCATCGACGACGGCATCGTCACCACCACCGCTCCGACGTCACCACCGATGTCGAGCATCACCGCACCCTGACCGGCGTACGGGTTCTCCACGGAGGCGGCGGTCATGACGCGTCCGTCGTGCCCGGCACGGTCTGGTAGCCCCCGCCGGGCAGCCCGAGGTACGGGAACGTGTCGGTGACCGCGGCGTTGGTGTTGCTCGTCCCGTCCGTGACGGCGGCGGCCGCGTCGTCCGGCGTGTAGGACGGGTCGACCAGCGGGATGGTCAGACCGGCGATCGCCCGCAGCTCGATGGTCACCACGTCGTCGTTGATCCGGCGCCCGTTGGGGAACCCGGCCGCGTCCCCGGCCACCAGGCCGAGGTCGTTGGGCTTCTTGGACGGCGGGATCGCGACGTTGAGCCGCAGCAGGTCAGCCTGCACGGCTCCCGTGTAGTTCTGGAAGCCGTCGACGACCCCGCTGGGGATGCCGGTCATCAGGATCGCGTTGAGATCCGCGCGAGGCTTCGTGTACCCCGCCAGCCGGGGGAACACCCCGGGGTAGAGCGCGGGCAGCAGCGTGCCGAGCTCGGGTGCGTTGACGTACTTCGTGTACCGGCTGTCGCCGCGCGGCGCCCGGGCGTTCCACTGGTCCTTCTCGACCATCGGGACGATCACCTCGTTGAACAGCGGGTTGGCCAGCCGGGAGACCTGCTGCCACGGCCCGGTGCCGACGAACCTGCCCTTGTCCTTGTCGAAGACCCGGGACTTCTGGCGGCTGGCGGTGGCCCAGACGCCGATGACCGAGCCCGGCTTGGACGGGTCGGTGGGACGTGCGCCGCCGCGGGCCAGCTCCTTGGTCCGGACCTGGATGGCGATGGTGTGCACGTTGTAGGACTGCACCGCGGTGCGGCCGTTCATCGCCGGCATGGAGATCAGGTGCGCCTCGTTGAAGGGGCGCAGCGCACCGAGGTCGAAGACGCTGCCCAGGTCGACGTGGAAGGCGTCCGCACGCTGGCCCGCGAAGATCTTGCGGGAGCCGATGGTGTGGATCGCCTGTCCCGACAGCCGCGCGTAGTCCGGGGTGCTGCGCTTGCCGACGTTCACGGGCGGGACCGGCAGGTTCGACGCGATCACCGTCTCCTTGTCGTTCTTCACCTTGGTGACGGTGTAGAACTGCGGCCGGTTCCAGGTCGGGTCACCGATGTTCCGGATCGGGCCGGTGTTGTAGAGGAACGTCCTCGCGTTCCGGACCTTGGTGGTGAACCGGAACCGGTAGGTGATGTCGGGGTCGGCAGTGCCCTTGTTGGCCACGTGGATCTCGTAGCGGACGTCGTCGCCGAACTCGTAGAAGTTCGGGCCGCCGTCGGGCTTCTGGAGAGGGATGAAGTTCGCGATCAGCGTGACCTTCGAGGGGTCCTCGGGGGAGACGAACGCGTAGACGTCAGTGCCGTCGGCGACCGGGTCCTTGGAGATCTCGGGTGCCTCGCGGTGGGACGACATGTCACTGGCCCCCTGCCGCGTTGAGGATGCGGGTGACCAGGTCGCGGTCGTCCACGACGACCTCGCGCTCCCCGACCATCAGGCGTAGCTCGCTGGACGTGGGGTCCTTGACGTACGCCACAACCGTCTCGCGGGCGCTGCCCGGGGTACGTCGTGTCTCGCCGGCCGTCGCCCGGCCGCTGCCGATGCCGACTGCGCCGGCGGCGGCCGCTCCAGCGCCGGTGACGGCGAGGAACGTCCTTCTGCTGGTGTCGCTCATGGGAAAGCCTCCGAAGGGATGCTGCGCGCCCCACTGTGAGGTGCGCCACATGTCATTCGGAGCCGGAGCCCGGGCCGGATGGGCAGCTCTCAGAGGCTGACCGACCGCAGCGCGGCCTTGACCCGCATCGCCAGCTCGCGGCTGCGGAAGGGCTTGGTGATGTAGCCGCTGG
The DNA here is from genome assembly GCA_040512455.1 of Nocardioides sp. Taxonomy (GTDB): domain Bacteria; phylum Actinomycetota; class Actinomycetes; order Propionibacteriales; family Nocardioidaceae; genus Nocardioides. The sequence goes on from JBEVFC010000180.1 coordinate 11,933, forward strand.
CGCCGACGTCGAAGGCCCGCTCGAGGTCCTTCTCGAGGGACCGCGCGGTCAGCATGATGATCGGGGTCCGGGCGTACTCCGGCCTCCCCCTCAGCGTCTCGCAGATCTCGACCCCGGAGCAGCCGGGCATCTGCCAGTCCAGCAGCAGCAGGTCGTACGTCGTTCCGGTGGCCTTGGCGAGACTCTCGTCGCCGTCGTCCGCCGTCTCCACGACGTACCCACACTCAGAGTCGCCCCGGCCGGTCAGCTCCCGGAGGCCTCCGCTGCCTCGTCGGCGCTGCGCCGCGGCATCGGCACCACCATGTCGTCGTGCTTCTCCCAGCACGGGCGGCAGTAGGCGACCACCTGGAAGGACACCGAGCGCAGGACCGCGTCGCCGTTGCCGACGTCGACGAGACAGTCGCGGCAGATGTAGCCCATGGTGGCCCCCAGTTCGTGATGCTTTCCCCAAGTGTTGGGGCAGCCGACCGAGGGGTCAAGCAACACTGGGGTCGCCCTGGGTGCGGTGCGAAAGGTAACTAGGCCGACGAGCGCGCCCGGCGGAGGGAGTACCAACGGCGCCTGACGTTCTCGGCGCTCTCTCGCGGCATCGGAACGATCGACGGCCGGTCGGCGTGGAACTCGTCCCAGCACTGACGGCAGTACGCAACAGGACGGAATGTCACCGACCGCACCACCGCCTCGCCGGCGGGCACGGTGCACAGACAATCGCGGCAGACATGACTCATGAGATCCCCCACCTCATTCGAGCAAAACAACAATCCCCGCGACTAGTGTCGTGTCGAACCGACAAAAGTCAAGGAGACTCGCCCGAACACTGGGGTCCGGTGGTGTCAGGCCTCGACGACCGCGCGCCAGGCGTCCTCGGGGCTGCGGCGCGGTGCGGGCACGATGCCGGCGTGGTTCTGCTCCCAACACTCGCGGCAGTAGGCCACCTGCTGGAACGAGATCGAGCGCAGCAGCGCCTCACCGGCCGGAACGGATCCCAGGCAGTCGTGGCACGAGTAGACGGTCACCGAGACTCCTTCGGGGCCACCGCGGCCCTCCCTTTGAGTAGACCGTCCCGGAGGGCGTCGGTCAAGAGCCCGTAGCCTGACGTCGTGCAGGAACCTCTCCGGATCGCCTTCGTTCCCGGCGTCACCCCCGACAAGTGGTCGCGGACGTGGCGGGACCGGGAACCCGGCATCCCGCTCGAGCTCACGCTGGTCGAACGGGCCGACCAGGAGTCCGTGTTGCGCGACGGCCGCGTCGACATGTGCTTCGTCCGGCTCCCCGTCGACCGCGACGGCCTGCACCTGATCCCCCTCTACGAGGAGCTCGCCGTCGTCGTGGTGCCGCTGGAGCACCCGGTGGCGGCGTACGACGAGGTCCCGCTCGCCGACCTGGCCGACGAGCAGCTGGTGGTCGGGGAGGTCGACGGATGGGCCGAGGTCGCCACGGCGACACCGCTGGAGTTCCCGGAGATGACCGTCAAGGAGGCCTTCGAGGTGGTCGCCTCCGGCACCGGGATGGCGATCGTGCCGATGTCGGTGGCCCGCCTGCACCACCGCAAGGACCTCACCCACCGTCCGGTCACCGACGCGGCTCCGACCCAGATCGGTCTGGCCTGGCTGGTCGACAACGAGGACGTGCGGCTCGACCGCTTCATCGGCGTGGTCCGCGGTCGTCGCGCCACCAGCTCCCGCGGCGAACAGCCCGCGGACCAGCCGCCCAAGAAGGCGAAGAAGCCGCCGGCGAAGAAGGCCGCTCCGCGGCGGAGCACGCAGCAGAAGCAGCGGCCCGCGGCGCGCCGCTCTCGTCGCCGCTGAACGCCCCGGGTGGGCCAGGTCACGTCGCCGACGAATTGCTTGTGGGGAGCAACCTTTCTACGGTCGAGTCCAGTCATGTCCACTCCGACAGGAGGTAGGCGCCTCTCGCGCCGCCCGTTTTGACGCAGACCAGCACCCCCGTTTCCCCGAGCTCGACTCCCCCGCACGACGTGATCCCGCACCCCGCACTCGACGTACCCGTCGAGTACACCGAGCCAGAGCGCTCCGGCCTGGACAAGGTGGTCTTCGGGGTCACCGCCGCGATCGCCGTCGCGTTCCTGGTCTGGGGGTTCGTCAGCACCTCGTCCCTCGCGAAGGTCTCCGGCAGCTCCCTGGACTGGACGATGACCAACGCCGGCTGGCTGTTCGTCACCACCGCCAGCGCCTTCGTGGTGTTCGTGCTGTGGCTGGCGATGAGCAAGTACGGCAACATCCCGCTCGGTCGCGACGACGAGGAGCCGGAGTTCAGGACCATCTCCTGGATCGCGATGATGTTCTCCGCCGGCATGGGCATCGGTCTGATGTTCTACGGCGTCAGCGAGCCGATCACCCACTTCGCCTCCCCGCCGCCGGGGACCGGCGCCGCGGGCGGCCCCGAAGCCACGCAGACCGCGATGGCCACCACCCTCTTCCACTGGACCCTGCACCCGTGGGCCATCTACGCCGTCGTCGGCCTCGCCATCGCGTACGGCGTCTACCGCAAGGGCCGGCTGCAGCTGATCAGCGCCGCGTTCGAGCCGCTGCTGGGCAGGCACGCCCACGGCCCGGGCGGCAAGGTCATCGACATGCTCGCGATCTTCGCGACCCTGTTCGGCTCGGCCGCCTCGCTCGGCCTCGGTGCCCTGCAGATCCACAGCGGCCTGCAGATCGTCACCGGCATCGGTGAGGTCGGGAACATGGCCCTCATCGGCATCATCGCGGTGCTCACCGCGGCGTTCGTGCTGTCCGCGGTGTCCGGCGTCGCCAAGGGCATCCAGTGGCTCTCGAACATCAACATGGTGCTCGCCGTCGCCCTGGCACTGTTCGTGTTCATCGTCGGCCCGACCGTGTTCATGCTGAACCTGATTCCCACCACGATCGGCACCTACGTCGCCGACCTGCCGATGATGTCGGCGCGCACGAGCGCCGAGGGCGCGGCCACCCGCGACTGGCTGGCCGGCTGGACCGTCTTCTACTGGGCCTGGTGGCTGTCGTGGACGCCGTTCGTCGGCATGTTCATCGCGCGCATCTCGCGCGGCCGCACCATCCGTCAGTTCGTCACCGGCGTGCTGCTGGTGCCGAGCCTGATCAGCCTCGTGTGGTTCTGCATCTTCGGTGGCGCCGCCATCCACCTGCAGAAGACGGGCACCGACATCGCCGGTGCGGCGACGCCTGAGTCGCAGCTGTTCAACACGCTGGCGGAGTACCCCGCCGCGACCGCGGCCAGCATCCTGGTGATGATCCTGGTGGCGATCTTCTTCGTCTCCGGCGCCGACGCCGCCTCGATCGTGATGGGGTCTCTCTCGGAGCGTGGCGCCATGGAGCCGAGCAAGCCGACGGTCATCTTCTGGGGCGTGGCCACCGGTGCCGTCGCCGCGGTGATGCTGCTGGCGGGCGGTGCCGACGCGCTCGACGGGCTCAAGACGATCACCATCGTGGCGGCGCTGCCGTTCGTGCTGGTGATGGTCGGGCTGTCCGTCTCGCTGGTCAAGGACCTGTCGACGGACCCGATGGTCGTGCGCCGCAAGTACGCCCAGGAGGCGGTCGACGCCGCCGTCGTCACCGGTGTCACCGAGCACGGCGACAACTTCGTCCTCCAGGTCGAGAAGGACCCGACGGCCCCCTAGGCCGTTCGGACGCTGGTCACCAGCTGGGCGCCCGCGGGCGCCCCTCGTGGAAGCCCGCTGTCGACTGGACGCCGACGACCGCCCGCTCGTGGAACTCCGGGAGCGTCGCGGCGCCGGCGTACGTGCACGCGGAGCGGACGCCCGAGCAGATCTGGTCGATGAGGTCCTCGACGCCGGGCCGCTGGGGGTCGAGGTACATCCGAGAGGACGAGATGCCCTCCTCGTACAGGCCCTTGCGGGCGCGGTCGTACGCCGACTCCGACGAGGTCCGGTTCGCCACCGCGCGCGCCGACGCCATCCCGAAGGACACCTTGAACTCGCGTCCGTCGGAGTCGACGAGCAGGTCGCCGGGCGACTCGTGGGTGCCGGCGAACCAGGACCCGATCATCACCGAGGACGCACCGGCAGCGAGCGCCAGCGCCACGTCGCGCGGGTGCCGCACTCCCCCGTCGGCCCACACGTGCCGGCCGAGCTCGTGGGCCGTGGTCGCGCACTCGAGGACGGCGGAGAACTGCGGCCGGCCGACGCCGGTCATCATCCGGGTGGTGCACATCGCGCCCGGTCCGACGCCGACCTTGACGATGTCGGCGCCCGCCTCGACCAGCGCGCGGGTGCCCTCGGCGGAGACGACGTTGCCGGCCGCGACCGGCACACCGGGGTCGATCGCCCGGACGGCGCGCAGCGCGTCGATCATCCGGTCCTGGTCCCCGTGCGCGGTGTCGACGACGAGGCAGTCCACCCCGGCCGCGACGAGCTCGGCGGCCTTGGCCGCGACGTCGCCGTTCACGCCGATGGCGGCCGCGATCCGCAGGCCACCGGTGGCGTCCACGGCCGGCCGGTAGAGCGTGGCCCGGAGGGCACCGGTGCGGTTCAGCACCCCGACCAGCTTGCCGTCGAGGTCGACGGCGGTGGCCAGCGGCACGCGGGCCGCGTCGAGGGCGTCGAACGCCTTCCGCGGGTCGGTGTCGGGCGGGAGGGTGACCAGCCCGGTGTTCATCACGTCGCCGACCTGGGCGAAGCGGTCGACCTCGGCGCAGTCGGCGGCGCTGACGATGCCGACCGGCCGGCCGTCGGAGACCACGACAGCGGCGCCGTGGGAGCGCTTCGGGATCAGCGACAGCGCCTCGGCGACGGTCTGGTGCGGGGTGAGCTCGATCGGGGTGTCGTAGACGAGGTCGCGCGACTTCACGAACGTCACGACCTTGGCCACCACCGGGATCGGGATGTCCTGCGGGATCACGGTGATGCCGCCGCGGCGGGCCACCGTCTCGGCCATCCGCTTGCCGGCGATCGCGGTCATGTTGGCGACGACCAGGGGGATCGTCGCACCGGTTCCGTCCTGGGTCGCCAGGTCCACGTCGTACCGGCTGGCGATCGCGGAGTGCCGGGGCACCATGAAGACGTCGTCGTAGGTCAGGTCGTGCGGCGGGGCCGCGTCGTGGAGGAAGCGCACCCCCAGAATCTACCGGGGCGGTGCGTCAGAGCGTGCGACCGAACATCTCCGCCGTTGCACGCGCCGACGGCGTGCCCGCGTCGGGGTCGGCGCCCAGGTCGAGCAGCGTGGCCACCACCAGGTCCTCGCCCTTGAAGACCGCGCCGGCCAACGGCGCCTGGCCACGGTCGTTGACCCGGTCGACGTCGGCGCCGCGCTCCGCCAGCCCGGCGACGACGTCGGCGTGCCCGTGGTAGGCGGCCAGCATCAGCAGGGTGTTGCCCTGCGCGTCGGTGAGGTCGACCGGGACGCCGCCGTCGACGTACGCCAGCAGCGTGGCCGCCTCACCGCCCCTGGCCAGGTCGAACATCCGGTGGGCGAGCTCCACCAGCGCTTCGTCGGGTGGGCCGGTGGGGGTCGTCTCGTCCTTGGTCACCTGCCGATTCTGTCAGGAGGGTTCCCTAGGGTGTCGGCATGTCCCTCGTCGAGCCCGGCACCACCGCCCAGCTGTCCGAGCGCGTGTCGGACGCCTTCACCCGCCTCTTCGGCCGGCCGGCCACCGTGGTCGGCCGCGCCCCCGGGCGGGTGAACCTGATCGGCGAGCACACCGACTACAACGGCGGCCTGTGCCTGCCGGTGGCCCTGCCCCACGCGACGTACGCCGCCTCGGCGATCCGCGACGACGGCGTGCTGCGGATCGCCAGCGCCGGGTTCGACGAGGCCTGGGAGGGCCCGCTGTCGGAGCTGACCGCGGGCAGCGTCACCGGGTGGGCGGCGTACGCCGCGGGGGTGGTGTGGGCGCTGGCCGAGGACGGCCTCCGGGTCCCCGGGCTGGATGTGCTGCTCGACTCGACCGTGCCCGTGGGCGGTGGGCTGTCCAGCTCCGCGGCGGTGGAGTGCGCGGTGGCGGTGGCCGTCGCCGCCCTGGCCGGGGCACGGCTCGACGACGACCTGCGGCACCGGCTCCTGGCCGCGTGCATCCGCGCCGAGTCGGAGATGGCCGGTGCGCCGACGGGCGGCATGGACCAGGCGATCGCCCTGTTCGCCGCACCCGACACCGCCCTCCTGCTCGACTTCGGCACCGACAGCCAGGTCGCCGTGCCCCTGCCGCTGGACGGCTCCGGGGTGGTCCTGCTGGTCATCAACACGGGGGTCTCGCACGCGCTGTCCGACGGCGGGTACGGCGACCGCCGGGCGGAGTGCGACCGAGCGGCGGTGCTGCTCGAGGTGTCCTCGTTGTCGGAGGCGCCCGGCTGGGACACGCTCGCCGACGACGTGCTGGTGCGCCGGACCCGCCACATCCTCACCGAGAACGACCGGGTGCGGGCCGTCGTGTCCTCGCTCGACGCGGGCGACTGGGCCGAGGTCGGCCGCACCTTCGCCGAGTCCCACGCCTCGATGCGTGACGACTTCGAGATCAGCTGCGCCGAGCTGGACGTGGCGGTGGACGCCGCCGTCCAGGCCGGTGCCCTCGGCGCCCGGATGACCGGCGGCGGCTTCGGCGGCTCCGCGGTCGCGCTGGTGCCCGAGGAGCGCGTCGACGCGGTCCGCCGCGCCGTCGACACGGCGTACGCCGGGCAGGGCTGGAAGGCGCCGACGTACCTCGAGGTGATGCCCTCCACCGCGGCGTCGGCGCTCTGACGCGAGCCCGCTCGTCCGCTACGCGCTCCAGGTCACGATCGGGTGAAACCCCGGACCCGGGCGGCCAACGCGACTAGCGTGATCGGCCCGAGGACGACGCGGGACGAGGCACGGCTTTCAGGAGGGTGGTCTCGGGCGTGTTGACGCAGTTCGCCCTGCTCATGGCTGCGGCCGGCCTGACGCTGGCCGCGCTCGCGGGCTACGTGGCCTGGCGGCGCGACACGCCCTCCGGCTGGAGCCTGGCCGTGCTCCTGGTCTCGGTGGCCTGGTGGGGCCTCGCCTACTCCGTGGAGCTGACGGTCGACGACATCGGACCGAAGAGCCTCTGGGGGGACCTGAAGTACGTCGGCATCGCGACGCTCGCCCCGGCGTGGCTCGTGTTCGTCCTCCAGTACGTCGGGCTCGGGCACCTCGTCACCAAGCGCCTGCTGCTCCTCCTCGCGGTGGAGCCGGTCGTGCTTCTCACCCTGCTGGCGCTCCCCTCGACGCATGACCTGGTCCGCCACTACCCCGCCTCGGTCGCCGGCGCGGAGCTGCCGGAGGTCGAGGCCGGCCCGGTGTTCTGGCTCCACCTGATCTACGTCAACCTCCTGCTGCTCGGCGCGACGGCCCTGTTCGTACGGCGCATGACCCGGCTCGCCCGGAGCTATCGACGGATGGCGGTCATCCTGGTGGCGGCGGCGCTGCTCCCCTGGGCAGCCAACCTGCTGCACAACTTCGACGTCGGCTGGTTCGCCAGGTTCGACCTCACCCCGTTCGCCTTCATCGTCACCGGCAGCGTCCTCGTGTGGGGGGTCTTCCGCGCCGGGGTGGTCGACCTCACGCCCGTCGCGCGGAGCGCCGTCGTGGAGAGCATGGCGGACGCCGTGTTCGTGCTGGACGCCTTCGGACGGGTCGTCGACGTGAACCCGGCCGGGGCCGGCCTGTTGCGCTCCACCCAGGGGGCGCTGGTGGGGCGCCGCCTCGACGGCCTGCTGCCCGACGTGCCGGCGCGGTCCGAGCTCACCCTCGACGGAGACGGCGTGCAGCGCACCTTCGACGTCCGCACGCAGGCGCTGGCCGACGACGCGGGCCGCCCGGCCGGCGACCTCGTCGTGCTGCGCGAGATCACCGAGCGGGTGCGTGACCGGCAGCGGCTCCAGCGACTCCTCGCGGAGCAGTCACGCGTCGCGGCCGCGCTCCAGGCGAGCATGGTGCCGAGCCGGCTGCCGGACCTGCCGGGGTGCGAGCTGGCCAGCCGCTACGCCCCCGCCGGTGACGGCACCGAGGTCGGAGGCGACTTCTTCGACGTCTTCCCCCTTGCCGACGCGACCTGGGGCTTCGTGCTCGGCGACGTGAGCGGGAAGGGCGCCGAGGCGGCCGCGGTCAGCGCCGAGGTCCGCTACACCCTGCGCGCCCTCGCCGACCCTGCCCGCTCCCCCAGCGAGACCCTCCGCGAGGTGAACGCCCGGCTGCTCGCGACCACCGAGGCCGAACGACACTGCACCGTCGTGCACGGGTATGCGCGGACCACCCGGGACGGGCTGTCGGTGACCCTGTCCCTGGCCGGTCACCACCCGCCGCTGGTCGTGCGGGTGGGCGGGGCCGTGGAGATGGTGGGCCGGCTGGGCATGGCCCTCGGTCTCTTCGCGGAGGCCGAGCTGCAGGACTGCACCGTCGAGCTGGCGGCCGGCGACGTGCTGTGCCTGTTCACCGACGGGCTCGTCGAGGCCCGCCGCGGGTCCGAGATGTTCGGAGCCGAGCGGGCGGGTGACCTCCTGGCCGGGCATCCGGACGCGACGCTCGACGACCTGGCCGGGACCCTGGTCGACGCCGCCCGGTCCTTCCACGGGGAGGCCCTCGCAGACGACCTCGCGCTGCTGCTGATCCGTGCCCGGCCGCCGGGCGACGCCACCGCGTCTGCGCGGTAGATCCGAGCACCTGGTGCAGCGGATCTACCGCGCTGTCAGGCGCCTCAGGTGGCGGAGACGCCGATCCGGCCCTCACGGAACGCGCTCACGAACAACGCGTGGTCGGTGCGGACCCGTTCGGCGTAGTCGATGCCGAAGTCCTGGATCCAGGCGGTGAACTCCTTGCGGCGACGCTCGACCCCGGCGGCGATGGCCTCCTCGACCTGGAAGTCGACGAGGTCCTGCTCGCTGTCCTCGTCGGAGGCGCAGTGGATCTTGGCGGTCGCCCGGCCGAGCAGGTCGACCACCTCGGCGATCTCCTGGGGCTCGGTGAGGTCGCTCCAGTCGAGGTCGACCTCGTAGGGCGAGATCTCGGAGACGATGAACCCGACGCCGTCGAGAGTGGTGTGGCCGAGCATCGGGTCGGTGTGGACCTGCAGGGCCCGCTGGCTGACCGCGGTGCGGTGCCCCTCGTTGTCGAAGTAGTCGTCGACGTCCGCGGTGTCCACGAACCGGCTGACCGCGGGGATGTTCGCCTGCTTCATCGAGAGGATCACGTCGTTGTCGAGCGCCTGGCTGTAGCCCTCGACCAGCAGGTTGTACGCCGGGAGCCCGGCGCTGCCGATGCCGAACCCGGACTTCGCCACCACGTCCCGCAGGTCGTAGAACAGCAACCGGTCGACCTTCTTGTGCTCGGGGATCGTCTGCAGGTAGCCCTCGAACGCCTTGACCACCTTGGCCCGCTCGGTCTTCGACAGCTTGCGCATGGACGCCTCCTCGCGGAACATCCGGACGCCCTCGTGCAGCACCGTGTTCACGTCGAGGAGGTCGGCCCGGCGCTGCAGCCGGGCCTCGACCAGCGCGTCGTACACCGGGCCACTGGTGTTCTCGAGGTGCAGGGCGAAGTCCTCGTCGTCGCCGGTCCGGCGGTAGTGGTCGACCTGGGAGAGGTACGCCCTGACGTACCGGCCGATCAGGCGACGTACGTCGTCCTCCGGCAGCGCCTTCTGCCAGCCGACCAGCGCCAGCGAGGCCGCGAACCGCTGGAGGTCCCAGGTGAACCGGCCGAGGTAGGCCTCGTCGAAGTCGTTGACGTCGAAGACCATCCGGCCGTCGGAGTTCAGGTAGGTGCCGAAGTTCTCGACGTGCAGGTCGCCGTGGATCCAGATCCGCTCGTTCTGCTCGTTGAGGTACGGGTCCTTCGCCGTCGACACGTCGGCGTAGAACAGGCAGGCCGAGCCGCGGTAGAACGCGTGCGGGTCGGCGGCCATCTTGCGGTACTTCCCGCGGAACGCGACGGGGTCGGACTTCATCAGCGGCGCGAACGCGTCGTCGAGCACCGAGATGATCAGGTCGGTGCGCTTGTCGGCTCGAGGCATGGCGCCACTATGCCTGAGCGCCGGGAGCCGGCCCGCCGAGGAGCCAGGGCGGCGGCCGCAGCCCGACGTCGCGCATCTCGAGCGCGGCCAGCTGCGCCACCACCCACGGGTCGCGGGCCCGCCAGCCGCCGGCGGGGTCGGGGCTGATCCGGGCCAGCAGGTGCAACGGCTGG
>JBEVFC010000239.1:0-10595 GCA_040512455.1 Nocardioides sp.
CCCGCAGGAGGGGCACTCAGCGGCGTGGACACCGCGTTACAGCGGTCAGAGGACCTTGGACAGGAACGACTGGGTGCGCTCGTGCTGGGGGTCGGCCAGCACCTCGGAGGGGATGCCCTCCTCGAGGATGACGCCGGCGTCCATGAAGACCAGCTTGTCGCCGACCTCGCGGGCGAAGCCCATCTCGTGGGTGACCACCATCATGGTCATGCCCTCCGTCGCGAGGTCCTTCATCACGCCGAGGACGTCGCCGACCAGCTCCGGGTCCAGGGCGCTCGTCGGCTCGTCGAAGAGCATCATGTCGGGATCCATCGACAGCGCCCGGGCGATCGCGGCCCGCTGCATCTGGCCGCCCGAGAGGTGCGCCGGGTACGCGTCCTCCTTGTCGGCGAGTCCGACCTTCACGAGGTTGCGGCGCGCCACCTCGACCGCCTCGGTCTTGCCGCGCTTCTTCACGCGCTGCTGGGCGATGGTGAGGTTGCGCAGCACCGTCATGTGCGGGAACAGGTTGAACTGCTGGAACACCATCCCGATGCGTGAGCGGAGCTTGTCGACGTCGGCGTCGGGGTCGGTGATCTCGTCGCCCTCGACGAAGATCTTGCCACTCGTCGGGGTCTCCAGCATGTTGACGCAGCGCAGCAGGGTGGACTTGCCCGAGCCGCTGGGCCCGATCACGCAGACGACCTGGCCGTTGCCGACGTGGAAGTCGATGCCCTTGAGCACCTCGTTGTCGCCGAAGTACTTGTGCAGCTGCTGTACGTCGATCGCCGCGGCGCCTCGGTCGGTGTGAGTGGTGGTCATCAGCGGGCCCTCTCCGCGTGGCTCTCCATGCGGCGTACGACGATCGACAGCGGCACCGTGATCAGCAGGTAGCACAGGCCGATCACGATGATGGGGGTCAGGTTGGAGGCGGAGTTCATGCCCTCCCGGCCGAACTTGGTGAGCTCGTAGTCCGAGAGGGACAGTCCGAGGATGTAGACCAGCGACGAGTCCTTGGTGAGCAGGATGAGCTCGTTCGTCAGCGGCGGCAGGATGATCCGGAACGCCTGCGGGACGACCACGCTGAGCATCGCCCGGCCGTGTGACATGCCGAGCGAGCGGGCCGCCTCCATCTGCCCCTTGGGCACCGCCTGGATGCCGGCCCGGATGGTCTCGGCCATGTAGGCGCCGCCGACGAGGCCGAGGGCCAGGGTGACGACGCCGAGGTTGCCGAACGGGATCTCGTACGCGGGGAAGGCGAGGTTGAAGCCGACGCTGAGCGCGATGAAGACGACCAGGGCGGGGAGCCCGCGGAAGAGCTCGATGATCCCCGTTGCGATCCACCGGTAGGGCCCCACGCTCGAGAGTCGCATCAGGGCGAGCACCAGGCCCAGCGCAAGGCCGAAGGTGAAGCCGCACGCGGTGTAGATGAGCGTGTTCTTGAGCGCGATCGTCAGCACGCGTGGGAACTGCTCCTTGACCAGCTCCCAGTTCCAGAACGCCCGCTGGATCTCGGCCCAATCGGCGAGGAGGGCGATGGCGAGCAGCACCACCACGAGCACGGCGTACTGGACGTAGCGCCACCGGGCGGCACGCTGACGGGGACTCGCCATGGGCTCACATCACCTTCGTGGGAGGGGCGGGGCAGACGTCACTCGGTGGGGGCGGTGCCGAACCACTTCTCGTAGACCGCGTCGTAGTCGTCGCTCGCGATGGCGTCGTTGATGGCGGTGAGCAGCTCGTCGTTGCTGCCCTTCTTCACCGAGAAGCCGTACTCCTCACCGGTCTCGAACTCGGTGACCACCTCGACGTCGGGGTTCTGGCTGACGAAGTAGTTGAGCAGGCCGTTGTCGTTGACGCCGGCATCGGTCTTGCCCGTCCGGACCGCCTGCTGCATGAGGGAGGAGTCCTCGAAGGAGATGATCTCCGTGTCCTTCGGGGCGTTCTCCCGGACGTAGTCGGCGCCGGTCGTGCCGTCCTGGACCGCGATCTTCTTGCCGGCAAGGTCCTCCAGCGAGGTGATGCCGGAGCCGGTCTTGGTCATCAGGGCCTGCGTGGCCTTGAAGTAGGGGTCGGTGAAGTCCATGACGGCTTCACGCTCGTCGTTGATCGTCATCGCGCCGGCGCCCACGTCGCACTTGCCGGTGTTGAGGGCCTCGCCCGTCGTGATGGTCTCCCAGGCGACGTCGAGGACCTCGGTGTCGAGCCCCTCGGCCTTGGCGGCGACCTCGAGGACGGCGGGGTCGAAGCCGACGACCTTGCCGTCCTCGGTGAACTCGAAGGGCTCGTAGGGGAGGTGGGTGCAGATGGTCAGCACGCCGTCCTCGACCAGATTGATGCCCGACTCGGTGGTCGTGGAGGTGTCCTCCTTGGCGCAGCCCGCGGCGCCGAGCGCGAGTGCGAGGATGCTGATACCGGATGCGATCGCTCGAGTCTTCATGCCGGTCACCGTAACGTGACCCAGACGACACGACCGCTCGGGGCGCCCATGCTGGGACACATCGGGTCACAATCGTGACCATGCCGTCCTACGTCGCGTTCCTGCGGGCCATCAACCTCGGGGCGACCCGCAAGTTCCCCAAGGACGCCATCAGGACCGCCGTCGAGGCGGCCGGTGGCACCGATGTGGAGACCTACATCAACACCGGCAACGTGCGCTTCACCAGCACCCTGCGCTCACGGGCGCGGGTCGAGGCGGCGCTCGAGAAGGCGTTCCGGGCCGACCGGGGTTTCGACGTGCCCACGATCGTGTTGACCTTGCCCGAGCTGGCCGAGGTCGCCGCCGACGCGGAGGAGCTCGCCGCGGCTCGGCCAGGTGACGGGCGGCACTACGTTTCGCTGCTGAAGGAGACGCCCACGCAGGCGACCGTGCGCCAGGCAGAGGACCTGTCCTCCGAGGCGGAGCGGGTGGTGGTCCGGGGCCGGGCCGCGCACCTGATGCTCGGCGAGAACTACCACGAGGCCACCCTGGACAACGCCGCGGTGGAGAAGACCCTCGGCGTGGCGACCAACCGGCGCGACACGGTGATCATCGCGATGGCGAAGAAGTGGTGCTGAGCTCCGGGTCCGGGGTGGCGATCGCCCGCTCCAGGTTGCGCACCGAAGACGAGGCCAGCACCAGCAGGCAGATGCCGGCGTAGGCGATGCCGCTGGCGATGAGCACCGACTCGGTGCCGAACCACTCGCCGAGCGGTCCGTAGACCAGCTGCCCCACCGGGATGGCGACGAACGAGCCGAGCGCGTCGTAGGAGTACGCGCGCGACAGCATCGCCTCCGGCACGTGCTCCTGCATGGCCAGGTTCCAGCCGAGGCCGAACACCTCCATCCCGGCGCCGGCCAGCAGCATCGCGCCGACCAGCGGCAGGACGTGCGGGTCGAGGCCGAGCAGCAGCAGCGGGGCCGCGAACACCAGGCAGCCGAGCATCCCGGCGCGCAGCGGGAAGCGGAACGACACCCTGAGCAGCACCGCGGTGGCCAGCAGCAGGCCCACCGACTCGGCGGAGACGACGTACCCCCAGCCGGCGACGCCGATGGTGTCGCGGGCGACGGCGGGCCCGAGCGTGAACCAGGCACCGGCGTGGATGGCGTTCAGGGCGCCGAACCCGAGCACCACCGCCCAGAGCCAGGTGGTGCTGCGGAACAGGGTCCAGCCCTCGACGAGGTCGTGCAGCACGCCGGCGGTGGGCGCGCTGGTGCGCTTCGGCAGCCGGACCGGCAGCAGCAGCACCGCAGCGACCAGCCAGGTGCCGGCGTCGACGGCGAGCGCCCACCCCGGGCCGACGCCGACCACGAGCAGCGCCGCGATCGTGGGGCCGAGCACCATCAGGGCGCCGCGGACCATGGAGAGCAGCACGTTGGCGGACTGGAGCTGGGCGCGCGGCACCAGCTGCGGGATCATCCCCTGCATCGCGGGGAAGGACGCCGCCGAGGAGGTGCCGTTGACCGCCTCGATGACGACCAGGTGCCAGAGCTCGGCGTGCCCGGTGATCACCAGGTACGCCGCCAGGCCCTGCGACAGTGCCGAGATCGCGTTGGCGACCTGGATGACCAGCCGCCGGTCCACTCGGTCCGCGATCACACCGCCGAGCAGCAGGAAGACCACCATCGGGACGCTGCGCGCCGCGAGCACCTGCCCGAGGGCGGTGGCGCTGTCCTCGATGGCCAGCACCGCGAAGGCGAGCGCGATCGGCGCCATCATCGAGCCGGCGATGTTGACCGCCCGGGAGGCGAAGAAGTAGCGGAACTGGCGGTCCGCCAGCGGTGCCAGGGAGCTGCGCCGGCTCATCGCTCGTCCTCCTCACGCTGGCCGGGCTCCATCTCGAAGAGCGCCGCGGTCAGGTTGACCCGGACGGTGCCCTCGGTGCGCGGGGGCTTTGCGGCCCCGTGCAGCGCCATCGACGCCTCGTGGATCTGGCCCATCACCGCGGCGTAGTCCTCGGGGGAGACCCAGAGCTCGGCGTCGGAGTAGTGCGAGCGGGCGCCGACCTTCGACGAGCGCGACCGGCGTACCAGCTCCTCGGCCATCACCCGGACGTAGAGCGCGCGGTCCTCGAGCGAGGCGACCTGCCTCGGGCGGCGGGTGGCCTCCTCCTCCCACGGGTGGCGGTAGCGCTTGGCCACCCCGCCCCGGATCTTCTCCTCGGAGGCGATCACCACCTCGCCGGCGTCGAGGAGGGTGCGCAGGTGGTACGACGCGTTGGCGTGGGTGATGCCGAGCTCCCGGGCCACCTCGGCGGCGCTCAGCTCGGTGCCGGTCAGGAGCGACAGCATCCGTAGGCGCACGGGGTGGGCGACGGCCCGCAGGGCGTTGGTGGTCTCGTCGGTCATGGAAACCCTCCAATGGTTCTTGGAGAGTATGGAACGGCGGATTGCCGACTGTCAAGCAGTTCTTGGGGGGTCTTGGGTGACGATCGTGCGGCGGACCGGTGAATCTGCCGGAGATCTCTTGACGGCACCGGGGGAGCGCCCGGTAGAAAGACCCGGTCCCCACCACGACTCACTCTCGGGAAGTCCCTCATGTCGCAGCCCGCCCTGCCCACCTCGCGCCGCACCGTCCTGACCGGGGCCGCGGCCCTGGCCGCGGTCGGGTACACCGCCGGCCCCGCGGCCGGCCGGACCAGGGACGGCAAGGACTGGGCCCGGCTCACCGTGCTGGGCACCACCGACCTGCACGGCAACGTCTTCAACTGGGACTACTTCAAGAACGCCGAGTTCACCAACGCGGCGGCCGACGACATCGGCGTCGCGAAGGTGGCGACGCTGATCGAGGCGCTTAAGCGCCGGCACCGCGGCGAGCCGGTCATCACCATCGACGCCGGCGACACCATCCAGGGCACCCCGCTGGCCTACTACTACGCCCGGATCGCGCCGATCACCGACGGCGGCACCCACCCGATGGCGGCGGCGATGAACCTGTGCGGCTACGACGCCGCCGCGCTGGGCAACCACGAGTTCAACTACGGCATCGAGCACCTGCGCACCTTCGAGTCGCAGCTGAACTTCCCGCTGCTCGGGGCCAACGCGGTCGACCCGGCCACCAAGCGGCCGGTCTTCCCGCCGTACCTCATCAAGAAGCTCAAGGTGGGACACGGCAAGAAGGTCACCGTCGGCATCCTCGGCCTCACCAACCCCGGCATCGCCATCTGGGACAAGGCCAACGTCGAGGGCAGGATGGAGTTCCCGGGTCTCGTCGAGCAGGCGAGGATCTTCGTACCGCGGCTGAAGCGGCTGGGCTGCGACGTCGTGATCATCTCCGCCCACTCGGGAGCGGACACCAGTTCGTCGTACGGCGACGCGCTGCCGTACCCGGAGAACGCCTCTACGCTGGTCGCCGAGCAGGTGCCGGACGTCGACGCGATCCTGGTCGGGCACGCGCACCGCGACATCCCGCAGCGCCTGGTCCGCAACGCGAGGACGGGTCGGGACGTGCTGCTCGTCGAGCCGCTCTACTGGGGCATGCGGGTCGCGGTGATGGACCTGCGGCTCGAGCGTCGCCACGGCCGCTGGCGGGTGACCCGGGCGACCGGCCAGACGCTGAACTCCAACACCGTCACCGAGCACCCGAAGGTCGCCGCCGCGGTTCGTGCCCAGCACGACACCGTGGTCGGCTACGTCAACTCCGTCATCGGCACCTCCGCGCAGGAGCTCTCCGCGGCGCGAGCGGTCGTCGAGGACGTGCCGATCATCGACTTCGTCAACTACGTGCAGGCGGACGCCGTGAAGGCGGCCCTGGCCCCGGAGGACGCGGCGCTGCCGGTGCTGTCGATCGCCGCGCCGTTCAACCGGGCGGCGAGCTTCCCGGCCGGCGAGGTCACCGTGCGGGACGCGGCGGGGCTCTACATCTACGACAACACCCTGATGGCGGTGAAGGTCACCGGTGCGCAGGTCAAGGACTACCTGGAGTTCTCGGCCCGCTACTTCAAGCCGGTGACCACCGCCGGCCCGGTGCCCATGAGCGACGTCACCAACGCGGTCACGGAGACCGCACCGAACGGCACCCCGGACTACAACTTCGACTCGGTCGCCGGCCTCGACGCCGACCTGACCTACGACATCGACCTGGCCCGGCCGGTCGGGTCGCGGATCACGAACCTGGCGTACGGCGGCGTCCCGGTCGCCGGGTCGGAGCAGTTCGTGCTCGCGGTCAACAACTACCGCCAGAGCGGGGGCGGCGGCTTCCCGCACGTGTCGACCGCGCCCGTGGTCTACAACCGTCAGGTCGAGATCCGGCAGCTGCTCATCGACTGGGTGTCCGCCAACGGCGTCATCGACCCGACCGCGTTCGCCTCGTCCGACTGGCGGCTGGTCTCCAACGGGGCGCCGATCACCATCACCTGACCGGCCCGACGCGCCAGGCCCGGGGCACGACCGCCGCTAGGTTGGCGGCATGACTGTTCCCGGGCTGGCCGTCACCGAGGTCGACGGCGTCCTGACCATCCGCTTCGACCGGCCCCAGGCGTTCAACGCGCTCACCGGGGAGATGACGATCGGCGCCGCCGAGCTGCTCGAGCGGGCGTCCGCGCGCGACGACGTTCGCGTGGTCGTGCTGACCGGCACCGGGACCGCCTTCAGCACGGGCGCCGACATCGCGGGGGAGGACGCCCACGAGCGCTTCGACATCCGCGCCCTGGACGCCGCGAACCGGCTGATCCGGTCGATCACCGGCTGCGACAAGCCCGTGGTGGCCGGCGTCAACGGCATCGCCGCCGGCGTCGGGCTGTCCGCGGCGTTGGCCTGCGACCTCAGCGTGTGCGCCGAGTCGTCGGCGCTGCTGCTCGCCTTCGCGCGGGTCGGGCTGATGCCCGACGGGGGAGCGACCGCCAGCGTGGCCGCGTCGATCGGCCGGGCCCGGGCGATGCGGCTGGCACTGCTGGCCGAGCCGCTGCCGGCGCAGGAGGCGTACGACGCCGGGCTGGTCTCGCACCTCGTCGCCGACCAGGACTTCGACGCCGAGCTGGCGAGGGTGGTGAAGCGGCTCCGGAACGGCGCCCCGCTGGCCCAGGCGGCCACCAAGCGGGCGATCAACGCGGCCGCCTTCGCCCAGCTCGACCCGGCGATGGAGCTCGAGCGGACCACCCAGACGATGCTGCTGCGGACCGCCGACGTCGCCGAGGGCATGCGTGCCTTCTCCGAGAAGCGTCACCCCACCTTCACCGGCGACTGACTCCCCATCCCTCGTCGAGGTGCGTGTTCTTGCGCGCCGAGGGTGCAGTTCTTGCGATCAGAGGCGGACGCCGGCGACGGCCATCTCGGCCAGGGCCGACTTCGTGCTCTCCGCGGCCACGCCCGCGCACAGGTCCGGCAGCAGCCGCACGGCGAACCCGTTGGCGACGGCGTCCAGCGCGGTCGCCCGCACGCAGTAGTCGGTGGCGATCCCGCACACGTCGACGTCGGTGACCTCGTGCTGGCGGAGCCAGTCGGTCAGCGCCGCGCCGTCCGTCGTACGCCCCTCGAACCCGGAGTACGCCGCCGCGTGGTCGCCCTTGAGGAAGATCGCGTCGAACGGCTGCGGGTCGAGGTTGGGGTGGAAGGCCTCGCCGTCGGTGCCGACGCGGCAGTGCACCGGCCAGGACTCGACGAAGTCGGGCCGGTCCGACCAGTGCGCGCCCGGGTCGATGTGGTGGTCCTTGGTGGCCACCACGTGGGCGTAGTCCGGGGCGTCCGGCGCCTTGCTGCTCCAGCTGTGCAGGATCTCGGCGATGTCGTGCGCGACCTTCGCCCCGCCGGTCACCGGCAGGGACCCGCCCTCGCAGAAGTCGTTCTGTACGTCGACGACGATCAGTGCCCGCTTCATGCGGGCGAGCCTAGCGTCAGCCGGGGCGCCCGCTCATCCCTCGGCGTACTCGGGCTCGGTCGTCGCGAGGCGGTCGTGGGCTGCCGTGCGCTGCGCCGGTACGCCGCGCGCTCGGGCGCCGTGCGCCGCGGCCAGCCCGAACGGCGGCATGTTGCCGTACAGCGTCTCGATGCGGTCCCGGGGCACCACGTAGGTCTCGTGGAAGATCCCGACGTCCGCCCTCGCGGCGGCCCGCTTGTTGAACTCGCCCCAGGCGCGGGCGTGCCGGAAGCTCGGGTCCCGGGCATAGGCGCCGAGGTCCTCGGCACTCCGCCAGTACTGGATGCTGAGGAAGGTCCGGCCGCTCCAGTACAGCCGCGTCCCCAGAAGGCCGGCGTCCCGGGACCGCAGCTCGGCGAGCATGCGGGGCATGCCGGTGAAGACCGGCCACCAGGTGCGGATGCGGCGCCAGCGGTTGATGTGCATCCCGATGACGAAGACGACGGGGTCCTCGGTGAGGACCTCGGCGACGTGCTGGCCGCCCTGGACGCCGCGGGGTGCGGCGTCGGCGGCGCCCCGGTAGGCCCGGGGGACGCGTCGGATGGTGGTCATGTGCCGCTCCAAGATAGACTAGGTATCTAGCAAGACAGTGGCACTATCGTCGGAGCCTGTCAAGGAGACATCATGCGCATCTCGGAACTGTCGGAGACGTCGGGCGTGCCGGTGCCGACCATCAAGTTCTACCTGCGCGAGGGCCTGCTGCACCCGGGGGAGAAGCTCACCCCGCGCCTCACCGAGTACGACGAGACGCACCGGATGCGCCTCGGCCTGCTGCGGGTGCTGCGCGAGGTCGGCGACGTGCCGGTGGACCGGCTCGGCCAGCTGGTCGCCACCACCCAGTCCCGGCACTCGACGGTGCACGAGATGCTGGCCGCCGCGTCCGACGCCCTCGCTCCGGAGCCGGCGCCGGCCGGGCCCGACCGGGCCGCGGTGCGCGAGGTCGCCGACGGTCTGATCGCCCAGGCCGGCTGGAGCAACGTCCGCCCCGACTCCGTCGACCGGGACAATCTCGCGTCGGTCCTCGAGGCGATCGTGCGCTACCAGACCCACACGTCCGACCCATCCGGGGTGATGCCCTACGTCCACGCCGCCGACCGGATCGCTCGCGACGAGATCTGGCACCTCGACGCCAGCAAGGACCGGCTCGAGCTGCTCGAGGAGATGGTGGTCGGGCAGGTGGTCTTCGGCCAGCTGCTGGCGATTCTGCGCCGGCTCGGCGAGGAGCACTACAGCGCCGAGCGCTTCGGCATGGTCACCGACCCGGGGGATGCGTTGACGTCGCCGGGATGAGGGCGGTGGTTTCGAGACGGCGCTGGCCGGCTCAGAGGTGGATCGTGTCCAGCACGGTCTCGCCCTTGCTGAGCATCCGTGCGATCAGCGGCAGCTCGTCGCGGGAGGCCAGGTGCCGCTGGCGGGCCGCCTCGAGCGGCTCGCGGCCGACGATCTCCCCGCCGCGGACCAGCGGCACCAGCAGCGGCCGGTCGTTGCCGTCGTTGGCGGGCGCCTCGCCGATGCCGATCATCTCGGCCTCCGCGACGCCGCGAGCGCTGAGCCGCCGCAGGGCGTACTTGCGGCCGCCGATCGACATCTTGTCCTTGCTCTTCTTCGCGACCGAGACCATCTCGCCGTCGGCGCCCTCGCGGGAGACCAGCTTGTAGACGAAGCCGCAGGTCGGGTGCCCGCTGCCGGTGACCAGCTCGGTGCCGACGCCGTAGCCGTCGACGGGAGCCGCGCCGAGCGAGGCGATCGCGTACTCGTCGAGGTCGCTGGTCACCACGATCCGGGTGTCCGTCGCGCCGAGCTCGTCCAGCTGCGCCCGCACGTCGTGGGCCAGCTCGCCCAGGTCGCCGGAGTCGAGTCGCACCGCCCCCAGCTCGGGGCCGGCGACCTCGACCGCGAGCCGCACCGCGTCGGCCACGTCGTAGGTGTCCACCAGCAGCGTGGTGGACCGGCCCAGCGCCTTCACCTGGGCGCGGAACGCGTCCTCCTCGGTGTCGTGGAGCAGCGTGAAGCTGTGCGCCGAGGTGCCGGCCGTGGGTACGCCGTACCGCTGCCCGGCCGCCAGGTTCGAGGTCGCCTCGAAGCCGGCGATGTACGCCGCCCAGGCGCTCGCGACCGCCGCCTCCTCGTGGGTACGGCGGGCGCCCATCTCGATGCACGGGCGGCCGTGGGCGGCCATCGTCATCCGCGACGCGGCGCTGGCGATCGCGGAGTCGTGGTTGTAGATGGACAGCAGCACCGTCTCCAGCACGACCGCCTCGGCGAAGGTCGACTCGACGATCAC
>JBEVFC010000243.1:0-6854 GCA_040512455.1 Nocardioides sp.
TCGCTCTCCCGCATCGCGTCGGCTGACACCCAGAAGCTGTGCACCACCGCGACTCCGAGCGTGCTGTTGACCTTCAGCGACATGCCGAGATTGCCGGGCTCGTCCTCGACGAGCTTGCGTGCGTCGGTCTCGATGAAACGGACGGCCTCCTCGAGCCGTGCCGGGTCGGCCGTGATTAGGGTGGCTCTCAACTGCATCTCGTCTCCCGTGGACGGTCCCGAGCGCTGGCTGGGTGGAGACTCCAACATGCCGTCGGACGGCCCGCCTGTCATCCCGCGTACATGGGATCGCCGGAGCCACGCGGGCCGTGTCCGGCGGCGGACGCCCCCAGCGCGCTTCACGGCCCCGTGAGCGCATCGCCGTACGCTGCCAGGGTCCTCAGCTGAGGAGTCCCGCGCACATTCCACAGGAACTCGTCTTTCACCCCGCCCCTAACGAGCAGTACTAGGCGCTCAGCCGCACCCGGGGATGAGGCTATGGAAACTTCCGCTCATGCCGCATTCCGCGCGGCAGACGACGTGCGTCTTTTCACCGCAAAGGCCGTCACACCCCGTGCTGACTAGGGCCGGCCGCGGGGCAATCCGCGTACAAAGCGTGACCAAACCTCGGTTTGAGCGAAACGACGAACCGCCCCTGACCTGCATCGATGCAGGTCAGGGGCGGTTCCGTTGCTCCCCCGGTTGGACTCGAACCAACAACCCTCCGGTTAACAGCCGAATGCTCTGCCAGTTGAGCTACAGGGGATCGCTTGGCAGCCCGGGAAGAATAGCAAGGTCGTTGCGGGGCTGCGAAATCCGGGGTCGGCTCCGGAGCCCGCCCGCAGTCAGCCGAGGCCGACCTCGTCGCGGGCACGGGCGAGCGCCTGCTCGGCCACCCGCCGTACCTCGGGGTCGTCGGGGTCGACGCCCTCCTCGAACTCGTAGACCCAGGTCATCGGCCGGTCGCCCCGGGGCGGCCGGCGAGCGATCACGAAGACGCCCTTGCGGCCGCGGACGGGGACGTGCCGCTGCAGCACCACGCTCGCGGTGACCCGCTCGCGGACCAGCGGGAGGAAGCGCCCGGGCGCGTCCACGGCAATGGTGTGGACCGGCCGCTCCTCGCCCCACGAGCCGACCTCGACCACGGTCAGGGTGCCGTCGTCCTGGGACCAGTCGGCCTTCTCGACCGTCTCCCACGGCACCCGGCGCCCGCCGACGTAGAGCGCGTCCCGGGTGCCGACCGCCACGGTGCCGTCCTCGGCGACCACGCCCGCCAGCACCTTCTCCCCCGCGGCCACCGGCGCCCGACGTACGGCGTCGGGCAGGGCATCGCGGCCGGGCGTCAGGCCCCTCACGCGGAGCCCATCGCGAGGTCGTGCATCTTGCGCCGGTGCTGCTCGAGCGCCACCAGCTCGCCGAACATGCGGTTGTACTCGACGGCGTGCTCGACCGGGTTGGTGCGCTGCAGCTTGGACTTCAGGTCGGTGATCCGACGCAGCGCGGTCAGCTCCTGGAGACGGAAGACGTGGGCGTGGACGTAGGCGGTGTCGGGCTCCTTGGACGACAGGAGCGGCTCGACCGCCAGCGCGCTGAGCGCCGACGAGACGGCCGGGTCCATGGCGTTGTCGCGGAGCCGCGGCGCCCAGCCCGGGTCGTTGACGCCCGCCTCGGCGCCACCGGCCTTGGCGATGATCTCCCAGACGCCGCGGTACGTCGGGTGGGTGAAGTCGTTCTCGTCGAGGTCACGGGCGAAGCGCCCGATCACGGCCGGCGCGTGCAGCACCAGCTTGAGCGTCTCGCGCTCCAGCGCGAACCGCGGGTCGCGGAGGTCGGGGACGGGAGGACCCTGGTTGCGAGAGGGCTGCTGCACCTCCTCCACCACCGGTCCGCGCCCCTGGCCCTGCGCCTGGGCGGGCCGGGGACCGCGGGCGACCGCCCGGCGCACCTCGGCCCGGGCCTCGTCGACCTCGATGCCGATGCTGGAGGCCAGCTCGCGGGAGAACGCGTCGACCTTGGAC
The DNA here is from genome assembly GCA_040512455.1 of Nocardioides sp. Taxonomy (GTDB): domain Bacteria; phylum Actinomycetota; class Actinomycetes; order Propionibacteriales; family Nocardioidaceae; genus Nocardioides. The sequence goes on from JBEVFC010000243.1 coordinate 1,997, forward strand.
TTGTCGCGGACGCTGCTCACCAGCCGGGCGGCCTCGCGGAGCGCGTCGACCCGGCCGTCGGCTCGGTCGAGGTCGTAACGGCTGAGCACGTTGGCGAGCACGAAGCGGTAGAGCGGCACCCGGCGGGCGACCAGCTCGCGGACCGCGGCGTCGCCCTTCTTGATCCGCAGGTCGCACGGGTCGAGGCCGTCAGGCTCGATCGCGACGTACGTCTGGGAGACGAAGTTCTGGTCACCGCCGAAGGCGCGCAGCGCGGCCTTCTGTCCGGCGGCGTCGCCGTCGAAGGTGAAGATCACCTCGCCCCGGAACTCCTCGTGGTCGTGCAGGAACCGCCGCAGCACCCGGGCGTGGTCGTCCCCGAACGATGTGCCGCAGGTGGCCACCGCGGTGCCGACGCCGGCGAGGTGGCAGGCCATCACGTCGGTGTAGCCCTCGACGACGACCGCCTGGGAGGCCCGGGCGATCTCGCGGCGGGCCAGGTCGATGCCGTAGAGCACCTGGGACTTCTTGTAGATCGTGGTCTCGGGGGTGTTGAGGTACTTCGCCTCGATCCGGTCGTCGTCGAAGATCCGCCGGGCACCGAACCCGATGACGTCGCCGCTGGCGTCGCGGATCGGCCACAGCAGCCGGCCGCGGAACCGGTCGTAGGGGCCACGGGCGCTCTGACCGACCACGCCCGAGGCGACCAGCTCCTCCTCGGAGAAGCCCTTCTGGCGCAGGTGCTTGAGGAGCGACTCCCCGTCGCGCGGGGCGAAGCCGGAGCCGAACGTCTCGGCGGCGTCCTTGTCGAAGCCGCGCTCACCCAGGAACTGGCGGGCCACCAGCGCCTCCGGGGTGGAGAGCATGTCGGCGTAGTAGGCCTGGGCGTGCTTGTTGACCTCGATCAGCCGGCCACGCTGCGGTCCCCGGTTGACCTGCGGCTGCCCGGGGCCGTCCTCGCGGCGCAGCTGGACGCCGTACTTGTCGGCCAGCCGCTCGACCGCCTCGCTGAAGCCGAGCCCGTCGATCTTCATCAGGAAGGTGAAGACGTCGCCGCCCTCGCCGCAGCCGAAGCAGTGGAAGAACTGCCGGGCGGGCGTGACGTGGAACGACGGGGACTTCTCGTCGTGGAACGGGCAGAGGCCCTTCTGCGAGCCACCGCCGGCGTTGCGGAGCGTGACGTAGTCCGAAACGACCTCGTCGATGCGCGCCTTCTCGCGGACCTCTTGGATGTCCTCGTCACGGATGCGCCCTGCCACGACGCGGAGTCTACGTCGCGGTCGGGCCGACGAGGCGGCGGTGTCGGGAGACGGCCGACGCATCGGTCAGTGACGCCACCTGGTCGACGACCACCCGCATCCGGGCGGCGTCGTCAGGGGCGGCGTTCCAGTCGTCGGCGAACGGCCGGTCGAGGGCGTCCGGACCCCGGTCGACGAGGGCGGCGACCAGCTCGGCGAGCACCTCGCGCTGGTGCTCCATCGCCGTCACCCGGTCGTCGGCCTGCATGACGTAATGCGCCGCGATGCCCTTCAGCACGGCGATCTCGAGCCGCGTCGTCTCGGGCACCACCAAGGACGCGTTGTAGCGCACGAACGGGCCCTCGGAGGCCGCGAAGGTCGCCTCCTGCACGCTGCCGCAGAATCGTCCGATCACGTCGCTGGTGAGGTTCTTGAGGGCCGCCTGCGCACGCCGGGTGCCGTCGTACGGCGTCTGCGGCCAGCCCTCGATCGCGGCCAGGCCGTCGAGGACGGCGTCGAGGGTGTGGTCGTCGACGTCGGGGAGGTACCAGTCGCGGACGGTGGCCCAGGCGGCCGGCCGGTCGATCTCGGTGAGGTCGATGCGGCCGGCGACGATTCCGTCCTCGACGTCGTGGACGGAGTAGGCCACGTCGTCGGCGAGGTCCATCACCTGCGCCTCGAGGCACTGCCCGGGCCCGTCGACGCCGTCGCGCAGCCAGTCGAAGACCGGGCGGTCGTCGTCGTACACGCCGAACTTCACGACCACCCGGGGTGACCCGTCGGCATGGACGCCGCGGGGCTCCTCGGCGGCGCCGCGGGCCCAGGGGTACTTCGTGCAGGCGTCGAGGGTGGCCCGGGTGAGGTTGAGCCCCACGCTGCGGCCGTCGGCGTCGAACGTCTTGGCCTCCAGCCGGCTGAGCAGCCGCAGCGTCTGGGCGTTGCCCTCGAACCCGCCACAGGCACCGCTGAGCTCGGCCAGCACCCGCTCGCCGTTGTGACCGAACGGCGGGTGGCCGAGGTCGTGGGCCAGGGCGGCGGTCTCGCAGACGTCGGGCTGGCAGCCCAGTGCGCGGGCCAGGTCGCGGGCGACCTGCGCGACCTCGAGGCTGTGGGTGAGCCTGTTGCGGACGAAGTCGTCGCTGCCCGGCCCGACCACCTGGGTCTTGGCCGCGAGTCGGCGCGACGCCGACGCGTGCACGACCCGGGCCCGGTCGCGCTCGAACGCGGTGCGTTCGGGGGCGGCCACGCGCTTGGGCGGCTCGGGCACGAGGCGCGCTCGCGCGGCGGCGTCGTACAGGTCCAGGTCATCCATCGAGGCTGACCCTAGCGGTGGGCGGGGACCGTGTTCGGGGACCGCCCCCACCGCTGCGTCAGTTCGTCGTGACGTGAACGTGGTCGTAGTGGTTCGCGGTGGTGGAGCCGCGGTCGGACATGCTCCGCCAGCCCTCCCCGCCACGCTCCACGGACCAGATGTGCTGGGAGTAGATGATGTAGCTGACGCCCAGCTCGGCGTAGTGCGCGCGCACGAAGTCGCGGACCTCGTAGCCCCGGGCGCCGCTGACCATGATGTCGACGGCCAGACCCTGGGAGTGCTCACCGTCGCCGCGGAACGTGCCGTAGGTGGTGATGTCCGGGAACGCGGCACAGACGGCCTCGTGCACCTTGACGATGTTGGGGCTCACGCCGCTGGGGACCGAGGTGCCGTTCGTGCAGGAGCCACCGAGGCCGGCGGGGCCCTCCTCGGGCTTCTCGTCGCTGAGGTACTCGCTGGTGACCCAGCGGGCGGCGCCCTTCACGACGATCTCGGAGCGGCCGTCGGCTGCACGCCCGGTGATGAGCACCTTCTCGCCGGAGTCGAGGACGCCGAGGTTGGTGGCGCCCTTGTCGGACGCGCTCCAGAGGTTGAGGTCGGCGGTGCTCCAGCGCTTCACCGAGGCGTTCCTGACGGCCTTGGCGGTGGCGGCGATCTGCGCGGCGGTCTGCTTGCGCTGGAACGACGCCAGCGACGCGAGCTTGTCGGCGTCCTTGGCGGTCAGCCTGTCGTCGATCCGGGCGCGGCCACCGGAACGCGACAGGGGCTCGTCGCGGCCGTCGCGGACGAGGTCGCCGAAGGCGGTGTTGGTGCTGCTTGCGGTCACTGCGGACCGGGTCTCGGGGGTGGAGGAGAGGACTCCCACACCCACCGCGGCGAGCGTCGCCGTCAGGGCGAGCGGAGCGGCCAACAGGCCGATCGGAGTCTTCTTCTTCGGGGTTGTAGCGCGGGCATTGGTCTCCCGCTTGTGGCGAGCATCTGCCACAGCGTTGGTCCTTTGCGGGTTGCTGACATGACATGCGCCTGCACGTTCGGGAGCAGGCGCGAAGACACGAGTGAAACATGAACGACCTGGAAATGTCCCATTCCCAGCCCCTGAATCGTTGGTGTTCCGGCTCACCCGCCGGAGGTCTCGCTCAGTTCCTCGGTCATTCCGCGGCCGGATCCGTCGGTGTCGTCGAGCCAGCCCTCGGGGAGCACCACCCGCTTCCGGGGGCTGCCCTGGCGGCCGCGGGGGGTGCCCAGCTCGGCCACCGGGAACGGCTCGGTCGGGTCGAGCTCGGCGAGGAGCACGTCGAGCTCGGACAGCGCGCTGACCAGCGCCAACGCGTGCCGGAGGGGTCCGCCGGCCTTGAATCCTTTCAGGTACCACGAGACGTGCTTGCGGAACTCCTTGCAGCCCCGCTCCTCGCCCATGTGCTCGGCCAGCAGCTCGCAGTGGCGGCGCATCATCGCGACCACCTCGCCCAAATTGGGAAGTGTCGCTATCTGTTCACCGGCGAACGCCGCGGCGAGGTCCCGGAAGAGCCACGGCCGGCCTAGACAACCTCGCCCGACCACGACGCCGGCGACGCCGGTCTGCTCGACCATGCGGAGCGCGTCGGCGGCCTCCCAGATGTCGCCGTTGCCGAGGACCGGGATGTCGACGTGCGCGACGAGCTCGCCGATCGCGTCCCAGTCGGCCTGCCCCGAGTACGCCTGCTCGACGGTGCGCCCGTGCAGCGCGATCGCGGCGGCGCCGGACTCCTGGGCGATCCGGCCGGCGTCGAGGAACGTGAGGTGGTCGGGGTCGATGCCCTTGCGGGTCTTCATGGTCACGGGTACGCCGTGCCGGCCGGCAGCGGTGACCGCCGCCTCGAGGATCTCGGCGAGCAGGCCGCGCTTCCACGGCAGGGCTCCCCCACCGCCCTTGCGGGTGACCTTGGGGACCGGGCAGCCGAAGTTGAGGTCGATGTGCGCGACGCCGTACTCGCTGCACAGGATCTCCGCCGCCTGCCCGACGTACGCCGGGTCGGTGCCGTAGAGCTGCACGCTGCGGACGGTCTCGAGCTCGTCGAAGACCAGCATCGACTTGGTGACCGCGTCGCCCTCGACCAGGCCGCGGCTGGTGATCATCTCGCAGACGTACAGGCCGGCGCCCTGCTCGGCGCAGAGCCGGCGGTACGCCGCGTTGGTGATGCCCGCCATCGGCGCCAGCACGACCGGGGTCTCGACCCTGACGTTGCCGAGCTGCAGCCCGGGGCTGGTCGTGGTGGCGGTCATGCGCGTCATTCTCCGTCGGGTCCCGTCGACCGCCCAAATCATCTCGCCGAAGTGCGGCTTCTTGCGT
>JBEVFC010000248.1:0-12455 GCA_040512455.1 Nocardioides sp.
AGAGATCCGGACGGGCCCCCGCGCCGATTTCTGGCATGATTCCAGCCCGGACGCTGCGAAAGGGTTGACGTGGCACAGCAGTACGGCGCGGACAAGCGAAAGCTCTTCGAGACCGACGGAAGCCGACTCTTCGAGGACATCGCCGCGCGCGGCGGCGTACCCCACGACGACCCGCTCATCAAGGGGAACCCGGAGTCCGTGGAGCTGCTCTTCGAGCTCGGGCTGCTGCGCCGCGACGGGATGCGCTACCTCGTCGTCGACCCGCACTCGGTCCAGGACAGCATCGTGACGCCGCTGGGGCAGCAGGGCGCCCAGATGATCTCGGAGTCCAGCCACTGGGCCAACGCGTTCAACACCCTCGGGCAGGCCTACCGGCGGTCCCCGTCGACGCAGGGCGGGCCGGTCACCGAGCTGCGGGGCGACCAGATCGACCGGTTCCTCCAGGACATCGTCACCGGCGCGCAGACCGAGCTGCTCACCGCCCAGCCGCAGGCCGGCCGCTCGGCCGCCGCGCTGCGTGAGGCCGCGAACCGCGACATCAGCGCCCTCCAGCGCGGGCTGTCGATGCGGACGATCTACCAGCACTCGGCCCGCCGGCAGACCGCCACCCGCGAGTACGTCCGCCGGGTCACCGCCGAGGGCGCCGAGGTCCGCACCCTCGACGAGTTCTTCAACCGGCTCATCGTCGTCGACCGCGAGGTCGCGATCATCCCGTCGGGCGACGACCTCAACACCGCGCTGGCGATCCGCGACTCGGGCCTGGTGGCCTACCTCGTGGACATCTTCGAGCGGTTCTGGGACCGCGGCCGCCCGTTCACCAACCGGGAGACCAGCACCCTCAACAACATCGCCCAGGAGCAGCGGGCGATGGCGATCCGGATGCTCATCGAGGGCCACGCGGACGCGACCTGCGCCAAACGGCTCGGTGTCAGCCCCCGCACGTACGCCGGGTACGTCGCGGAGCTCAAGGACGAGTTCGAGGCCCAGACGCGTTTCCAGCTGGGCTACCGGATGGGCCAGGACGAGGCCAAGCCCCGACGCTCCCGGCGGTAGCGAACTCCGTTATCCGGACAAATGACAGCGAGGGCAGCGGATTCGCTGCCCTCGCTCTGAGACGGGCCGGGGGGATTGGCTCTGGGACCAGACATGTGGGGGGGTTGAGTTGGTCCTCGTCTCAGGATCTATGGGTGGATCCTCAGGGAATCGCGTTGACCACCGGGATCGCGATGCGGCCCCAGCTGGTGTCGGCCTGAGCCGCCGGTGCCGCCATGCTCACAGCTCCCCAGGTGAGACCTGCGGCGACCGAAGCCGCTACGAACCTGGTGATGAGCTTGGCCATGGTGTTCTCCACTCTGCTTTTCGGGGGGATCCAGACGACCGTTCGGGGTCGCTGTTTCACCAGTGTGAGGGACGGGTCTCGCTCGACACCACAGATTCGGACTGCACAAACTCGCTTTGCATAAACTTGCAAAAGTTGCGGGGCGCGCCAACTCCCCGCCGGGGGTCCCGGCGGGGAGTTGGACTGCGCTGGCGGAGGCGGAGGGATTTGAACCCTCGATGGGGTTGTAGCCCCAAACCCGCTTAGCAGGCGGGCGCCATAGACCGGACTAGGCGACGCCTCCATGACGCGCGCGAACAGGTTACCCGGCTCGGCGCCGTGCCGCGGAATCGGGTGTCATCGGGTGCGCGGACCGCGCCGATTCAGGTACGCGAGGACCTGTTGCACAAACTCGTCACGGTCCCCCACGAGCACGTCCACGGGGATGGTCGTCGACCGCCCGTCCCGCAGGCGCAGCACCACGCAGCGGGACCCCGCGACGGTGGTGGTCACGGCGTCCTCGACGTCGGCCCACCGGGCCCGGTCGACGCCGGCGCCTCGCACATAGCGGACGTGGTAGCCCTCCTCGTCGAGGTGCACGACGTACGCCTTCCGGGTGAGGAACCACCCGGTGGCGAAGACCCCGACCACGCACGCGCAGACGGTGATCGTGAGGATCAGCACCGGTGCGGAGAACAGCACCACCACGGCGGTGGCGAGGAAGACGAGGAGCCCGAAGACCACCAGGGAGGCACCCAGCAATCGGGCGGCCAGGAGCGGGGAGAGTCGATAGTCGGACGTCACGGGATCATTCTCGCAAGTGGCTCGAACGGGCCGCCCCAGGGCCTTGTGCGTCCGCGTGAGGAGGGGCCACACTCAAAGGTCCCCGAGCATCGGAGGCGCCCCGATGACCGAACTCCAGACAGCACTGCAGGGGCTCGCCCAGGCAATCGATGCGCCCCGCGCGCCGGGCACCCCGCTCGGCAACTGGCGGTGGACCGTCCGGCAGCGGATGGCCGCGGTCCGAGAGGTGCTCGTCCGCGAGCCCGGTGAGGCCGGCGACGGGTGGCTGGCCGCGCGCGAGAGCACTGTGCTCCGCGACCGCAACGCGTTGGTCATGCGCCTCACGGTGCTGGGCCAGCGCGTGCTCGAGTCCCCCGAGGTGGAACAGGTCCGGGTCGACCTCAAGCGGCTGCTCACCGACATCACGCACTACCTGCAGAAGCTGCACGACCTGGCGTACGACGCCGTGGAGATCGAGCTCGGCGGCTCGGAGTAGCCCGCCGGCAGCCACCCGTAGACTGCTCTGCGCGGCCTCCCCGGAGGTCGTTCGGAGGGGTGCCGGAGTGGCCGATCGGAACCGCCTTGAAAGCGGTCGCTGGCAGAGATGTCAGCCGCGGGTTCGAATCCCGCCCCCTCTGCCACGGGCTACAGCAACGGCTGGAGACGCGCGGGCTCGGGCCGGATCGCGGTGGCCTCCTCCTCGCGGCGGGCCCGCCTGCCGCGCGGACCGGTGAACAGCAGGTCGATGCGGATCAGCAGGTAGCCGAGCACCAGGCCGGGCACCAGCGAGTAGACGATGATCAGGCCGGCCTCGAGCCACCCGGTGGCCGGGTTCACCATGATGCCGGCCACCGAGACGGTGGCGGCGGTGCCGAACGCACACACCCACCAGCCCTGGCGGCGGCGGGCCCGCATGTGGGTGCCCCACACCAGCGCCGGGACGCCCACCAGGACCTGGATCGGCCGCGGCACCGCGCCGGCCGTGTGGCGGAACTCGCGCACCGCGTCGTAGATCCGGTCGATCACGTCCTGGGACCCGTAGCGCCGCAGCAGCTCGGCGTACGCCAGAGCCACCGCGAGGCCGATGCTGCCGACCAGCAGCACCACCAGGCCCCGGCGGCCCAGTCCGTGCAGGCCGGCGCCGAGCCGGAAGACCAGCCCGATCGCGAGCAGGAACGCCAGCGCCAGGGTGAGGTAGTCGTAGCGCTCCAGCGAGACCACCGGCCGGAAGCCGACCACCGCCAGGCCGCCGACCGTGGCGATCAGCAGCGCCACCAGGACCTCGCGCACGGCGTCGCGGAAACGGACCGCGGGCACCGTCGCCATCACGCCGAGCACGCCGGCGCACACCGCGGTCAGGACCGCCGCCCCGCCGCGCAGCGAGGGCAGGTCGCTGACCACCGCGGCGACGCCGAAGACCAGCGCCAGGCCACCGAAGACGAAGGGTCGGCCACCGGTGCGGGCGGCGAGCGCGAAGGTGAGCGTGGTGGACAGCAGGATCGCCGAGGCCTCGTCCACCCAACCCGGTCCGACCTCGAGGACGGCGGCGACCACACCGGCCAGTCCGAGGAGCACCGCGACGGCCCCGGCGACGTACAGCCAGCGGAGGCGGCGGTCCGGAGCCGGCACCGGGCCGGCGACGGTGGTGCCGGCGATCTCGTGGGTCGGTTCGACGACTCGCTCGCCGTGGCCGGTTGGCTTCTGCGGCGCCACAGGTGCTGGCGGCGCCACCCGTCGTCCGGGGGTGGCGGTACGCCGTGGCTCGCGCCGGGCGGCGCGGTCGGGCTTCCCGGCCCGCCGGTCGGCTCGCCGCGTCGCGGAGGCCTCGTCTGCCTCCCGGCCGACCTCCGCCGGGGCGGGCGCCTCCCGCTTCGCGGCCCGACGGGACGGCGGTCGCTGGGCGACGCGCTTGCCGGGGGTGCGGGGGGTGGACACCGGGAGAGGTTATCCGGAGCGCTGTCTGCGATTGAAGAGCGAGGGGTTGGTCGACCGGGCGTCGGTGAGGACCTGCTGCGTGAGCACCGCCGTGTGCACGCCCGGTTCGGGGCCGGCGTCGACCAGCAGCGCGCCGTTCGGGTCGGCGACCATCGAGTGTCCGGTGTAGCGCGGGGCCGCCTGGCCGACCGCGACGACGTACGCCGTGTTCTCGATCGCGCGGGCCCGGACGAGCGTGCGCCAGTGGTCGACCTTGCGCGCATGCTCCGCCTCGGTGCGGCCGGGCACCCAGGCCGCCGGGACCACCAGCACGTCGGCGCCGGCGTCGACCAGCGCCCGGGCGAGCTCGGGGAAGCGCAGGTCGTAGCAGGTCATCAGCCCGACGCCGAAGCCGTTCAGCTCGATGACGGTGGGTTCCCACGGGCCGGCGGTGAGCCGGTCGGACTCGCGGTAGCCGAAGGAGTCGTAGAGGTGGATCTTCCGGTACGCCGCCTCCGCGCGGCCGCGGACCACCAGGGTGTTGTACGGCCGGTCCGGGTCGGGTGCGGTCTCGAACATGCCGGCCACCACCGTGCCGGTGCGGCCGGCGAGGTCGGCGACGGCCTTGGCGAACGGCCCGTCGAGTGGCTCGGCGAAGGCCGAGATGTCCTCGCCGGGCGACCCGAAGTCCCGGGCGAAGGCCTCCGGGAGCACCGTCAGGTCGGCGTCCACGTCGAGTTCCGCGAGCGTCCGACGGTTCTCGGCAGGATCCAGCGACGACGCGCGCTGCACCAGTGCCACACGAAGGTCCTCGGCCATGCCTGCCAGCCTCCCACGCGACCGGGTTGCTTCCCAACGCCTCTGAGACACTGGCGGCATGAGCCAGCCCTCGCTCGCGCTCGGCGCGATCGTCCTCGCCGGGGGCACCGCCGCCCGGATGGGAGGCGCCGACAAGGCCTCGATCGAGCTGGACGGCCGCACGTTGCTGGCCTGGGCGCTCGACGCGGTCATCGACGCCGGCGAGGTCGTGGTGCTCGGCGACTGGGTCCCCACCGAGCGGCCGGTGACGTTCACCCGCGAGGACCCGGCCCAGGGCGGGCCGGCCGCGGGCCTGCTGGCCGGGCTCGACGCCTTCCTGCGCCCGCCCGCCTGGCTGGTGGTGCTGGCCGTGGACATGCCCCGGGTGTCCCTCGACACCGTGGGCCGGCTGCGTCAGGCCGCCGCCGGCCACGACGGTGCCGTGCTTCGAGGTCCCGACGGCCGTCGCCAGCTGGCGATGGTGCTCCACGCGGCGCGGCTGCACGCCGTACGACCGCCGTACGGCGAGGAGTTCGGATTGCCGCTGCACAAGCTGCTCGTGCCGCTCGACCTGGTCGAGGTGGCGGCCCGGGGGGACGAGGCGCGCGACGTGGACGGCTGGGCCGACCTGCGGGATCTGCGGCACACCTGACCGGACCGGTCGGCGCCGCGGCACGCCTGGACGCGCCGACGAGAGATCGGGACTTGCCACGGCGCTCGACTCGTATGAATGTGGGTCCTGTGAATCTCCACGACTGGATCGACGAGCTCTGCGACGTGCTCGACATCGAGACGGAGGTCGACGAGGCCCTGATCCTGGACCTCGCGCGGGACGCCGCCCACAACGTCGAGCGCCGGGCCGCGCCGATCTCGACGTACCTGCTGGGGTACGCCGCCGGTGTCCAGGGCGCCAACCCGGTCAAGATCGAGCAGCTGGCCGCCGCGGCCGCTCAGCTGGCGCTGGCCTGGGACCGCCCGCCGGACGCCGTGGACCCCGACGTGGACGCCGTCGAGGTGGAGATTCCCGACGACGCCCTCGTCGACCACACCGGCGACCGCTACGAGGCCTGACACCGCCGACCCGTGCGTTCTTGCGCGCCCACCCGTGCGTTCTTGCGCCCCCACCCGTGCGTTCTTGCGCGCCGGGCTGCGGGTTCTGGTGCGCCGAGGAGTGAGTTCTTGCGCTGGCTAGGGTGAGATCATGCGTGCCGTCATCGTGACCGAGCCCGGGGGCCCGGAGGCCCTCACCGTCGTCGACCTGCCGGACCCGGTGCCCGGCCCCGGCGAGGTGCTGGTCAAGGTGGCCGCCACCGCGGTGAACCGTGCCGACACCATGCAGCGGCAGGGCTTCTACCCACCTCCGCCCGGCGCGTCCGACGTACTCGGCCTGGAGTGCAGCGGCACCGTCGCGGCCCTCGGCGAGGGGGTCACCGGCTGGGCCGTCGGCGACGAGGTGTGCGCGTTGCTCTCCGGCGGCGGGTACGCCGAGCTGGTGACGGTCCCGGTCGGCCAGCTGATGCCGGTCCCGGACGGCATCGACCTCGTCACCGCGGGCTCGATCCCGGAGGTGGCCTGCACGGTGTGGTCCAACGTCTTCATGATCGCGGGGCTGCAACCCGGAGAGCGGCTGCTGGTGCACGGCGGTTCGGGCGGTATCGGCACGTTCGCGATCCAGCTCGGCAGCGCGATGTCCGCGAAGGTGTTCACCACCGCCGGTACCGCCGAGAAGCTCGCCGCGTGTGCCGACCTCGGTGCGGATGTGACCATCAACTACCGCGACGAGGACTTCGTCGAGGTGCTCCGCGCGGCCGGGGGCGCGGACGTCATCCTCGACAACATGGGCGCGAAGTACCTCGGCCGGAATGTCGACGCGCTCGCCACCGAGGGGCGATTGGTCGTCATCGGCATGCAGGGCGGCACCAAGGGTGAGCTCGACCTCAGCACGCTGCTGCGCAAGCGCGGCGCGGTGATCGCGACCTCGCTGCGGGCCCGCCCGCCGGAGGAGAAGGCGACTATCGCCGCGTCGGTCGTCGAGCACGTCTGGCCGCTGGTGGCCGACGGCCAGGTGCGACCCGTCGTCCACACCACCATGCCGCTGGACCGGGTCGCCGACGCCCACCGGCTGATGGAGGAGAGCAGCCACATCGGCAAAATCGTTCTCACGCCCTGACCTCTAGGCTGGCCCCATGAGCGAGAACCCTCCGGAGGAGCACATCGTCATCGTCGGACCCGACGGCCAGCCCGTCGGGACCGTGCCGAGCAGCGCGGTCGCTGCCGCCCAGCAGCAGGCCGAGGCGGCCGGTGGCGACGACGACGAGGAACGCCACATCACCGAGCTCGTCGAACAACCGGCCAAGGTGATGCGGATCGGCAGCATGATCCGCCAGCTGCTCGAGGAGGTGAAGGCGGCGCCGCTCGACGAGGCGAGCCGTCAGCGTCTCAAGGAGATCCACCAGGCATCGATCAAGGAGCTCGAGGCCGGGCTCGCGCCGGAGCTGGTCGAGGAGCTCGAGCGGCTGTCGCTGCCGTTCACCGAGGACACGCCCAGCGACAGCGAGCTGCGGATCGCCCAGGCCCAGCTCGTCGGCTGGCTCGAGGGCCTGTTCCACGGGATCCAGACGGCGATCTACGCCCAGCAGATGGCCGCCCGCACGCAGCTCGAGCAGATGCGTCGCGCGCTGCCGCCGGGGATGGCCGACTCGATGGGCCAGCCCGGGCACCAGCAGCCGGGACCGGAGTCGCCGCGTCCCGAGGGTGGCACCTCGGGTGGCATGTACCTCTGACCCGCGCAAGAACGCACGGCTCGGGCCGCAAGAACGCACGGCTCGGCGCAAGAACTGACACCTCGGCGCACAAGAAGTGACACCTGGTGGGGGGTCAGGGGCCGGCGGGGCCTTCGGACCGGAAGGTACGACGCAGGGCCAGCGCTGCGCCGGCGCCCACGGCCAGCAGGCCCGCGGTCCACGCCCACCACGGCGGGCCGCCCTGGAACAGGCCGCTGGTGTCCTCGGTCTGGTCGCCGGAGGTCTGATCGCTCGAGCCGGCTGAACCGGGCGTCGGGCCGTCGGCCACCGGGGAACCCGGGGGGCCGACCGCTCGCTCGAGCTGGCGGGCCAGCTTCGGGGTGAGCGTCGTCGTACCGCTGCACAGGTCGGAGCGGACCACGCCGGGCGGCGCACCCCGGACGAACCACAGGACCGGCTCACCGGCCGGGATGCCGTCGAGCCCGCAGGTGGCGGAGGAGTACGGCGCCACGACGGTGACCCGGGACGCCACCTCGCCGCGGTAGACGTCGTCCACCGCGAGGTCGAAGGTGATCCGGCCACCCTCCACCGTCCGGTCGGGGCGGGCGAACGACCCGACGAACACCGCGTCGGCACGGTCGGCCTGACGGGAGACGTCCGCGAACGCACAGCGGCAGGCGTACGCCGGCGCCGAGCCCAGCAGCACGACCGAGGCCACCGCCAGCAGCAGCGCCGCGGAGAGGCGGGCCAGCCGGGCCATCACGTCCGCCGCCGGATCAGGAACCGGCCGGGCGCCGGCCGAGGACCTGGGCCGTCAGGAGCAGGACCAGGCCGAGCGCGATCAGGATGCCGCCGGGCAGCGCCAGGGCGGCGAACGACATCGTGTGCCCGTCGTCGAGCACGATCATCTCGAGGGGCGGCTCTTCCGCGGCGGGCGGCGGCGCGATGGGCTTGCTGCCCCGGCCGAGCTCGTCGACCACCGCGGCACGCACCTGGGGGGTCAGCGGGCGGCTGCCCTCGAAGCTGGCGGTGGTGAACCGGTCGCCGCTGCCGTCGCGGGTCACGAACATCACCTGGTCACCCCTTCCGAAGCCGCGCAGGCCGCAGTCGGCCTTGGTCCGCGGTGCGGTGACCATCACGGACTGGTCGACCCGACCCTGGTAGACGCGGTCCACGGCGACGGCGTACGTCGTCTGGTCCCCGGCGCTGGTCACCTTGCGGACGGTGCCGTTGAACACGAACGAGGACCGCTGCAGCGCCTGCGACACCGACGGGACCGGGCGCTCGCAGGCCTGCGCCGGCGCCTCCGTGAGGAAGACGCAGCCGAGCGCGAGCAGAGCCAGCACCATCACGCGGCGCATGCAGTACCTCCAGGTGTCGATCGAGAGCAACCTTCAGGGTCTCAGGCTTCGACGTCAAGAGCACGTCGGGGGTTCCCGGCGAGCACGGGCTCAGAGCCCGAAGACCCGCTCGAGGACCACCGCGACGCCGTCCTCGTCGTGGTGCGGCGCCTCGTGGTCGGCGGCCGCGCGGACCTCCGGATGACCGTTGGCCATCGCGTAGGACGTGCCGGCCCAGGTGAGCATCGGCAGGTCGTTGGGCATGTCGCCGAACGCGATGACGTCGGCGGCGTCCACGCCTAGCTCGGCGGCCAGCTCGATGAGCGCGCTGCCCTTGGTCACGCCCGGGGCGCTGATCTCCATCAGCCCGTCGAGCGTCCACGTGGGCACCGCGAGCGACCCGACCGCGTCGATCACGGCCGCGCGGAACCGCACCGGCTCCATCTCCGGGTGCCGCACCAGCACCTTGGCGGCGGGGTCGGTCCAGATCTCGTCGACCGTGCCGACCGGGGTGCCGGGCGGGGGCGGGTGCTCGCTGTCGTGGTACGTCGGGTCCACACGGATGCCGGTGAGCGTCTCGATCGCGATCGACGCACCAGGCACCGCCCAGTAGATCGCCTCCGCGAGCGCCAGCCCGTCCTCGCGGCCGATCCCGCGGAGCTCCCGCACCGAGCGGGCCGCCACGTCGACCACGATCGCGCCGTTCGAGACGATGGCCAGCCCGTGCCCGCCGACCATCGGCCACAGCGCGTCCATCCAGCGCAGCGGCCGGGCGGTGACGAACACCACCGGCACGCCCCGCTCCTCCAGCGCGGCCAGCACCGCCCGGGTGCGGTCGGTGACCGACCCGTCCGCGTGGACCAGGGTCCCGTCGAGGTCGGTCGCCACCAGCCGTGGCGTGCTCATGCGGTGTCCGGCGCGGTCACGGCCGAGTCGTCACGGTGCGGGGAACCAGAGCGACAGCTCGACGGCGGCACCGTCCTCGTCCACGGCCAGGGTGCTCGCGTCCGCGGCCTCGTGGACCTCGGGCACGGCCTGGCCCATCGCGACGCCGCGGCCGGCCCACCGCAGCATCTCGAGGTCGTTGCGGCCGTCGCCGATGGCCAGCGCCTCCGCGGGGTCCACGCCGACCGCCGCGGCGACGTACTGCAGCCCGGAGGCCTTGGAGACCCCCACCGGCGCCAGGTCCATCCAGGCCGTCCAGCCGACGACGTAGTCGGTGCCGTGCAGGCCGAGCCGTGCCGCCAGCTCCACGAAGTCGTCGGCGGTGGCCTCCGGGTCGCGGATGATCACGCGACTGACCGGACCGGCGACCAGCTCGTCCACGTCGGTGATGATCATGTCGCCGGAGAGCTCACCGGTCGGGAAGTGCGCGTTGACGCGGTAGCCGACACCCCGCTCCTCCACCGCGACCAGGGCCCGCGGGTGGTGCTTCAGCACCGCCGCCACCGCGACCCGGGCGTCGAAGGTCTCCTCGTGGACGACCTCGACCGGCGGGTAGCGGAAGATCACCGCGCCGTTGGAGGCGACCACCCAGAGACGCTCGCCGCCGTCGCCGGGCAGGTCGAGCAGGTCGGCGATCCGGGTCATGCCGTGCGGCGACCGGCCGCTGGCCAGCACCACGTGGGCGCCGTCGGCGACGGCGCGGTGCACCGCGGCGTGCACCTCCGGGGAGATCTCCTCGTGCGTGGTGCCGGCACCGTCGATCCACCGCAGCAGGGTGCCGTCGATGTCGAGCGCGACCAGGCGCGGGCGCCAGTCAGACAACGGACACCGGCTTGAGCACGTCCCGGCCCTGGAGGTAGGGCTGCAGCGCCTCCGGCACCCGCACCGACCCGTCCGGCTGCTGGTGGGTCTCGAGGATCGCCACGATGGTGCGCGGGATCGCGACCAGGGTTCCGTTCAGCGTCGCCAACGGCTTGATGCCGCCCTGCTCGGCCGGGAACCGGCCGCGGATGTCGAGGCGACGGGCCTGGAAGTCGGTGCAGTTCGAGGTCGAGGTGAGCTCGCGGTAGCGGCCCTGGGTGGGCACCCACGCCTCGCAGTCGAACTTGCGCTGCGCGGACAGGCCGAGGTCACCGGCCGCCGTGTCGATGACGCGGTAGGCCAGCTCGAGCTTGTCGAGCCACTCCTTCTCCCAGCCCAGGAGCCGCTGGTGCTCGGCGTACGACTCCTCGATGGTCGTGTAGGTGAACATCTCGACCTTGTCGAACCAGTGGACCCGGATGATGCCCCGGGTGTCCTTGCCGTGCGAGCCCGCCTCCTTGCGGAAGCACGGGCTGAACGCGACGTAGCGCAGCGGCAGCGACTCGGCGTCGAGGATCTCGTCGGAGTGGTACGCCGCGAGCGGGACCTCCGAGGTGCCGACCAGGTAGGTGTCCTGGCCCTCGATGCGGTAGACGTCGTCGGCGGCCTGGCCGAGGAAGCCGGTGCCCTCCATCGCGCGCGGCTTGACCAGGGTCGGCGGGATCATCGTGGTGAAC
The DNA here is from genome assembly GCA_040512455.1 of Nocardioides sp. Taxonomy (GTDB): domain Bacteria; phylum Actinomycetota; class Actinomycetes; order Propionibacteriales; family Nocardioidaceae; genus Nocardioides. Next base: position 11,381 of record JBEVFC010000248.1, read on the forward strand.
CCCGCGTTGCGGGCCTGGTCCATCGCCATGTTGACCAGGGCGAGCTCGAGGTCCGCGCCCGCACCGGTGAGGTAGTAGAACCGCGAACCCGACACCTTGGCGCCGCGCTCGACGTCGATGGCACCGAGGATCCGGCCGAGCTCGACGTGGTCGCGCGGCTCGAAGCCCTCCGCCGCGAAGTCGCGCGGCGTGCCGACGTGCTCGATGACGGTGTAGTCGTCCTCGCCGCCGGCAGGTGCCTCGTCGGCGGCCAGGTTGGGGATCGCGAGCAGCGCCTGGCGCCACTCCTCCTCGGCCGCTCCCTGCGCGGCCTCGGCGGCCTTGACGTCGGCGGCCAGCACCTTGGTGCGGGCCAGCAGGTCTGCCTTCTCGTCGCCCTGGGCCTTCGGGATCAGCTTGCCGAGCTGCTTCTGCTCGCTCCGCTTGGCCTCGAAGTCGACGATCGCGGCTCGCCGGGCCTCGTCGGCGGCGAGGGCCCGGTCGACGACGTCGTCGGAGAGGCGTCGCTTGGCCTGGGCGGCGCGCACACGGTCGGGATCGTCACGGAGGATGCGGGGGTCGATCATTCGGCAAGGCTATCTGTCGCCGCCCCCGCCGGTCGCGGGAGATCACGCAGGCACGGTCAGGCGACGGTGGGCAGCACCCAGGTCAGCGTCTGGGTGTCCCCCGGTACGTCGGCGGCGGAGGCCCCCGCGTCGGTCCAGTCGGTCTCCCCGTCGGCCCGCTGGAACAGCACCACCTTGTCGCCGACCAGGCAGCCGGTCCAGGCGGCACCGCTGGCGTCCTGCACGGTGCGGGCCAGGGTGGCGTCGGCCGGGCAGGCGCTGCGGTCGGTCTTCACGATCTCGGCGCCGCCGGCGGTGTAGTCGCCGCCCTTCTCGACCTCGTAGGTCCGCTTGTCGCGCAGCAGCGGCATCCCGTCGGCCCCGTTGAAGTACGGCGCCAGCTGGTAGCCCTTGCCGACCTCGACGGCGTCCACCTCGGTCGCGCTGTCCTCGTCGACGTCCCACTCGAAGAGCCGGCCGGTGCGGTCGAGGACGCGCAGCAGCCCGGCCTCGGTCGGGTCGAAGGCCCA
>JBEVFC010000272.1:0-3319 GCA_040512455.1 Nocardioides sp.
TTCCCGGGAGGCCGTGTCCTCGGGCCTCAGCCGTACCGGACCACCCGGTGGGACGGCAGCCAGAGGATCCGCCGGGCGACGTCGATGACCGTGGTGCAGCTGATGCATCGGTACCAGGCACACTCCGGCCCGGTCCTGGGACAGTGGCCCTCCACAGTGTCGGACTTGCACACGAGGCTGGTCATTGCCTCCGCCTTCCGGGATCGACGAACCGGCCCCGTCGCAGCAAGCGACGAGGCCCTCGTGACAAGCGTAGGGCGGCGGGACGGCATTCCAACGGTGGTGACGTCACACCCGGCCGCTCGTGGCCGGGGGGACGGTCAGGAAGAATCGTCGTGTTGGCGCACGAACGCGGAGCAACCCGCACCCAGCAAGCGGCAGCGATCAGTACCCGTGCAGAGATGGTTGCGCACATGCGAGAGGCCCTCACAGTCAGACTGTGAGGGCCTCTCGGACTTGTAGCGGGGGCAGGATTTGAACCTGCGACCTCTGGGTTATGAGCCCAGCGAGCTACCGAACTGCTCCACCCCGCGTCGCTGAACAGAACATTACCGGCCGCCGGGTGACGAGCCAAATCGGGTCTGGGTCAGTTGCCTCCGGAGCCCTCCTCCGCAGGCAGTTCCGCCTGTGCCAGCGCCCGCTGGACCAGCCGCTCGGCCCGCTGGGTGGCCTCGGCGTACTTCCCGAGGTCACCGTCCTCGAGCGCCTGGTCGGCGACCTTGAACTGGGCGTCCGCGCGGCGCAGCAACTGCACCACCGTGGCCGGCTGGCCGCCGTTGTTGGGCTGGCCGGAGTCGGGGGGCGACGGGTTCGGCGCCTCAGACGGCGTCTCCTCGAAGTTCTCGATCTGCAGCACGTCGGCCACCGCTCCGGCCACCGTCTCGCCGATGCCGCTCCGCTGACCGAGCGAGACGAGGACGTACTGCAGCACCGGGTAGTTCGCCGTGCTGGTGCCGCTCCGAACGGCGTACAACGGCTGTACGTAGAGCAACCCGCCGTCGGACTTGTCGTCGGTGACCCCCACGGGCAGCGTGAGCAGGTTCCCGTTGAGCACCCGCACGTTGGCGTTGCGGGTCAGCTTGGCCAGTTCGTTCTGGATCGTGGTGTTCGAGCCGAACTGGTTGGCGATCTGCCCCGGACCGGGGATCTGCGTGTTGCCGGGCAGCGTGAGGACCCGCAACGTCCCGTAGTCCTCGTTGGAGGCGTCGGCGTCGACGGCCACGAACGAGGCCAGGTTGTCGCGCCGGTACGGCGTGTAGACCGAGGTCAGCGAGAACACCGGCTCCGGCGAGCCGCTGGGCGTCCGGACCGACAGGCGGTACGGCGGCTGCAGCTTGCCCGTCGCCTCCGGGTCCTTGGCGACCTCCCACCGGTCGTTGTTCTCGTAGAAGTCGCTCGCGTCGGTGACGTGGTAACGCGCCAGCTGGTAGCGCTGGACCTTGAACAGGTCCTCGGGGTAGCGCATGTGCTCCAGCAGGTCCTTCGGGACCTCGTCCTTGTCCTTGACCGTCCCGGGGAAGGCGGCGCGCCAGGCCTTGAGCAGCGGGTCGCTCTCGTCCCACGCGTAGAGCGTCACGGTGCCGTCGTACGCGTCGACGGTCGCCTTGACCGCGTTGCGCATGTAGTTGATCTCGTCGGTCGGCAGGGTGCGGAACTCGTTGCCCGAGTCCAGCGCGTCGGAGGTCATCTCGTCGAACGAGCCGCGCTGCGAGAGCGGGTACTGGTCGGTGGTGGTGTAGCCGTCCAGCATCCACACGATCTTGCCGTCGACGACCGCCGGGAACGGGTCCTGGTCGACGGTCAGCCAGGGGGCGACCTTCTCGACCATCTGCCGCGGGTTGCGGTCGTAGAGGATCTTGGAGTTCTCGTTGACCCGGCCGGAGAGCACCAGGTTGGGCTCGCCGAACTTCCACGCGTAGAGCATCTTGTGGAACAGGCCGCCGATCTCGACACCCGCCGCACCGTCGTAGGTGTTGGTGGTGCTGCCGGCGGCGTTCTCCTCCCCGTTGGGCAGGTCCAGCTCCACGTCCTCAGACGTCGGGCTGGCCTTGCCGACCACGGAGTACTCGGGGCTCTTCTCGCCGAAGTAGATCTGGCCGCGGTAGCCGTCGGGCGTCAGGTCGGTCAGCTCGCCCCTCGGCGGGATGTCCGTCTCGGCCCACACCGGGTCGTCGGAGCTGGTCTGCGTCTTGTTGTCGACGTCACGCTGGTTGCCGAACGCCGCGATCACGCCGTACCCGTGGGTGTAGACGGTGTGCAGGTTGGACCAGTTCTTGCCGTCGTCGGGGAGGCCGTCCTGGTCGAGCTCACGCGCCGCGACCACGACGTCACGGTCGATGCCGTTGATCGTGTAGCGGTCGACGTCCGGGTTCCCGACCACGGAGTAGTAGCGGGTCACCTGCTGGCGCTGCTCGAAGGTCGCCTTGATCAGCGCCGGGTCGACCAGCCGGATGCCGGGGACGTTCTTGATCTCCTCGGCCTGCTGATCGCCGGTCAGCGCGGACGTCCCGGAGTACGGCGTGACGACGGAGTCCTCGAGGTCGTACGCCGCTCTCGTGGCATCGATGTTCTTCTTGATGTACGGCTGCTCCTTGTCGGCCTGCGAGGGCTCGACCTGGAACTGCTGCACGATCCCGGGCCAGACCAGGCCGAGCAGGATCGAGGACAGCACGAGCAGGGCGAGGCCGACCGAGGGCAGCAGCCAGGTGCGGAGCACGACGTTGACCAGGAACAGCACCGCGCAGATCAACGCGATGAACATCAGGATGTTGCGTGCTGGCAGCACTGCGTTGTCATCGGTGTAGGTGACACCGGTGATCAGCGACCCGGACTCGTTCAGCAGGTCGAAGCGGTCGAGCCAGTAGTCCGCGGCCTTGGCCAGCACGAAGATGCCCGTGAGCAACGACAGCTGCGCGGCGGCGGCGCTGGAGAAGCGGTCGTGCTGCGACTGCAGCCGGATCCCGCCGTACAGGTAGTGCACGACCGCGGCGCCGATCAGCGAGATCACCGCGGCCGCCATCACGAAGTCCACCAGGTAGTGGAACCAGGGCAGGTCGAAGACGTAGAAGCCGATGTCCCGCTTGAAGTAGGGGTCGCGGCGGCCGAAGTCGACGCCGTTGCGCCAGAGGAGGTACTCGCGCCACTTCCCGGACGCCGTCGCGCCGGCGAACAGCCCCACGACGATGGAGACGCCGACCAGCAGCAGAGTGCGGATCGGGGTGACCGCCTCGCGGTAGCGGTCGAGGCTGACCTGCTCGGGCGAGGACGGCCGGAAGATCGGCCGGAACCGGTAGGCCAGCAACAGGTTGGCGCCGACGGC
>JBEVFC010000314.1:0-8828 GCA_040512455.1 Nocardioides sp.
AACCGCGGCGAGATCGCCCGCCGGATCATCCGCGGCTGCCGCGCCGCCGGACTCCGCAGCGTCGCGCTCTACTCCGACCTCGACCGGGCGGCCGCGCACGTCCGCGAGGCCGACGACGCGGTCCGGATCGAGAGCTACCTCGACATCGAGGAAGTGGTCGGCGCGGCCCGCACCGCCGGCGCCGACGCGGTCCACCCCGGCTACGGGTTCCTCTCGGAGCGGGCCGCCTTCGCCCGGGCCGTCGAGGAGGCCGGGCTGGTGCTGGTCGGGCCCACCGCCGACGTGATGGACCGGATGGGTCGCAAGGACGCGGCCCGCGAGATCGCGGTCGAGGCCGGCGTACCCGTGGTCCCGTCGTACGACGGCACCGCGGACCCGGAGTCCTTCGCGTACCCGGTGCTGGTCAAGGCCGCCGCCGGCGGCGGCGGCAAGGGGATGCGGATCGTGCGCAGCGCCGGCGAGTACGCCGCGGCGCTCGCCTCCGCCCGGCGTGAGGCCACCTCGGCGTTCGGCGACGACACCATCCTCATCGAGAAGTACGTCGATCACGGCCGCCACATCGAGGTCCAGGTGCTCGCCGACCACCACGGCAACGTGGTGCACCTCTTCGAGCGCGACTGCTCCACCCAGCGCCGCCACCAGAAAGTGCTGGAGGAAGCGCCCGCGCCGACCATCTCCGAGGACGTGCGGCGGACGGTCACCGAGGCGTCCGTCGCGCTGGCCGCGCACGTGGGCTACCGCAACGCCGGCACCGTGGAGTTCCTGCTCGACGACGACACCGGCGAGGTCTACTTCCTCGAGATGAACACCCGGCTCCAGGTCGAGCACCCGGTCACCGAGTCCGTGGTCGTCTGCACCAGCCCGCGGCAGCGCGCCACCGGCGCGACCGGCGAGCCGATCGACCTGGTCCGGCTCCAGCTGCTGGTCGCGGCCGGCGAGCCGCTGCCGTTCGGCCAGGCCGACCTGACGCTGCACGGCCACGCGATCGAGGCGCGGGTCTATGCCGAGGACCCGTTCCACGGGTTCCTGCCGCAGGCCGGCACCGCCACCCTGGTCCGCTGGCCCGAACGCGCCCGGGTCGACGAGGCGCTCGAGAGCGGCCAGGTCGTCAGCACGTCGTACGACCCGATGCTCGGCAAGATCATCGTGCACGGCCCGGACCGCGAGTCCGCCCGTCGCGCGCTGGTCGCCGCCCTCGACGAGACCGCGATCCTCGGGCTGACCACCAACACCGGTTTCCTCCGGGCGCTGGCGGCCAGCGACGAGTTCCGCGACGCGACCATCGACACCGCGTGGCTCGACCAGCACACCGTCGAGGAGCCGGACCGCGAGCTGCCCCGGGTCTTCGTCGCCTGGGTGCAGGCGATGCTGGTCGCCGAGAAGGACCACGGGCACCCGTTCCAGTCCGACGGCTGGAGGGACGGCGCCGACCCGGCGCCGATCCTGGTGGAGCTCGACGAGACCATCGCCGTCGACCGGGCCCGCGGCCGGGTCGGGGACCACGACGTGCGCCAGCTCCAGGCCGAGAACCACGTGGCCGTGCTGGAGGTCGACGGGCGCCGCGAGCGGGCCGTCGTCAACGTCCAGCCGCACATCGTCGAGGTCGTGCTGCGCGGCCACCGGCACGTGTTCGAACGCCCCGACGTGTTCGCCGACCACGGTCCGCACGTGGGCGACGGCGCGATCATGGCGCCGATGCCCGGCACCGTCCTCGCCGTCAACGTCGAGCCCGGCCAGCAGGTGACCACGGGCGAGGTGCTCGGCGTGATGGAGGCGATGAAGATGGAGCTCGCCCTCAAGGCACCCTTCGACGGCACGGTGGCCAAGGTCGAGGCCGCCGTCGGCGCGCAGGTCGCCCTCGGTGCCGCTCTGTTCGAGGTCACCGAGGACACCGACGAGACCGAGGGAGAGGACGCCTGATGGCGCTGCCGGAGAAGGTGACGATCTGGGAGGTCGGTCCCCGCGACGGCCTCCAGAACGAGTCCGCCCTGGTGCCCACCGCCACCAAGGTCGCGTTCATCGGCCGGCTGGTCGAGGCCGGCCTGCCGATCGTCGAGGCGACCAGCTTCGTGCACCCCAAGTGGGTGCCCCAGCTCGCCGACGCCGCCGAGGTGATGGCGGCGCTGATCGACGGCCTGGGCGAGGCCGCGCGCGAGATGCCGGTGCTGGTGCCGAACGAGCGTGGTCTCGACCGGGCGCTGGAGCTGGGCGTCAAGCACATCGCGATCTTCGGCAGTGCCACCGAGACGTTCGCGCAGCGCAACCTCAACCGGAGCCTGGACGAGCAGTTCGCGATGTTCGAGCCCACCGTCCGGCGCGCCCGCGACGCCGGGATGGACGTCCGGGCCTACGTCAGCATGTGCTTCGGCGACCCGTGGGAGGGCGACGTCCCGGTCCCGCAGGTGGTCGGGGTCGGCAAGCGGCTCTTCGACCTCGGGGCCAGCCAGCTCAGCCTCGGCGACACCATCGGGGTCGGCACCGCCGGCCACGTCAAGGCGCTGCTGCGCGGGTTCGTCGACGCCGGGATGACCACCGACCAGCTCGCCGTGCACTTCCACGACACCTACGGCCAGGCCCTGGCCAACGCGTACTCCGCGCTGGAGGAGGGCATCACCACCTTCGACGCCAGCGCCGGCGGCCTCGGGGGCTGCCCGTACGCCGAGAGCGCCACCGGCAACCTCGCCACCGAGGACCTGGTCTGGATGCTGAACGGGCTCGGCATCGACACCGGTGTGGACCTCGACAAGCTGGTCGCCACCAGTGCCTGGATGGCCGGGGAGCTCGGTCGGCCGAGCCCGTCGCGGGTGGTCACCGCGCTGTCCTGACCGGGGGAGCCGGTCCGCGCGGCCCGGCTCGGCGTACGCCGTCCGGTGCGGCAGAATGCGCTCCATGACCGCCCCCATCGTCTACGTGCACATCGGGGCGCCCAAGACGGGCACGACGTACCTCCAGGACCGGCTCGGACGCAACGCCCGGCGGCTGGCCGAGCACGACGTGCACGTGCCACGCCTCAACCCGGTCACCACCCCGGCGATCTCCCACTTCCGCGGCGCCCTGGACCTGCTCGGTGAGGACTGGGGCGGCAGGCCGGGGCACGCCGACGGTGCCTGGCCCAGGCTGGCCCGCAAGGTCCGCCGTTCCTCGGGCAGGGTGATCATCAGCCACGAGATCCTCGCGCCCGCGCCGCCGGCCAGGATCAGCCGGCTGATGAACGACCTCGAGGGCTGCGAGGTGCACGTGGTCTACAGCGTGCGCGACCTCGCCCGGCAGCTGCCGGCGGCCTGGCAGGAGAGCGTGAAGCAGGGCCGGACCTGGCGGTTCAAGCGGTTCCTCAACATGGCCGAGAGCGGCAAGCCCTGGTTCATGCGGGCCTTCGACGTGCCGACGGTGCTCGGCAACTGGTCGCGCACCCTGCCGCCCGAGCGGGTGCACGTGGTCACCGTCCCTCCGTCGAGCGCCGCCCCCGACGAGCTGTGGCTGCGCTTCTGCCAGGCGTTCGGCATCGACCCGGCCTGGGCGCCGCTGGACAGCGAGCGCTCGAACGCCTCGCTCGGCATCGCCGAGACCGAGCTGCTGCGCCTGCTCAACCGCAGGATCCATCGCCGCACGAGGGGCGAGCAGCCGCACGACGACATGATCCGGCACATGCTCGACTCCGGCCAGCTCGGCGGCCGCAAGTCCCGCAAGGTGGAGCTGCCGCCGACCCGGCTGCCGTGGGCCGAGCAGCAGGCCGAGCGGTGGATCGAGTGGGTGAAGGGCGCGGGCGTGATGGTGCACGGCGACCTCGAGGACCTGCGTCCCCGGGTGAGCGTCGACGAGCGCTGGCGCGACCCCGACAAGGCGTCCAACAAGGCGCTGGTGCGGGCCGGGGTCGACGCCCTCGCCGTGATGACCCGCGAGGCCGCCAGCCGCCCGGACCCCCGCAAGGAGCTGGGCGCCCGCGCCCGGCGGTGGACCGAACAGCTGCGTGAACGGTGATCGCCCGCCGGACGGCGCCACGATGGTGACCGGCGCGGAGCGTGGCTGGGCGTGGGTGGACCACCTGCGCGCCGGGGGCAGCACGCCCTGGCACGACTTCGAGGGCACCAGCGACGCTCCCCGCGCGGGCGCCCGGCTGCTGCCCGGTGCGATCCAGCTCGAGGTGGCCCGCCGGCTCAACGCCCTCGGCGGCCGCGACGACACCGCGCACCGCGACCTGGTCGAGGCGGTGCTCACCGCCAGTGCCCCGGGCCGCGGCCAGCCCGACCTCGAGCTGGTCGGCATCCACGACGGCTCGCCCTTCGGGCCGCCACCGGTGGACCCCGCGGACCTGCCGGCCGAGGAGCTCGTGCGGATGGCGGTGGGTGTGCTGGCCGACCGGGCTCTCGCGCGCCCCGCACCGTCGGCGGTCGAGCCCCGCCGGCTGCCCGTCCCCTGGCGCCGCGGCCTGCACCTGGTCGGCGATCCCGTGCTGGCCGAGCACAGCCGCGACGCCCTGCGCGCCGCCGGCCGCCGCCCCGGGCTCCGGTCCCCGGTCGTGGTCCTGCACGCCGACGACCTGCCCGGCATGCTCGCCGACGTCTGGACCTGGCGCGTCCAGCACGGGGTCACCCCCTCCTGGACCTGGTGGCTGGGGCACTGGGCCGGCCGCGACGAGCTGCCGCCGCGCGTCGACCTGACCGCGGTCGCCGCCGACTGGGCCGCGCGCGTCGGTCGCGACCGGGTCCGTCTCGTCGTCGGTACGCCGCCCGCGGCGCTGCTGGGCGCCTCGCCCGGGCCTCGTCCGCGGCCCCTCTCCGCGGACGCCGTCGAGCTGCTCACCCGGGTCAACGGAGTGCTCAGGGTGCTGGTCACCCCGGAGCGGCACCAGAGGCTGCTGGCGCAGGTCCTGGTCCCGCTGCTCGCCGAGGAGCGGGGCGCGCGGCCCGCCGTACCCCCGCGCCGGCGGGCCTGGGTCCGGGGCCGGGCCGAGCGCCTGGTCGAGGAGCTGTCCCGGGCTGGTTACCCTGTGCACGGCGATCTGGCCTCCCTGCTGCCCGGCAACGGGGAGGAGTCGGACGCCACCACCGCAGCCGGGGTCCTCGACGTGGCCCTCCGGGCGCTGCTGCGGACGCGGGACCAGGCACCAGACCAGACCAGACACGAGGCGACCGGCTCGGCCGGCGCGAGGGAGGTGGAGCGGTGAGCCCGACGCGGGTCCTGCTGCACGTCGGCACCCCCAAGACGGGCACGTCGTACCTCCAGGACGTGCTGTTCCGGAACCGGGACCACCTCGAAGCCCGCGGCATCCTCTACCCCGCCGACCGGTTCGACGGCCACTTCCTCGCCGCCCTCGACCTGATGCGGCTCCCGTGGGGCGGCCTCGAGAAGGAGGCCGTCGGCGCCTGGGACGCGCTGGCCGAACGGGTGCGCGGTTTCGACGGCACCGCGATCATCAGCCACGAGATCCTGGCCACCGCCTCCCGCACCCAGATCCGCCGCGCGCTCGAGTCGCTGGGCCACCCCGACACCGAGATCCACGTGGTGCTCTCCGCCCGCGACCTCGTCCGCCAGATCCCGGCCGAGTGGCAGGAGAACGTCAAGCACCGGCGGACGCTGCGGTACTCCCGGTTCCTCGAACAGATCCGCGACCCCGACCGCAAGGGCCGGCTGTCCACCTGGTTCTGGGGCGTCCAGGAGGTCCCGGACATCCTCGCCCGGTGGGGCGGCGAGCTCGACCCGTCACGCGTGCACGTGGTCACCGTCCCGCCGCCCGGAGCACCCTCCACGCTGCTGTGGGAACGGTTCTCCGACACCTTCGGACTGACCGGCATCCCCCTGGACCTCCAGGCCGAGCGGGTGAACCCGTCCCTGGGTGTGCCCGAGACCGCGCTGGTCCGACGGATCAACCGCGTCGCCAACAAGGTCATCGAGCCGGCGCACTACCGGCCCCTGGTCCGCGAGCTGCTCGCCCACCAGACCCTCTCCCGGCGCACCGACAGCCCCCGCCTCGCGCTGCCGCCGGACACCCGGGCCTGGGCCGACGACCTGTCGCGGTCGTGGGTCGCGGAGCTGCGCGAGCGCGGGTACGACGTGGTGGGCGACCTCGACGAGCTGCTCCCGGCGCCGTCGACGGCGCCGTACGCGGACCCCGACCGTCCCAACGTGCGTCAGGTCAACCGGGCGTCGATGGACGCGATCAGGGCGCTGCTGGTCGAGGCCGCGCGACTGCGCGAGACCGAGGCCGACCTCCGCCGCGAGCTCGACGAGGCGCACCGGGCCCTGGAGCGGGCCTACCTGCGACCGTCGTACCGGGCCCGCGAGAAGCTGGTCCGCTCCGCCGAGGACAACGGCTGGGGCCGCCGCGCGCTGGCGTACTACCGCCGGGCGCGGGGCAGGAGCTCGCGGTCGGCGTAGCGGCCGATCCGCCAGGTCTCGAAGCCGTCGACCGTGAGGCCGACCATGCCCCCCACGATCGGCACCCGCCGGCCGATGGTGGAGGCCAGGCGCTTGCCCGCCACCCGGGTGATCAGCTCGGAGGCGACCTCGCCGGCGACGATCCGGTCGAGGTCGGGGTCGTGGCGCGGCGCTGTGGCCAGCGCCATCGGCGGCGCCGGCAGCCGCCGCTTGCGGACCATCTTCTCGACGTCGTCCTCGCCCAGGATGGTGGCCAGGATCGCGTTGCGGACCCGCGGGTCCTCGAGGTCGTAGCCACGCAGCCAGGCGATCGAGGCGACCATGCGGCACTGGATCAGCGCCAGCCCGGCGATGTTCGTGGGGATCGCCACCGCGGCGGTCACCAGGCCGCCGAGGTTGGTCACGAAGCCCTGCGCGCCGGCGTACCGGACGTGCATCTCGATCAGGTCCTTGATCGTCGCGTCGACATCACCCTGGTTCTCGTCGAGCAGGCGCTGCGCGATCTTCGCGGCCCCCGGCAACGAGCCGACGCCGTTGATGGCGCGCTCGAGCGCCCGGCGGACGAACCCGTGGGTCAGGTCCGGTGCCGCCTGGCTGATGCGCGGCGCCAACCGCTTTCCGACCGTGCCAGAGATGCCCATGCCGGCAATCCTAGGCAGACGGGCACAGCCGCCTATCGTGGTCGCGTGCCGACCGAGCCGCAGCCGTCGCCGTGGGCGTTCCCTGATCCTCGCCGCATCGACGACGACCTGATCGCCTCCGGGGCCGACCTCGAGCCGGGCACGGTGCTCGGCGGCTACCGGGCCGGCTACTTCCCGATGCCGTTCGACAACCGCCCCCGAGGCGAGATCGGCTGGTGGTCACCGGTACGCCGCGGGGTGCTGCCGCTGGACGGCCTGCGGGTCTCCCGGTCGCTGCGCCGCTCCTGCCGGCGCTTCGAGATCCGCGTCGACACCGCCTTCGAGGAGGTCGTCGACGCCTGCGCCGACCCGAGTCGGCCGCACGGCTGGATCAGCGACGACATCCGGGCGGCGTACCTGCGGCTCCACGAGCTCGGCTGGGTGCACTCGGTGGAGGCGTGGCGCGACGGCCGGCTCGCCGGTGGGTTGTACGGCGTGGCGACGGCCGGGCTGTTCGCCGGCGAGTCGATGTTCCACCGCGAGACGGACGCCTCGAAGGTGGCCCTGGTCGGGCTGGTGGACCTGCTCACCGACGAGCACGCGGCCCGGCGCCTCGTCGACGTGCAGTGGAGCACCCCGCACCTGGCCTCCCTGGGCGTGGTCGAGATCGAGCGGGCCGACTATCTCGCCCGGCTCTCCGCGGCGCTGGCGGTGCCGCTGCCGGCGGCGTTCCGCTGACCGTCCTGCCCGACGTCGCCGTCCGCGGTTCATCCGGGGTTTCTCGCGTCTGGCATCCGGGTAGGGCAGGGTGACTGAGTCACAACGAGTGTTCAACGAGAGTAGGGACGACATGCGTCGAGTTCTGGTGGGAGCCACCATGGTTGTGGTGGCGGGGATGACCGCGGGATGCGGCGCACCCGACGACGCGTCGACGAAGGACTTCTGTGACGCGATCGCGGGCCTGGGCGAGGCCGGAGACGACTTCGACAAGAACAAGGACGCGTTCAAGGAGCTCGGGGACACCGGCACCCCGGAGGGCATCTCCGACGACGGCCGCGAGGGCTTCGAGATCCTCGTCGACCTGGCCGACGAGGCCAAGAGCAGCAAGGACGCCGAGAAGTCGGGCGACGACCTGAGCTCCGACGACGAGAAGAAGGTCGAGGCCTTCGGCAAGTACGTGGGTGAGACCTGCAAGGCCTGACCGTGGCCCGGTCACGGGACCGGCACACTGGACGGGACATCCCGAGCGAGAGGTGGAGGGCATGCGTGGTGCAGTGATGGGGGCCGGAGTGCTCCTGATGGCCGGCGTCCTGACGGGGTGCGGGGGTTCGCCGGATGACGCGTCCGAGAAGGACTTCTGCGACGCGTTCCAGAACCTGGGCGAGGCCGGCGACGACTTCGACAAGAGCAAGGACGCGTTCAAGGACCTCGGGGACACCGGTACGCCGGACGACATCCCCGACGACGCGCGTGAGGGCTTCGACATCATCCTCGACATCGCCGACGAGTCGGACGACCAGAAGGATGCCGAGAAGAAGGTCGAGGACCTCAGCAAGGACGAGCAGAAGAAGGTCGAGGCGTTCAGCACCTACACCGTCAAGAAGTGCATGGACATGCCGGACCTGCCGTCCGACCTGCCGACCGAGCTGCCCTCGGACCTGCCGACGGAGCTGCCCTCCGATCTCCCGACTGAGCTGCCTTCGGACCTGCCGACCGACATCCCGTCCGACCTGCTGTCGCCCACGTCCTGACCGAGCGCAGTGTCGCGGGCGCCCTCCCCGCCGGGGGGGCGGCCCCGGCCCGTTCTGCGGTCCGGGTCACACGCCGTGCGGG
>JBEVFC010000337.1:0-16946 GCA_040512455.1 Nocardioides sp.
GCCGCACCTGCTGCCGAAGTCCCGCGAGGGCTTCAAGTACGGCGACACCACGCTGGTCGACTCGATGGCCTACGACGCCCTCTACGACCAGTTCACCGACCAGGCGATGATCAACCTCACCGAGTCGTGCAACGTCGCGGGTGCGCACCTGACCCGGGAGGAGCAGGACGCGTTCTCGGCGCGCTCGCACCAGCGTGCCGCCGAGGCCTGGAAGAACGGCCTCTTCGACGACGAGGTCGTCCCCGTCGAGATCCCGCAGCGCCGCGGCGAGCCCGTCGTGGTCTCCCAGGACGAGGGCATCCGGGGCGACACCACCGTCGAGTCCCTGTCCAAGCTGCGCCCGGTCTCCAAGGACGGCTCCATCACCGCCGGCTCCGCGTCGCAGATCTCCGACGGCGCCTGCGCCGTCGTGGTGATGAGCAAGGCGAAGGCCGAGGAGCTCGGTCTCACCTGGCTCGCCGAGATCGGTGCCTCCGGCCAGGTCGCCGGTCCCGACTCCACCCTCCAGATGCAGCCGGCCAACGCGATCAAGAAGGCCGTCGACAAGGAGGGCATCTCCGTCGCCGACATCGACCTGTTCGAGCTCAACGAGGCGTTCGCCGCGGTCGGCATCGAGTCCGCCCGCGAGCTCGGCGTCGACGAGGACAAGGTCAACGTCAACGGCGGCGCGATCGCCATCGGTCACCCCGTCGGCATGTCCGGCGCCCGCATCGTCCTGCACCTCGCCCTCGAGCTGCAGCGCCGCGGTGGCGGCACCGGCGCGGCCGCGCTGTGCGGCGGCGGTGGCCAGGGCGACGCGCTGATCATCCGGGTTCCCGCGAAGGCGTGACCGAGCCCCCTGTCACTCAGCGGGGTCGGCGAGCCGTCGACGTACCCACCCTCGTCACGGAGGCCCGCGGGGGCGACCCGCGGGCGGTGGCCCGGCTGATCTCGCTGGTCGAGGACGCCTCCCCGCTGCTGCGCGAGGTGATGGCCGGGCTGGCGCCGCACACCGGCCACGCCATGGTCGTCGGCATCACCGGCTCGCCGGGCGTCGGCAAGTCCACCTCGACCAACGCCCTGGTCGGCGCTCTGCGAGCCGCCGGCAAGCGGGTCGGCGTGCTGGCGGTGGACCCCTCGTCCCCGTTCTCCGGCGGCGCGCTGCTCGGCGACCGGGTGCGGATGGGTGACCACGCCCTCGACCGGGACGTCTTCATCCGCTCGATGGCCTCCCGGGGACACCTCGGCGGTCTGGCCTGGTCGACCCCGCAGGCGATCCGGGTCCTCGACGCGGCCGGCTTCGACGTGGTGCTCGTCGAGACCGTCGGCGTGGGACAGAGCGAGGTCGAGATCGCCGCGCTCGCCGACACCACCCTGGTGCTGCTCGCACCGGGCATGGGCGACGGCATCCAGGCCGCCAAGGCCGGCATCCTCGAGGTCGGCGACCTGTACGTCGTGAACAAGGCGGACCGGGACGGCGCCACCTCGCTGCGGCGCGACCTGCGCAACGCGCTCGCCATGGGGGACCGGCCCGACGGCGCCTGGCGGCCCCCGATCCTGCTCACCATCGCCCAGACCGGCGAGGGCGTGCCCGAGGTGGTCGACGCGATCGCCGACCACCACGCCTGGCTCGAGGAGTCCGGCGACCTCGCCCGGCGGCGCTCCCGCCGGGCCCGCCAGGAGGTAGAGGCCATCGCGCTGACCCGCCTCCGCGAGAGGTGGACCGGGCTGCACGAGCGCACCGAGCTCGACACCCAGGCGGACCGGGTCGCAGCGGGGGAGACCGACCCGTACGCCGCCGCCGACGCCCTGCTGGCGTCGTACGCCGAGGGCGCCGGCGCCTGACCGCGGCCGGGGAGTGGGCGGGCGCGCCTCCCACACCCGGGCGCCGTACTTCGGTAGACACCTCTCACGTACCTGTCGTGCGCGACTTTCCCGCGCCTCTCTCGGGACCGGACGGAGATCCACACTCATGAACGCCAAGAAGGCGCTCCTCGTGCTTGCCCTGGTATTTCTCGGCTTCTGGATGTTCCGCGACCCCTCGGGGCTCGCGGACTCGTCCGGCCAGGCGGCCGGTGCCGTCTGGGACGGGACCACCCGGCTGTTCGACGCGACCATCCGCTTCCTCAACGAGCTGCTCTAGGACCGTGCGATGGGACTGACCCGGGTGCTGACGGACCCGAACATCCGCAAGCATCTGCTGCGTGACGAGGGCGAGGTCATCGTCGACGAGGTCAAGCACCACGCCGTCGTCTACGTTCGCCCGGCGCTCGAGGCGCTCGCCGCGCTGGCGCTGCTGGTCTGGTTCCCGTTCGTGGACGTCGACCTCGCCTGGTTCCCGTTCCTCGTCGCGGTCGCATTGCTGCTGCACGCCGGGTGGAAGACGCTGGGCCACCACCGCGACCGGTTCGTGATCACCAACATGCGGGTGTTCCGGGTGCACGGGGTGCTCTCCCAGCAGCTGGCCACCATGCCGCTGAGCCGGATCCTCGACATCACCGTGGTCAAGCCCCTGCACGGGCGGCTGATCGGCTTCGGCCACTTCGTCTTCGAGTCCGCGGCGCAGGAGCAGGGCCTCCGGGAGATCCGGTATGTCGGCCGGGCCGACGAGCGCGACCTCTCCATCCAGCGCGTTGTCCAACGCTCCGGCCTGCGCGGCCCGAGAATGGGCTGATGGCCCTCCCCTTCGACCCGATCGACGAGGCGGCCCGGCAGTGGGGGCGGCGCTGGGACGGCGTCCCCGCCATGCACGCGGTCACCTCGCTGATGCGCGTCCAGCAGCTGGTGCTGGCACGGCTCGACGCGCTGCTCAAGCCGCACGGGCTCACGTTCGCCCGCTACGAGGCGCTGGTGCTCCTGGTGTTCTCCTCCCGGGGCTCGCTGCCGCTGGGCAAGATGGGGGAGCGGCTCCAGGTGCACCCCACCTCGGTCACCTCGATCGTCGCCCGCCTCGTCGCCTCCGGCCACGTCGTACGTCATCGGCACCCCGACGACGGGCGGGCGGTGCTGGCCGAGATCACCGACGCCGGTCGCGCCGTCGTGGAGGCGGCCACCGCCGACCTGATCGCCTCGGGCTTCGCCCTCGAGACGATGTCGGAGGAGGACCTGCGGCAGCTCTCCGCGCTCCTCGCCCCCGTCCGCCACGCGGCAGGTGACTTCTGAGCGTGGCTGGGTAGGGTCACCGTCGTGACCGGGCCCAGGATGCGCACCGCGGCGCTGCTCGTCGCCCTCTTCCTCGGGGTCGCGCCTGCGGCGACGGGCGCCCCTGCGGTCGCTCCCGCGGACCCGGTGGACCTCGGCGGCACGCCTGTCGAGGACGTCAGCACGGACCCGCAGCACCCCGCCCCGCTCACCGCCGGGCTGTGGAGCGACGTGGTCGGACCGCGCCAGCAGCACGAGTTCTCCTACGAACGCACCGACGGGATGCCGTTCTCCACGGTGCACATCGGGGTGGTGGGCACCTCGCAGAACGACGGCAGCGACCAGCTCGAGATCACCGCGGAGACCCCCGACGGCACCTCCTGCGGATCGGACTCCTCCTCGCCCTCCTACCTCTTCCCCGACGCCCCGTTCGGCGCCGAGATCACCCTCCAGGGCACCGAGCAGGGCGACCTGAACGGCCCGTGCCTGCGCGCCAAGGTCATCAACTTCTCGGTGGGCCGGGGCCTGAGCGACGTGGACACCGACCTCCCCGTGGCGATCAAGATCGTCGAGGAGGCCGCGCTCGAGGACCCGAGCGAGCAGCTGCCCGCGGCTCCGGAGGAGGAGCCGCCGTACGACGTCCCGCGCCCGGGCACACCCGATGACACGACGGGTGCCGACAGCTTCGAGGACGCCCCGCTGCTGGACAGCGGCACCTACGCCGACACCGGTGACGAGGGCGAGGTCAAGCTCTACCGCGTCTCGCTGGACTGGGGGCAGACGCTCGCGGTGCGCATGGACGTCCCCACGATGGAGCCGGCACTGGCCGAGCAGACCAGCGGCTTCGGCCCGGACTTCGAGCTGACGCTGTTCAACCCGATGCGCAACACCCTGGACACGCACCCCGAGGCCGATGCGTCGGCCGCGCTCGACGGCGACGAGGCGCAACGCGTCGGTGACGCGGCCGGGCCGGTGCGCTACCTGTCGCGGTACGGCGGCTCGGCGACGTACCTGCCGGGCGACTACTGGATCGCGGTGGCCGTCGAGCCGTCCTCGGGTGAGGAGGAGCCGATCTCCTTCCCCTACGAGCTCACCGTCGAGGTCCAGGGCGAGGCCGAAGGTGCGCCTGCCTACGACCGGAACGAGCCGTTCCTGGTGGGCGAGGACTCGTTCTCGACCGTCGCGTCCGGCAACCCGGCGCCGCAGGACGACGAGGCAGCCTCGGACACGAGACGCCTCGCGGCGCTCGGGCTCGGGCTCTTCGGACTGGCCTGCTGCGGGCTCGGCACGCTGCGGCTGCGTCGCCGCTAGCGCACCCTCAGCCGTCGGCGGCTGCCTTCCGCCGCCGGCGCTCGGCCATCCCGGCGAGCGCCTCGAAGACGATCCGGTGGGCGGCGTTCACGGTGAGGTCGCTGACGTCGTACGCGGGGGAGACCTCGACGACGTCCATGCCCACGAGGTCGTGCTCCAGCGCGAGCTGGCGGACCATCCGGAGCAGGTCGACGCTGGTCATCCCGCCGGGCTCCGGCGTGCCGGTGCCCGGCGCGTGCGCCGGGTCCATCACGTCCACGTCGACCGAGAGGTAGAGGTGGTCGGCCTTCGACATCGCCTCGGAGACCGCATCGGCCATCACCGCCTTGAAGCCGCGCTCCCAGATCTCGTGCATGGTGTGCCACACCATGCCCTGCTCGCGCATCCACGCGAACGTGTCCGCGGGCGGCCAGTAGCCGCGCAGCCCGACCTGGACGAACCTGTCACCGGGGACCGCGCCGGACTCGATCAGCCGGCGCATCGGGGTGCCGTGGCTGGCCAGGTTGCCGTCGATGTGGTCGGCGGTGTCGGCGTGGGCGTCGAAGTGCACGATCCCGACGTTCCCGTAGCCGTGCACGTCGGCGACCGCGGTGGCGGCCGGCCAGGTGATCGAGTGGTCACCGCCCAGGACGACCGGCACGATGCCGCGCGAGGCCACCTGGTGCACGCGCTCGCGGATGTTGGCGTGGCTGGCCTCGGTCAGTCCGTGCGGGCAGAACGCGTCGCCGAAGTCGACGACCTCGAGGTGCTCGAAGATCTCGATGCCCAGGTCGAGGTGGTAGGTGCCGGGCTCGTAGGCCAGCGCGCGGATCGCCCGCGGCCCGAAGCGCGCTCCCGGGCGGTTGCTCGTCGAGATGTCGAACGGCGCCCCGACGATCGCGACGTCCGGCTGCCAGGCGTCGAGCTGGTCGGCGTCGGTGACCAGCGGCCGCTGTCCGAACGTGGTCAGGCCGCCGAACACGTAGCCGAGCTCGAGCTGTTCCTGCATGCCGGGGGTGAGATCGCGCCGGGGCGGTTCGGTCATGGCAGCGACGGTAGGCCAGCCGGCCGGCCGCCGCCAGCACCCGTTCAGGCCAGCAGCAGGACCAGGGCCGCGACGATGCTGAGCACGCCGACGACGATCAGCACGATCCCCGGCAGCGGCGAGCCCCGGCCGGCCGAGGACGGGACCGGCTGGACCCGCGTGGCGTCCGCGGGGGAGCCGTCCCGCTTCCCAGCGGGGAGCCCGGTGGCACCGACGGTCGCGGTCATCGCCGCGGTGGCGGGCGTCGGCGACCCGACGGTGGCGAGGTCGCCGAACGTGTCGACGACGGTGATCGACTCGCCGGGCTCGGGTGGACGGGAGGTCAGGTCGAGCGCCCGCAGCTCGGCGCGCATCGCGGCGGCGGACGCCGGACGGCCGGCCGGCTCGCGGGAGACGGCGCGGTCGAACAGGTCGAGCAGCGCGTCGTGGCCCGCGTCGCCGGTGCGGTACGCCGAGAGGTCGACGTCGGCGTCCTCGGCGGGCGGCCGCAGCCCGGTGAGCATCTGGATGCCGACCCGCCCCACGGAGTAGATGTCGGCCCGCTCGTCGGGATCGGCGCCGCGCCACTGCTCCGGCGCCATGTAGCCCGGGGAGCCGACGATCATCGACGTGCGCGTCATCCGCGGCTCGTCCAGCGGGATCGCGATGCCGAAGTCGGTCAACCGCAGGTGGGGCATGCCCCGGCCCGTCGGCTCGAGGAGCAGGTTGGCCGGCTTCACGTCGCGGTGGATGATCCCGGCGGCATGCACCGCCTCCAGTGCCTGGAGGGTCTGGTCGACCAGCAGCGCGGTCCAGCGCGGCGGCAGCACGCCGTACGCCTTGAGCAGCTGGGAGACCGAGCCGCCACGGACCAGCGGCATCGTGAACAGCACCCGGTCGTCCATGCCCGCCCAGGACTGCGGGGTGACCACGTGGGAGTGGTCGATGCGCATCGACTGCTCGCGGACGAAGCGGAGCAACGACGCTGCGTCGGACTGGCGCAGGATCTTGGCCGCCTTGACCTGGTGGTCGGCGCGGTCCAGGACGCACCACACGGTGCCCATGCCGCCGACGGCGACCGGGTCGAGCAGCTCGTAGCGTCCCGCGAAGACTTCACCCACGCAGGCGACCCTACCCAGCCGGGGACGGGTTCACGCGCAGCCGGTCAGTGGCTGCGGCGGGCTCCGCCGAGGCCGCTGCCGTTGACCATCAGCGTCTGGCCGGTGATGTACGCCGCGCCCGAGCTGCCCAGGAACAGCGCCGCCTGGGCGACGTCCTGGAGGGTGCCCGACTGCAGCGGGCGGGGCCGGGTGAGCAGCGGGCCGGAGGACCGGTCGATCTCGACGCGCAACGGCGCCGAGTGGGCGGTCGCGATGGTGGAGGCGACGCCGTTGACCCGGACGCCGGTCCGCGCCCAGCTGGCTCCGAGCCGCGAGGTCATCGACAGCATCTCCGCCTGCGCGGCCGCCGCGCCGTGCGAGATCTCGAGCCAGCGGCGTACCGAGTGGGTGTTGAGGACCACCCCGCCGCCGCGCATCTGGCTCTCGCCGAGCCGGTAGCGCAGCCGGTTGGCCAGGTGGGAGGGCCCGACCAGGCCGAGGCGGATCGCCTGCGAGACGAACTCGCGCTCGTGGACGTCGATCGAGGTGGGGATCCGGGCCCCGGCGGCGTTGACGAGGACGTCGAGCGGGCCGACGGCCTGGGCCACCCGGACGATCGAGTCGTGGTCGGTCAGCTCGAGGCGTTCGTAGGAGTAGCGCGCGATCGAGGCGTCGTAGGCACTGGTGAGCGACTGGGTGCCGGTGACGGTCACGCGGGCACCGGCCCGATGGAAGGCGGCGGCCAGGGTGCGGCCCAGGCCGCGGGTTCCACCGGTGACCAGGACATGCCGACCCGCGAAGTCGTACGTCGGTTCGGTCAACTCGACTCTCCTCCTTTGAGCGCGGCCATCCTCGCATGACCTCGTTCCGGCGGCGATTCGGGGGACCAGCCGTGCCCCGTGCCGGAGCATCGGAGAAGATGTCCCCATGAGCCAGCAGCCGTTCTCGCGTCCCGGTGCGATCGACCTGTCCGCCCTGCGCCGCCCCGCGGCACCCGCAGGAGCCCCCTCGGGTGGCCCCCCAGCCCCCGGCGGCCGTGCCCCGGCCGGCGGAGAGGGCGGTTCGGCGTACTCCGTGGACCTCACCGAGCAGAACTTCCAGGAGGTGCTCGAGGCGTCGATGACGGCGCCGATCCTGCTGGTGTTCTACTCCCGGACCCGGATGCCCGACAGCGGCACCCTGGCCGACGACGTACGCACGCTCTCCGACGAGTTCGAGGGACGGTTCCTCGCGGGCCTCGTCGACATCGACGCGGCGCCGGGGATCGCCCAGGCGATGCAGGTGCCGTCGATCCCGCTGGTGGTGCTGGTCCTCGACGGCCGGCCGATGCCGCTGCTCCAGGACGCGCTGCCGATCGACGAGCTGCGCACCGCGCTCACCCAGGTGATGCAGCAGGTCACCGCCCAGGGCGTCACCACCCGCCACCAGCCGCGGACCAGCGGCGCCCCGGCTGCGGTCGAGGGCGAGGAGCCCGCGGTCGACCCGCGCTACGCCGCCGCGCAGGACGCGCTGGGCGAGGGCGACCTCGACCGGGCCGTCGCGGAGTACCAGAAGCTGGTGGACGCCAACCCGGCGGACACCGAGGCCTCGGCCGGGCTGGCGATGGCGAAGGTGCTGCACCGCACCCAGGGCGTCGACCTGCAGCAGGCCCGGGCCGCGGCGGCCGAGTCCCCGGACGACGTGGACGCGCAGACCATGGTCGCCGACCTCGACATGCTCGGCGGCCACGTGGAGGACGCGTTCGGCCGGCTCACCGAGCTGGTCCGGCGCACTGCGGGCGACGACCGCGACCGCGCCCGCACCCACCTGCTCGGGCTCTTCGCCGCCGTCGGCAACGACGACCCGCGGGTCATCCGCGGCCGGCAGAACCTCGCGTCAGCGCTGTTCTGAGTCCTGCAGGGCGAGCGCCTTCTCGATGCGGGGGGCGATCTTCTCGGGCTTGGTGGTCGAGCCGAAGCGCTTGACCACCTGTCCGTCGCGACCGACGAGGAACTTGGTGAAGTTCCACGTGACCCGGTCGCCCATCAGGCCGCGCTTCTCGGAGGTGAGCCAGCGGAAGAGCGGGTGGGCCTCGTCGCCGTTGACGTCGACCTTGGCGAACATCGGGAACGTCACGCCGTAGTTGGCCTGGCAGAACTGGCCGATCTCGCTGTCGTCGCCCGGGTCCTGGCTGCCGAACTGGTTGCACGGGAAGCCGAGCACCACGAGGCCGTCGTCGCCGTACTGGTCCCAGAGCCGCTCGAGGCCGCCGAACTGCGGGGTGAAACCGCACTGTGAGGCGGTGTTGACCACCAGGACCACCTTGCCGGCGTACTCGCCGAGGTCCTGCTCGCGTCCGTCGATGGTCTGGGCGGTGAAGTCACTGAGAGTGGGCACGCAGATCTCCTCGGGGTCGGGGCTCGGGGGTGGTTCGGAGTCAACCGGGCCGCTGGATTGGACCAGTTGGAGACCGCAATTATTCCCGTTGCCCGGACTCGGGCGGGAATCAGGCCGGGCGGCCGGACTCGGCGTACGCCGGCCGGTCCGCCTCGAGGGCCTCGAGTGCGGCGGCGATCCGTCGCGCGGTGAAGTCGGCGGCCCGCTCGGCCACCTCGTCGACGGTGAGGAACGCCGCCTGCCGGATCTCGCGCTCCTCGCGCACCACCCGGTCCACCAGCGAGGCGTCGTGGACGCCACCGTCGAAGACCAGGCACAGCGCGTCGTCCCAGCCGCCCCACGGGGGCAGCCAGTCGGTGAGCAGCAGGTCGCCGGTCGGGACGGTGAGGCCGAGCTCCTCCTCGACCTCGCGGGACACGGCCAGACGCGGTGACTCGCCGACCTCGACGACGCCGCCGGGCAGGTCCCAGTCGTTCTTGTAGGTGAGCTGGCAGAGCAGCACCCGTCCGTCGCCGTCCCGCAGGAGCATCTGGCTGATCGCCCGCTTGCGGGGGAGGAAGGAGTTGAGGAGCGACCGGAAGCCCTCGGGGTCGCTCACCGGCGGGTCGTCGGCCACCCGGGAGTAGACGACCCGGTCCGCGGTCGCCCCGTCGAGGGTGACCCCACGGAGCACGCCCTCGCGGCGCAGCCCGGACCAGGTGGCCACCCGCTGTCCGTGCTCGTCGTCGACGTCGACCAGGGTCTCCACGCGGTGGTGGGCGTCCAGCGCCTTCTCGACCAGCGCCGTGAGCGTCGCGACGGCGCTCCGGAAGTCGGGATCGGAGCCGGTCTCGACGCGGGCGATGCCCTCGGCCACCGTCTGTGCGCGATCCGGCTGGGTAGCAGTCGGCTGGTCGGTCACTCCGCCAGCCTAGTCGGGTGGGGTTGACGGCCCGGCGGAGGCAAGGTCGTCCAGCTCGGCCTGGGCCAGGTCCAGCACCCCCGCCGGACCGAGCCGCCTCGACTCGGCGCGGAGCTCGTCCAGCTCCTCGGCCGCGACCAGCGCCTCGACCGGGGTGTAGGAACGCCCGCTGAACCGGGCGATCTTCTCGTCGACCGCGGCGGCACCCGGTTCGGCGTCGGCACAGATCAGCAGCAGGGCAGCGGTCCCGGGGCGACCCGCCGCCGCGAGCACCTCCGCCGCGTTGCGGGCCGTGGTCCACAGCTGGGTCGTCTGGCCCGTACGCCGCCAGAACGCGATCAGGTAGCCGAAGCCCTCGGCCGCGCCCGGCACGTCGCCGATGCGGGCCCGGGTGGACGCGAGCGACACCCGCGCCACCCCCTCCACGAAGTTGCAGCCGACCCGGCAGGCGTCGGCGATCGCCTCGACGTAGTACGGCACCGACTCCTCCGGACGGGTGGTGGCCCGCAGCTCGCCCTCGACGTACGCGACGAACGCGCGGTGAGAGCCGCAGACGACCAGCGACCGGGCCCGGTCCAGCAGCCGGCGGGCGGTCGCCGGGTCGCCGCCGTAGGCGGCGGCGAGGGCGGCCGAGCCGACGAACGCGCTCGCCTCGGTGCCCGCGCCCTGCTCCGCGCGCAGCCAGGCGTCGCGAGCGGCCGCGAAGTCCCCACGGAAGTGCGCCACCACGGCGTGGACGCTCCAGGCCCGGCTCAGCGCGGCGAGGTGGGTCTCGCGGGTGCCGGCGGCGATCGCCTCGTCGGCACGGCGCCCGGCTGCGTCGAAGTCGCCGACCAGCCGTGCCGCCTCCGCCGCGCCGGCGAGGATCGTCGCCCGGTCCGGGTGCGCGACGAGGGCCGGGTCCTCGGCGAGCTCGACGGACCAGCCCCAGATCTCCCGCAGGTCCCGCCAGGTGACGACCTGGTTCACCGCGACGGTGATCGCCACCTTCGCGTCGGCGGGCGCGAGGTCGCGGGCGGCGCGCAGGTTGTCCACCTCCGTACGCAGCCGTTGGTCGGTGACGGCCTCGTCGGGGCCGCGCATCCGCGCCTCGATGTCCTCGGCGATGGCGCGGCACCGCTCCACGAACCGGGCGTGCGACTCCTCGGTCTCGCCCAGCCTGGTGATCTCGTCAACGAGGAACGCGCGGACGGTGAAGAGCAGCCGGTAGCGCGCGCTCTCCGCGTCGGCCACCAGCAGCGACGAGTCGACCAGGCGGTGCAGGTGGTCGAGGGGGTCGCCGTCCATTTGCCCGGCGAGCACCTCGACCGTCGCCAGGTCGACGCCGCCGATGAACGGGGCGACGGCGCGGAGCAGCCGCTGCTCGTCCGCCGTGAGGAGGCGGTACGACGACTCGATCGTCGTCCGCAGCGTCCGCTGCCGCTCCTCCTCGCGACCCTGTCGCCCGGTGGAGAGGTCCAGGGCCCGGTCGAGCCGTTCGCGAACCGCCGCCAGCGGCATCACCGCCACCTGCCGCGCCGCCAGCTCGATGCCGAGTGGCAGCCCGTCCAGCCGGCGCAGCACCTCGACCAGGTCCGGCGCCCCCTCCGACGTGAGCTCGAAGTCCGGCCGCCGCCGTCGGGCGTGCTCGACGAAGGCGCGCACGCTCGACTGCCGGCGCAGCGACGCCAGGTCCGTGACGTCGCTCGGCACCGGGAGGGGGTGCAGCCGCAGGACGTACTCCCCGGGCACCTGCAGGGTGATCCGCGACGTCGCGAGCACCCGTACGCCGGGCGAGCGGCGCCGGAGCGCGACCACCAGCTCGCGGCAGGCCGGGGCCACGTGCTCGCAGTTGTCCAGGACGAGGAGCAGGTCGCGGTCGGCGAGCCCCGCGGCGATCCGGTCGGGGCCGGCGTCGCCGGAGATGCGCAGGCCCAGGCTGGACACCACCGCCTGGCCGACGCGGTCGGCGCGGTCGACGACGGCGAGCGGGACGACCACCGCCTCGTCGGGCACGGGCAGGTCTGCCGCGATGTCGAGCGCGAGCCGGGTCTTGCCGACGCCACCGGGCCCGGTGAGGGTGACCACGGAGTGCGCGCCCAGCAGCCGCACCACCTCCGTGCGGTCGTGCTGCCGGCCCACCATCGGGCCGTCCGGCCGGGCCACCCGACGTACGACGGAGGCCCGCTGGACGGACCCGGCGGCCACCTGCTGCTCCAGCTCGGCCAACGCCTCCGTGGGGTCGAGCCCGGTCTCCTCGACCAGCCGTCGCCGGAAGGCCTGGGCGGCGCTCATCGCCTCCGCTGCGCGGCCGTCGGCGGCGAGGGCGCGCACGTGCAGCAGCGCGGTGGGCCCGCGCAGCGGAGCCGCCGCGGCGGCGGCGGCTGCGTCCCCGGCCACGTCGTGGTCCCCGTTCGCCAGCCGTGCCTCGAGCACGTCGTCGACGAGCGTCAGCCGCAGCTCGTCCAGGCCGACCGAGGCGATCTCCAGCTCGGGCAACGACCGGAACTCCATCAGCGCGGGGCCTCGCCACAGCATCAGGGCCGACTGCGGGTCCGAGGCGGCCAGCCGCCGGGCCGCGTCCGCGTCGAGCTCGAACGGGTCGAGGTGGAGGCGGTAGCCGTTCGCCTGCCGCTCCAGCCGGTCCGCCAGCGGTCCGAGGTGGCGGCGGAGCCGGTGGACGAGGCTGTACAGCGCCTGGGCGGCGTTCTCCGGCGGCTCGTCGGGCCACAGCGAGTCGACCAGCCGGTCCGTGCCGACCCCGCGATCGCCCTCGAGTGCGAGCAGCGCCAGCAGGGCGCGTCGCCGGGAGCCGGGCACCGGGACCTCGCCACCGCCCACGCGCAGCACCAGCGGCCCGAGCACGTCCACGCGAAGGGCAAGGCCGTTGCGGTCCACCCCAGCACTGTGCCCGAGGGCGGGTGGCCGCGTCACCTGGCTTTGGGCTCGGCGAAGCTCTCGCTGGCGACCCACGCCCGGAACCGATCCTGGCCGACCGTCTCGACCAGCCCGCCCGTCTGCGACACCTGCTGGAGCAGCGCCTCGACCTTGCGGTCCAGCAGCACCCCGTCGAGCTCCAGCAGCACGGCGAGCTCGTCGTCGGCGCACACCCGCGGCCGGCCGAGCTCGAAGACCCCGAAGTCCTCGTCGAGCTCCCGGTCGACGACGTGTTCCCGACGAACCGCGTGCAGCAGGCGGGGGCGCGTGGACGCCCGGGCGAGGGCGAGGTCGGTCCACCGGCTGACCGCCTGGTGGTCGGGGTGCCCGGTGAACCCGTCGGGGCCGAACGTCACCACCGTGTCGGGGCGCACGTCGTCGATGACGGCGGCGATCCGGTCCGCCGCCTCCTGCGCGTCGACATCCGCGCAGCCACCGTCCGGGTAGTCCAGCCAGTGGTGCTCCTCGATGCCCAGGATGCGCAGCGCCGCCTCGAGCTCGGTCGTCCGGACCTGCGCGAGCCGGTCGAGGTCCGCGGGCGCGGCACCCGCCACCCCGGCCTCGCCGCGGGTCGCGGTGACGCACACGACGCGGTGCCCGGCGTCGGTCAGCGCGGCCGACAGACCGCCCACCAGGTAGGTCTCGTCATCGGGGTGTGCCCAGATCGTCAACACGGTGCCGAGGTCGTCCATGTGCCCACGGTGGCACGACATCCCTGTCACGGGGCTGTCACACACCGCTCCCGCGGTGGAAGGGGGCTGGAAGCCGGACCCCGGAAGGTCGTCCTCGACGGCGCCGACCGGGCGCCCGACGAAAGGAAACCAACCATGACCGCACAGCTCGACGCACCCGTCCTCGACTTCAGCAGGCTCGAGGAGTTCGTCGGCAAGGTGGCGGGCGACCAGGCAGCGGCGTACAACGCGATCCTCGTGTACCTCGGCGACCGGCTCGGTCTGTGGCAGGCGCTCGCCTCCCTGGGGTCGGCCACCACGACCGAGCTCGCGGAGCGCTCGGGGATCACCCCGCGCTACGTGCAGGAGTGGCTCTCGGCCCAGGCGGCCAACGGCTACCTCACGTACGACGCCGCGACGAAGTCGTTCACGTGCTCGCCCGAGGCCGCGGCCGTGCTCGCGGAGGAGGAGAGCCCGACCGCGATGATGGCCGGGTTCGAGCTCATCGCGGCGGTGTGGGCGGCCGTCGACAGGCTGGCGCACGCCTACACCACCGGCGAGGGCATCGCCTGGCACGAGCACGACCCGCGCCTGTTCAGCGGGGTGGCCCGCTTCTACGGGACGATGTACCGCAACTCGCTGCTCACCGAGTGGCTGCCCGCGGTGGACGGTCTGGTCGACCGCCTCCAGTCGGGCATCCGCGTGCTCGACGTCGGCTGCGGCCTCGGCGTACCGACGATCATGCTGGCCGAGGCCTTCCCGCGATCGACGTTCGTCGGCGTGGACTACCACGAGGAGTCGATCCGCCTGGCCCGCGCCGCCGCGGAGGAGGCCGGGGTCGCGGACCGCGTCCAGTTCGAGGTCGCCGACGCGACGTCGTACGCCGGCAGCCATGACCTGGTGCTGTTCTTCGACGCCGTCCACGACTTCGGCGACCCGGTCGGTGCGCTGGCCCATGCCCGGAGCGTGCTGGCGCCGGGCGGACGGGTCGTGGCGGTCGAGCCGTTCGCCGAGGACACGCTCGAGGCCAACCTCGCCAACCCGATCGCGGGGGTGTTCTACGTGGGCAGCTCGGCGCTGTGCGTGCCGCACAGCCTCTCCGAGGGAGGTGCCGCGCTCGGCGCCCAGGCCGGACCGGCCAGGCTCACGGCCGCGTTCCGCGAGGCCGGCTTCGGCACGGCCGAGGTCGCCGTCGCCACGGCGACCAACCTGGTGATCGAGGCGACCGGCTGACCGTTGTGCCTGTCGTGTCGACTTCCCGGCGGGCCCTCGGGTCCGCCGGGAAGGGCCGGCCGCGGATCCGAGTAGTGGTCTGCACCGGTGTGTTGCCCGTGGGCGGACGGGTACGAGCGCCCGATGAACGGCACGACCCCGGACACATCCCCCTCCTCGGGCTCCGCCGAGCCCGGCTCCGTCCTGTGGGACGACTACGGCTACCACCACGACGGGCTCGTCGAGTCCATCAGCCTGGTGCCGGTGCCGCGGAGCGGCCATCGCAACGGCCACGGCTGCAGAGGCCAGGAGGGTCGGGAGCACACGCCGGTGATCCGATGGGCCCCGCACTTCGCGGGCAGCGACATGGCCTGCCCGGAGGTGCCGACGTGGTGGGGCTTCTGCTTCCACGAGGAGGCCTGCGCCAGCTGCGGCGTCGTGCTGAGGCGCTGCGTCGCCCGCGAGGAGTGTCCCGACATCTCACTCGCCTGACCGTCGGCCCTACGCTGCCTCCATGTCGTTGCCTCTCGCCGGACGGACCGCACTGGTCACGGGTGTCAGCCGCAGGCGCGGCATCGGGTTCGCGGTCGCGTCGCGGCTGGCGGAGCTGGGGGCCTCGCTGGCGGTGCACCATCACCTGGCCCACGACGCGGACGTGTACGGCGCCGGCGACGACCTCGACGACCTGCTGGCGGAGCTCCGTACCTCCCTGACGGGCGGGGCGCGGCTCGTGGACGTGGCCGCCGACCTGGGCGACGCGACGGCGGCGGAGGGCCTCGTGCCCACGGTGAACGGCCTGCTCGGACATGTCGACGTCCTGGTGTGCAACCACGCCCACAGCGGCGACGAGGTCGATCTTGCCCATCTGACGGCGGCCGGCCTGGACCGGCACTGGGCGGTGAACACCCGCGCCACGCTCCTGCTGACCCAGGCGTTCGCGGCCCAGCACGACGGTCGCCCGGGCGGACGGGTGATCTGGATGACGTCGGGGCAGTCCCTCGGGCCGATGAGCGACAACCTCGCGTACGCGACCTCCAAGGCGGCGCTGGCCGGTGCCACCTGGTCCGTCGCGGACGACCTGGTCGGCCGGGGCATCCTGCTGAACACCATCAACCCCGGTCCGGTGAACACGGGCTACCTCGATGACGCACCGACCTCGATCGCAGCCGCGTTCCCGCAGCACCGGCTGGGGGAGCCCGAGGATCCCGCCCGGCTGATCGGGTGGCTGGTCAGCGACGAGGGCCGGTGGGTGGTCGGTCAGGTGCTCAACACCGAGGGCGGCTTCCGCCGCTGACCGCCCTACGGCCTCAGGTCCCGGGATCCCGGTCCTGGCTCTGGGTGCGCAGGGGAGTGCTCTTCTCCTTGAGGAAATCCCGGCGGAACTTGCGACTGACCTTCTGACCGCGCGCGTCCCGGGCGGCATGGTCGAAGTCGGCGTCGGGGGTGAGCACCCGCAGGGCCCGCCGCCGCTGGTAGACCCAGAGGAACAGGTCTGCGTCGGTCTTGTACTGGTAGATGTCGGGCAGCTCCTCACGGTGGATGGCCGCAACGCCCGGGAGGAACACGTGGTCACACCAGTCGGCCGCCACCTCGGCCGCGTCCGGCAGCGTGCCGCTGCGCCGGGCGAGGTCGTAGCCGTGGGCCTTGATCAGCTCGAGGAGCTCGGGGTAGCCGCCCGGCCGGGAGAACTCGACCACGACGTCGGGCCGCGCCTCTGCCAGGCCGCTCTCCCGCAGCAGGGTCCGCTGCTGCTCGGTGTGGATGAGCTGACGGACGTCGACGTCCGGCCCGATCTCGACGTTGGTCTCGAGACGCGTGATCTCGGCGTCGATGTAGTCGGCCGAGCGTTCCAGCGCCAGGGCGACCCGGTGGTGCCCGTCGGACACGAAGTAGGCGCCGCCCACCTCGTACGCCTCGATCGGCGGCACGTCACCCTCGGGGAACGCGCTGCGCAGGCTGGCCAGCCGTTGCGCGGAGAAGCTCCTGCGTGGCTTGAAGTTGCGGTCGAAGTCGTCGCTGCGATCGAGCGACCCGACCACCCGCGCCACCTCGATGGGGTGCACGCCCGCGTACGACTGTCCGACGATCCGGAGACGTCGCTGCACCTCGTCGAGCGCCAGGAGGTCCACGGATCCATCCTCGCAGGAGGCTGAGGATCCGGCCAGCCTCAGGTGGCTGGCGGGGCGTTCGCCGCTGGTTTCCCCGGCTGGCCGGGGAAACCCGCGGTTGATGGGCACTGCAATGCCCATCAAGCAACGGAAGTGCCCATCAGATTGCGCAATGGCCGGGAGCGGCTGGGCTGGGCCGCCTGTCGAGGCGCCCGGAGTGAACCGTCG
>JBEVFC010000009.1:0-8496 GCA_040512455.1 Nocardioides sp.
GGTCATCGCCCTCGTGATCTTCGGTCCCAAGCGCCTGCCTGAGCTCGGCAAGTCGCTCGGCGACGGGATGCGCGAGTTCAAGTCCTCGATCAGCGGTGATGACAAGGACGACGATCCACCCGAGATCGAGAATGGGGTCGAGGGGAGGTGGGGCTTCGTGCGTGCTGGCTCAGCGGGTGGCGGTGCCCTCGGTGTAGTCCGAGTCGTGGCTCTTCACCCACGCCATGAGCTTGCGCAGCTCGCGACCGGTCGTCTCGATCGGGTGCGACTCGCCCTGGGCGCGCAGCGACTTGAACTCCGGCGCACCGGCGTCCTGGTCGTCGATGAAGCGCTTGGCGAAGGCGCCGTTCCTGATGTCCTCGAGGACGGCCTTCATGTTGTCCTTCACCCGCGGGTCGATCACCCGGGGGCCGGAGACGTAGTCGCCGTACTCCGCGGTGTCGGAGACCGACCAGCGCTGCTTGGCGATGCCACCTTCGTACATCAGGTCGACGATCAGCTTCAGCTCGTGCAGGCACTCGAAGTACGCGACCTCGGGCTGGTAGCCGGCCTCGATCAGCGTCTCGAAGCCGTACTGCACCAGCTGCGAGGCGCCGCCGCAGAGCACGGCCTGCTCACCGAACAGGTCGGTCTCGGTCTCCTCGGTGAAGGTGGTCTTGATGCCGCCGGCGCGGAGGCCGCCGATCGCCTTCGCGTAGGACAGCGCGAGGTCCCAGGTGGTACCGGAGGCGTCCTTCTCCACCGCGACGAGGACGGGGACGCCGCGGCCGTCGACGTACTCGCGACGGACCAGGTGGCCGGGACCCTTCGGGGCGACCATGAACACGTCGACGCCCTCGGGCGGGGTGATGTAGCCGAACCGGATGTTGAAGCCGTGGCCGAACACCAGGGTGTCGCCCTCGGTGATGTTGGGCTCCACCGACTCGGCATACAGCTTCCGCTGCACGTGGTCGGGGGCGAGGATGACGATGACGTCGGACTCCTCCACCGCCTCGGCGGGAGTCAGCACGCGCAGGCCCTCGGCCTCGGCCTTGGCCCGGCTCT
Source organism: Nocardioides sp. (assembly GCA_040512455.1). GTDB lineage: Bacteria > Actinomycetota > Actinomycetes > Propionibacteriales > Nocardioidaceae > Nocardioides. Next base: position 1,045 of record JBEVFC010000009.1, read on the forward strand.
TGGAGCCCTCGGGCAGGCCGATGCGCACGTCGACGCCCGAGTCACGCAGGGACAGCGCGTGCGCGTGTCCCTGGCTGCCGTAGCCGAGCACGGCCACGTTCTTGCCCTGGATCAGGGCCAGGTCGGCGTCGTCGTCGTAGAACATCTCAGCCACGGGGGCTTCTCCTTCTGTCGGTGCTTCGTTGTCGTTCTGCTGAACACGTCAGGGAAATCTGGTTCCGGTCAGGGAATGCTTTGCCTGACCGGACAGGGATTCACCGGCCGGCCGGTGAATTCCTGCGGCTACACGGCGGTCGGGGGTGGAGCGGGTACGGCGACCGGGCGGAGCGTCCGCTCGGTGATCGAGCGGGAGCCACGGCCGATGGCGACCATGCCGGACTGGACGAGCTCCCGGATGCCGAACGGCTCGAGCACCCGGAGGAAGTCGCTGAGCTTGTCCACGTTGCCGGTGACCTCGATGGTGACCGCGTCGGGGGCGACGTCGATGACCTTGGCCTTGAAGAGCTGGACGGCGTCGAGCACCTGGCCGCGGGTGCCGGCGTCCGCCTTGACCTTGACCATCAGCAGCTCGTGGGCGATCGAGGCACCGCTGTCGAGCTCGACGATCTTGATCACCTCGATGAGCTTGTTGAGCTGCTTGGTGACCTGCTCGAGCGGGCTCTCGTCGACCTGGACGACGATCGTCATCCGGGAGACCTCGGGGTGCTCGGTCGGGCCCACGGCGAGGCTGTCGATGTTGAACCCGCGACGGCTGAACAGGCCGGCGATCCGGGCCAGCACGCCGGGCTTGTTCTCCACCAGCACGGAGAGAGTGTGCTTGGTCATGTCAGAGCTCGTCCTCGTCGAAGTCGGGCGCCAGGTTGCGGGCGTACTTGATGTCGTCGTTGCTGGTGCCGGCGGCCACCATCGGCCACACCATCGCGTCGCGGTGCACGCGGAAGTCCACCACGACCGGCACGTCGTCGATCTCCATCGCCTTGTTGATCGTGGCGTCCACGTCGGCCGGGGCATCGCAGGACAGGCCCACGCAGCCGTAGGCATCGGCGAGCTTCACGAAGTCGGGGATCCGCTTGGAGTGCAGGTCGGTGTTGGAGTACCGCTCGTTGTAGAACAGCGTCTGCCACTGCCGGACCATGCCCAGCGACTCGTTGTTGATGATCGCGACCTTGATCGGGATGCCCTCGATCGCGCAGGTGGCCAGCTCCTGGTTGGTCATCTGGAAGCAGCCGTCGCCGTCGATCGACCAGACGGTCGCGTCCGGGCGACCGACCTTGGCGCCCATCGCCGCCGGCACCGAGAAGCCCATGGTGCCGAGGCCGCCGGAGTTGATCCAGGTGTTGGGGTGCTCGTAGCCGACGAAGTGCGCGGCCCACATCTGGTGCTGCCCCACGCCGGAGGTGTAGATCGCCTCGGGCCCGGCGATCTTGCCGAGCCTCTCGATGACGTACTGCGGCGAGAGCGAGCCGTCAGAGGGCTGGTCGTACCCGAGGGGGTACTTCTTCTTGACCCCGGCCAGGAAGTCGACCCACGCCTCGTAGTCCCCCTCGTGGCCGGCCTCCCGCTCGGTGGTGAGCAGGGCCAGCAGGTCGCTGATCACCTCGCGGGCGTCGCCGACGATCGGCACGTCGGCGTGCCGGTTCTTGCCGATCTCGGCGGGGTCGATGTCGGCGTGGATGACCAGCGCCCCGGGCGCGAAGGAGTCGAGGTTGCCGGTGACCCGGTCGTCGAAGCGCGCGCCGAGGCTGATGATCAGGTCGTAACGCTGCAGGCCGGCGACCGCGGCCACGGTGCCGTGCATGCCGGGCATGCCGAGGTGCTGGGCGTGCGAGTCGGGGAAGGCGCCGCGGGCCATCAGCGTGGTGACCACCGGGATGCCGGTGTACTCCGCCAGCTCCCGCAGCTCCTTCGAGGCCCGGGAGCGGATCACGCCGCCACCGACGTACAGCACCGGTCGCTTCGCCTCGAGGATCAGCCGGGCCGCCTCCCGGATCTGCTTCGAGTGCGGCCTGATGACGGGGCGGTAGCCGGGCAGGTTGATCGAGGCCGGCCAGGCGTACGTCGTCATCGCCTGCAGCGCGGACTTCGCCACGTCGACCAGCACCGGGCCGGGACGGCCGGTGGAGGCGATGTGGAAGGCCTCCGCGATGGTTCGCGGGATGTCTGCGGGATCGGTGACCAGGAAGTTGTGCTTGGTGATCGGCATGGTGATGCCGCGGATGTCCGCCTCCTGGAAGGCGTCCGTGCCGATCATCGAGGCGCCGACCTGGCCGGTGATCGCCACCATCGGCACCGAGTCCATGTGCGCGTCGGCGATCGGCGTGACCAGGTTGGTCGCGCCCGGACCGGACGTCGCCATGCAGACCCCGACCCGGCCGGTCGCCGTGGCGTACCCCTGCGCGGCGTGTCCGGCGCCCTGCTCGTGGCGGACCAGGATGTGCCGGATCGAGCTGTCGAACAGCGGGTCGTAGGCCGGGAGGATCGCGCCGCCCGGGATGCCGAAGATGACCTCGGTGCCAGCCGCCTCGAGGGAGGTGACGAGGCTCTGCGCGCCCGTGACCTGTGCTCCGGGACTGCCCTGCTCGTTCATCGGTGATCCTGTTCGTGTGCGTGTCGGCGTTCCAACAAAAAACCCCCCGGCCTGACGGCAACGGAGGGAGGACGCGGGGGCTTTGGCCCGGGAGGGGCTCAGCTCACGCGTCGCGTGCGTACAAGAAGGTCGGTGCGCATGCGTCTACGTTCGCCGCCGGGGCGTTCCGGCGTCAAGACAGTCCACCACGGATCCCAGATGCTGGGACACAGGTCCCACATTGTGGCTGCTGTCTGGTTCGCGATCCGCTCTGGACAGGGCTGTGAAGGGCGGCGATGCGTCAGTCACGTTCCTGCCAGGTGCAGATACAGGCCTTGTTGCCGTCGGCGTCGGCGAGCACCCAGAAGGACGGCGCCTCGGCGTCGCTCACCATGGTCCCGCCGGCGGCCAGCGCGTCCGTGATCCGCTGCTCGGCGACGTCGTGCGGCACCCATACGTCAAGGTGGAAGCGCTGCCGGGGCTCCTCGTGCGGCTCGGTGCCCTGGAACCACATCGTCGGCGCAGCGGCGCCGGGGTCGTTGATCTCGTTGTCGTCCGAGGGGTGCTGCCGGTACCCGAGCAGCGCCCGCCAGAACGGCTTGATCGCGTCGTGGTCGGCGGCGTCGAGCGCGAGCTCCCACACCGACACCCGGGCCGGCTCAGCGGGCACGCCGAGGTCGGCCGCCGCGGCGCTGATCCGCCGGGCCAGCTCGACGTCGCGCTGGGTGACTCCCCCGCTGTCGTGGCTGGTCAGCCGGACCGTGACGTGCGGATAGCGCAGGTCGATGTCGGGGTGATGGTTCAGCTCCTCCGCGGCGGCGCCGATGCGCTCGGCCAGCTGGAGTCCGGTGGCGAAGTCGCCGGTGGCGAAGTGCGCGTGCAGTGCGCGGACCAGCAGCCTCCAGTCCGCGAGGTCGGCGTCGAGTACCTGCTGTCCGGTGAGCGTCTCGGTCATGTCCGCCATTCTGCCCCCAGTCGTGTTGCGTCCGTCCTCGGCTCAGCCGTCCCGCAGGTCCTCCAGACGCGCGCGCTGTCCGTCGGGACCGTGGTTGGCCGGGTCCAGCCAGGCCTCGAAGCCCGCCTTCACGGCCGGCCACTCGGCGTCGGTGACGGAGAACCAGTCGGTGTCGCGGTTGCGCCCCTTGTAGACCAGCGCCTGCCGGAACCGGCCCTCATAGGTGAACCCGAGGCGCGCCGCCGCGGCCCGGGAGGGTGCGTTGTGGCTGTCGCACTTCCACTCGTAGCGGCGGTAGCCGAGGTCCTCGAACACATGTCGTGCGAGCAGGTACGCCGCCTCCGTCGAGGCCGTGGTCCGTTGCAGGGCGGGCGAGAGCACGATGCCGCCGACCTCGACGGTCCCCTGGACCTCGTCGATCCGCATCAGGCACTCGACGCCGAGCGCCCGCCCGTCGACCACCACCACGAACGGCACGTGGCCGGTCACCGCGAGCAGGGCAGCGACGTACGTCGCGATGCCGTCGCGGTCGGCGTACGGACCGAACGGGCTGTAGGTCCAGATCTCGGGGTGCCCGAGCAGGGCCTCCGCCAGGTCGTCGACGTGGTGCGCGGCGAGCGGCTCGAGCCGTACGGTGCGGCCCTCGAGCACCACGGGTGCGACCCGGGGGCGCGGGGACCAGTCGACGGCGTCGCCGACCGGCTGGCCGTGCTCGTTCACCGGGCTCACGCCGTCAGGTCCTGGGTGATCTCGTGTCGGTCGCCGTCGACGACGAGCCGGGCCAGGGCACCGTTCACCAGCGGCATCCGCGGTGCGACGTGGCCGCACTCGACGTCGAGGACCACCGGGATCCCGAGCATGCCCAGCGCGTCGGCGACCCCCTCCCTCTGGGTCAGCGTGTCGCAGTCCGGCGCGCTGGTCCGGCCGATCACCACGGCGCGGGCGCGGTCGAACCACCCGGCCAGCCGGAGGCCGTGGAGGTTGCGGCAGATCGTGAACGCGTCGTCCCCACAGGCCTCGAGGTAGACGATGGTGCCCTCGTCCTGCCGGTCCGCCCACCCCGGGAGATCGCCGTACGGCGTGCCGGCGAGGTTGCAGACCGTCTCGATGCAGCCCCCGATCAACCGGCCGGTGACGTCGACGGGGCCGGGCTCGAGCGTGGACCACTCCCCGGTGCCGTCGAGGCGGAACTCGGACATGCCGGGGTCGGACACCCAGTCCTCGAAGACGTTGGTGCGGTGGGCGCCGACGCCGCGCTGGGTCACCGGTCCGGTGGACGACGCGAGGTCGCTCCAGCGGGCCAGCCCGTCGGGCTGGCGGAAGGGCTCATCCATCAGCATCGCACCGTGGACCGTCGCCCAGTCCAGCCGGAGCGTCAGCGGCAGCATCCAGGTGGTGGTGTCGCTGAAGCCGACCACCCAGGTGGGGTCGGCCGCGGCCAGGGCGTCCCAGTCGAGCACGTCGAGGAGGTCGATCGCGGTCTCCCCGCCCCACGGTGGGAACACCGCGCGGATCTCGGGGTCGGTGAGCATCCCCATCAGCTCGGTGGCGCGCTCCTCCCGGGTCGCGCTGACGTGGCCGGCGCCGTCCATGCACTGGCCGACCACGACGTCGTACCCCTGCTCGCGGAGCGCGGTGACGCAGGCGTCGAGTCGCGGCACCAGGGCTGGCGCCACCCCGCTGGACGGGGCGGTGATGCCGATGCGGTCACCGGGCTTCAGCGGGAGGGGAAAGTCGACCATGCCTCATCCTCGCGGGCTCGACTGTGACCCGGCAAAGGGTTTCAGGGCAGCACTGCCTGGCCGACCGGGCCGGGGTTCCAGGCGATCTCCCAGCGGAAGCCGTCCGGGTCCGCGAAGTACCCGGTGTAGCCGCCCCAGTCGCGCTCCTGGCCGGGGACGACCGGGTCGGCGCCGGCGGCCCGGGCGGTGGCCAGCACCGCGTCGACCTCCGCGCGCGTCGCCACGTTGTGGGCCAGCGTCAGCGGCGCCAGCCCCGGACCGCGCCGGATCGGGCCCACCTCGGCCTCGAACCCGGCCTCGGCCCACAGGGACAGCAGCAGCCGCTCGCCGACCTTGATCATCAGCACCTCTCCGGGCACGTCGAGCTCGGCCGCCCAGCCCAGCCCGTCGAGGTAGAACGCCCGGGTCGCGTCGAGGTCGGCGACGGCGAGCGTGATGAACGAGACGCGCTGGTCCATGGTCAGCCTCCGACGGTGAGCAGGGTGTCGCGTACGGCCTCCATGCCGCGCCGCACCTCGTCGAAGCTGGTCGACAGCGGTGACAGCCCGACCCGCAGCCCGTGTGCGTCGCGGTAGTCGGGCAGCACGTCCTGCCGCCACAGCGCCGCGGTCACGTCGCGCATCGACGGGTGGTAGACGGTGACGTGGCCGCCCCGCTGCTCGGGGTCGCGGGGCGAGCCGACGGTGACCCCCAGCGGCTGGAGCCAGGCGTCGGAGAGCTCGAGGGCGTACGTCGTGAGCGCGACCGACTTGGCACGCACGGCGTCCAGCCCCGCCTCCTCGATCAGCGCGACCATGTCCCGCGTCGCGAGCATGCCGACCACGGCCGGGGTGCCGCTGATGAAGCCGCGGATGCCGGGGGCCGGGCGGTACTCCGGGCCCATCCGGAAGGGGTCGGCCGCGCCCATCCAGCCCTGGATCGGCTGGGTGAGCGTCTCGTGGTGCCGGCTCGCGACGTAGGCGAAGGCGGGCGCGCCGGGGCCGCCGTTGAGGTACTTGTAGCTGCATCCGACCGCGAGGTCGGCGCCCCAGGCGTCGAGCTCGACCGGTACCGCGCCGGCGGAGTGGCAGAGGTCCCAGAGCACCAGGCCCCCGGCGGCGTGGACGACCTCGGTGATCGCGGCGGCATCGGCGCGGTGCCCCGACCGGTAGGCGACCTGGCTGAGCACCACGACACCGGTGGCCGGGCCGACCACGTCGCGGACCTGGTCCACGCTCACCCCGGCGCGGGTGTCGACGTCGATCCAGCGGACCGTCAGGCCGCGCTCGGCGGCGATGCCCTCGACGACGTACCGGTCGGTGGGGAAGTTGTCGCGGTCGATGACGATCTCGGTCCGCCGGGGGTCGACGCGGACCTGGTGGTCGGCGCCGGCGCGGACCAGCTTGTAGAGCAGCACCGTGGTCGAGTCGCCGACCGCGGTCTGGCCGGGGGCCGCGCCGAGCACCACCCGGGCCAGGTCGTCACCGATGGTCTCCGGCAGCTCGAACCAGCCCTCGTCCCAGCCCCGGATCAGCCGGCCGCCCCACTCTTCGCGGACGAACCGCTCAAGCCGCTCCGCGGTGGCCCGGAGGGGCCGCCCCAGCGAGTTGCCGTCGAAGTAGACCAGCGGTGTCTCCGCTCCCAGGAAGCGGTCGCGGAGCCCGGCGAGCGGGTCGGCCGCGTCGCGTGCGGCGGCGTACTCGGGGGTCGTCGGGTCGGTCACGGAGGTCCTCTCGGGCGGGTGGAACGAGGCTGCTCCACTGTGCCAGACGGGCTGTCCGACCGTCCGACAAGGTGAGGTCCCCCGACCCTTAGGGGTGTATCCCCCATCCAGGGACCGACCTAGCGTGGTGCGAACCGGACAATTCGTCCGGCGCCCGGCGCTGCCGCCGGGGAGAACTCGGGAGGCATACCCACATGCACAGCTTCAGGAACAAGTACGTCTCTGGGCCGCTGGCCCTGATCGTCGCCCTCGTGGTGACAGCTTCCATCGCACTCGCGTCGGGAGGCGTTGCGGCCAGCAGCGCACCGTCCGCTCCCGCGGCAACCTCGGCTCGCTCGGTCGCGCACACCGCCCAGGGCAGGCTGGGCACCCGGATCGTCGGCGAGACCAGGTCCGGACGCCCGGTCACCGGCTCGTTCGTGCCGCTCAAGTTCATCAAGCGCGACGGCAAGATCGTGGTCCGCGGCCTGCTCAAGGGCGTCGTCCA
>JBEVFC010000013.1:0-6843 GCA_040512455.1 Nocardioides sp.
AGGGCCGGGTGCCGATGCTGGTCACCGAGTCGCGGCTGCCGGACACCCTGATCCACCAGGCCTTTCACGAGTGGCGGGCACTGGTGCCGACCGCCAAGCGGGTGGTCGCGGCGCACTGGTCGACGTTTCTCACCGACGCCGAGCGGCTGCGCGAGGGCCTTGCCAAGGGCAAGTACGACGCGTACCTGCTGATGCCCCGTGGCGCCCGGGACGAGGAGTTCCACGGCGCGATCGTCGAGCTGCTGTCCGACTGGGGCTCGTCGGTGGCGGACCCCGAGGTCGACTCGGTGCGGCTGGTGAGCCCACCCGGCGAGCCGGTCACGGTGGCGGTCCGCGACTTCCTGGACCGGATGGGGATGCCCAACCGCACCTACGCCCCGGACTCCGAGGTCGGGCAGGAGGTGCTCGCGACGTACGACGGCGAGGCGGGGTGGTGGCCGGTCGTGAGCGCGTTCGACCGGGAGCCGTTCCTGGCTCGCAGCGCCAACGAGGTGGCCCGCCGGATCTACGGCAACCCCGCCGACATCCAGACCGACGGCGTGGCCGACCTGGTCGTGGTCGGCGCCGGGCCGGCCGGGCTGGCGGCCGCGGTGTACGGCTCCTCCGAGGGCCTGAGCACCGTCGTCGTCGAGTCCGAGGCGATCGGCGGGCAGGCCGGCACCAGCTCGATGATCCGCAACTACCTCGGCTTCCCGCGCGGCATCTCGGGCATGCGGCTGGCCCAGCGGGCCCGCAACCAGGCGCTCCGGTTCGGCACCCGGTTCTTCACCGGCTGGCCGGTCGACGCGCTGATCCCGGCGAGCGTCCCCGGCGAGCCGCACCGGATCGTCACCGAGGGTGGCCAGGTGCAGGCCCGGTCGGTGCTGATCGCCACCGGCGTCGCCTACCGCCGGCTCGGCGTCGAGCCGCTCGAGGAGCTGGTCGGCAGCGGCGTGCACTACGGCGCGGCGGTCAGCGCGGCACGGGAGATGGACGGCCGCGACGTGGTCGTGGTGGGCGGCGGCAACTCCGCGGGCCAGGCCGCGATCCACCTGGCCCGGTTCGCGCGGTCCGTCACGATCGTCGTACGCCGCCCGGACCTGACCGAGACCATGTCCGACTACCTGATCCGCGAGATGTCGTTCAACCCGGTGATCTCGGTGCGCGGCCGGGCCGAGATCGTCGGCGGAGGCGGTGACGGCGCGCTGGAGTGGCTGGTCGAGCGCGACCTCGACACCGGTCGGGACACCCGGGTCGAGGCCGGCGGGCTGTTCCTGCTCCTCGGCGCCGAGCCGCACTGCGACTGGATCCCCGCGGAGGTCTGCCGGGACGACCGCGGCTTCGTGCTGACCGGCCGCGACATCCCGAAGCACCGCTGGGTCGACGGCGTACCCCCGGCCAACCTCGAGACCACCGTCCCCGGCATCTTCGCCGCCGGCGACGTCCGCGGCGGCTCGATGAAGCGGGTCGCCGCCGCCTCCGGCGAGGGCGCCTCGGTGGTGCCGCTCGTGCACGCGCACCTGGCTCCCTGAGGCGTCCGTCGGCGGCCGCTGGTAGACATGCGGACATGCCCCCCGACACCGCCGCACCAGCCGACTCCGCCCCCGTCGATGCTGGCGTACGCCGGGACGCGCGCGCCGCCGCGGAGGCGCACCTCAGGGCGCTGGTCGGCCGGGACGACGCCGAGCTCCGCGAGGACCAGTGGACCGCGATCGAGGCGCTGGCGGTCGACCACCGGCGCGCGCTCGTCGTGCAGCGCACCGGCTGGGGCAAGTCCGCGGTCTACTTCGTGGCCACCGCGCTGCTGCGCGCCGAGGGTGCCGGGCCGACCGTGATCGTCTCGCCGCTGCTCGCGCTGATGCGCAACCAGATCGCCGCCGCCGAGCGGGCCGGCATCCACGCGGTGACGATCAACTCGACCAACATCGAGGACTGGACCCGCATCGAGCAGCAGATCAACGCCGGCGAGGTCGACGTCCTCCTGGTCAGCCCCGAGCGGCTCAACAACCCCGGGTTTCGCGACAACGTGCTGCCCCGGCTGGCCGAGACCACCGGCCTGCTGGTCGTCGACGAGGCGCACTGCATCTCCGACTGGGGCCACGACTTCCGCCCCGACTACCGCCGGATCCGCACCATGCTCGCGGATCTGCGCGAGGGCATCCCGGTGCTGGCCACCACCGCGACCGCCAACGCGCGGGTGACCCGGGACGTCGCCGAGCAGCTGGCGCCGGTGGACGCGGCCTCCGACCAGCAGGGCGACGTGCTGGTGCTGCGCGGCTCGCTCGACCGCGAGTCGCTGCATCTCGCGGTGGTCCGGCTGAAGACCGCCGAGCAGCGCCTCGGCTGGCTCGCCGACCACCTCGGGGAGCTCGACGGGTCCGGCATCATCTACTGCCTGACGGTCGCCCAGACCCAGGAGATCGCCGACTTCCTCCGCGCCCGCGGGCACACCGTGGCGGCGTACTCCGGCCAGACCGAGACCGGCGAGCGCGAGGCGCTCGAGTCCGACCTCGCGGCTGGACGGGTCAAGGCGCTGGTCGCCACCAGCGCCCTCGGGATGGGCTTCGACGCCACCCTCGGCTTCGTGATCAACGTCGGCGCGCCGTCCAGCCCGGTCGCCTACTACCAGCAGGTCGGCCGCGCCGGCCGCGGCACCGACAAGGCCCAGGTGGTGCTGCTGCCGGCCCTCGAGGACCGCGACATCTGGAAGTACTTCGCCTCCCTGGCGTTCCCGCCGGAGGGCCAGGTCCGGCAGGTGCTCTCCGTCCTCGACGGTGCCGAGCGGCCGCTGGGCACCCCCTCCCTCGAGACGTACGTCGACCTCGGACGCTCGCGGCTCGAGATGATGCTCAAGGTGCTCGATGTCGACGGTGCCGTGCAGCGGGTGCAGGGCGGCTGGCAGTCCACCGGCCGGGAGTGGGCCTACGACCAGGAGCGCTACGACCGGGTCCGTGAGGCCCGGGAGCGCGAGCAGCAGGCGATGCTCGACTACCTGACCACCGACCGCTGCCGGATGCGGTTCCTCCGCGACCAGCTCGACGACCCGGAGTCGGAGGTCTGCGGCCGCTGCGACAACTGCGGCGGGGTGACCGTCAGCGCCGACGTCTCGGAGCAGGCCCAGGACGCCGCGCACGAGCGGCTGGCGCGGCCGGGCGTGGTCGTCGAGCCCCGCAAGATGTGGCCGACCGCGCTCGCCAACCTCGGCATCGAGCTCAAGGGCAAGATCGCCGACCCGCCGTCGCCCGGCCGGGCGGTGGCCCGGCTCACCGACCTCGGCTACGGCCAGCAGCTGCGCGACCTCTTCCGCGAGGGCACGCCCGACGGGCCGGTCCCGGTGCCCTTGGTGAAGGCGGTCATCGAGGTGCTCGGCGACTGGAAGCCGCGGGCCGCGGCGATCGTCTTCGTCGAGTCCGCACGCCGTCCGACGCTGACCAGCGACTTCGCCGACGGGCTCTCGCGCTACCTGCGGATCCCGGTGGCCGGCCGCTTCGCGATCGCCGACCCGGGGGTCGCGCCCGGGCAGGGTGCCGCCAACTCCGCCCAGCGGGTGGCCGCCGTGCTGCGCCGCTACCGGCTCGACGCGGACCTGCCCGCGGGCCCGGTGCTGCTGCTCGACGACCTGGTCGGCACCGGCTGGACGCTCACGGTGGCCGCCCGGGCGCTCCGGCAGGCCGGCGCGACCGAGGTGCTCCCGTTGACGCTGGGCACGGAGAGCTAGCCAGCGCTAGCTCATCGCCCCGACGGTCTCGGGCACGAAGCCGGGGAACACGCTCCCGCGTTGCCCGGTGATCTCCGGGAAGCGCGAGGCGAGCACCTCCCACAGCACGCTGCGGAAGTCCTGCTTGATCGCCAGGTCGCCGTCCTCGAGCACGCTGAGGTGCGGCCACAGGCCGCGGACGCCGCCGCCGTTGACGCCGGCGCCGAGCAGCAGCATCGCGTTGCCGTACCCGTGGTCGACGCCGTGGTCGCCGTTCTCCTTGACCCGGCGGCCGAACTCGCTGATCGTCACCACGGTGACCCGGGCGGCGGCGGTGCCGAGGTCGTCGAAGAACGCCTTGAGCGACGCCGCGAGGTGGGTGACCTGGTCGGCCATCCAGCCGTCGCCGGGCTGGCCCAGGCCGCGGTGCATGTCCCAGTCGCCGTAGTCCAGGGTCACCATCCGGGTGCCGATGTCGGCCCTGATCAGCGCGGCGGTGTTGGCCAGGGCGTCGCGCAGCGGCCCGGCGGGGTACGCCGTGGTGTGCACCGCCTTTCCGGCGGACGAGGCCAGCGCGTCGAGCCGGGCACTGGTGTCCAGGGTCGACCGCATCGAGGCGCCGAGCGGCGAGGTGTCCCGGGACCACATCTGGGCCAGCGACCGGCGTCGCGTCGCGGCCGCGGTGTCGAGCGCCGCCACGCCCAGGCCCTCGACGTCCTTGATGCCGAGCGCGGGCGCCGGGCCGACCATCGAGGTGGGCAGCAGCGACGAGCCGATCTGGATGGCGGTCTCGGGCTCGGCGGTGGCGTTCAGCCCGACCACCCGGTTGATCCAACCGACCCGCGCGGAGGAGCCGGGGTCGGCGTCCTCGACGTCGATCATCGCCTCGAAGTGGCTGCGGTTGGGGGCCGGCAGGCCGACCGCCTGGACCGCGCCGAACGTGCCGGCCTGCCACATCGGCAGCAGCGGGGCGAAGGACGGGTGCAGGCCGAAGTTGGTGTCGCCGCCGATCAGGGAGCCCTCGGGCACCACGATCCCGGGCCGGGCGGCGGCCAGCAGGTCGTGGTCGGCACCGCGCGGCACCACCATGGACAGCCCGTCGGCGCCGCCGCGCAGGCTGAGCACCACGACGACGTTGCCGCCCGGGGCCGCGCCGTACGCCACCTGCCGGAAGGCGTCGCCGAAGAGCTGGCCGGCGGTGAGTGCGCCGGCACCCGCCGCGGCGGTGGCCAGGAAGCGGCGTCGGCTGAGGGCGAAGTCGGGGCACCCGCAGGGCTGGTCGGTCATCGTCGGGTCCTCACCGGTGCAGGTGGAGCGGGGAGTCGAGGAGCGAGGTCACGATCCGCGGCAGCGTCCAGTACCGCTGCGCCTCGCTGGCGGTCAGCCGGTGGGAGAGCGGCCAGCCCAGGATGGTCGCGATGCCGCGGCTGACGGCCGCGTTCGGCTTCTGCCCGAGCACCTGGAGGGCGACGTGGTCGATGACGTGCTCGACGGTGGCCGGCAGCCTGGGCAGCAGGTCGCCCTTGGACCGGAACGCCGCGTCCTTGGTCGGCCACCACTTGGCGGCCAGGTTGCGGTGCACCACCAGGCTGCTGAGGATCCGGCCGGTGCTGGTCCACGCGGCGTTGACCTCCGGGAAGCCGTTCGGCGCCGGCCACTCGTACGGCGCCTGGCCGGCGTCGCGGTACTGCCAGTACATCGCGTTGACGAAGGAGTCGCCGTTGACCGGCGGCTTCAGCCGGATGCCCAGCGCGCGGACGGTGGCGACGTAGTCATCGATGGGGGTGCGCACCTTGGCGCCGGCGGACGCGGCGAACTCCGGGTGGTCGACCATCGCGAGCAGCGTGGGCTTGATCGCGGTGCCGTGGTCGGAGTACGCCTTGGCGACCCGGTTCACCAGGGAGGCGGACGGGTTGTCCTTGACGAAGCGGACGCACAGCCGGCGGGCGATCCGGCGCGCGGTGGCGGGATGGCGGGCCAGGTAGGAGAGGTACGCCGCGGTGACGGCGCGGCCGTCGGCAGCGGTGTTGGCGTGCTGGAACCCGAGCACGCTGACCGCACCGGTCGCGTGCGCGGCCGGGTCGTAGAACGTCTCGAACCGCGGCCACCAGACCGTCGACCGGTAGCCGGTGAGGATCCGGCTGGAGGCCTTCACGTCGGCCTCGGTGTAGCCGGCGTCCACGCCGACGGTGTGCAGCTCGAGGAGCTCGCGGCCGAGGTTCTCGTTGGGCGCGGCCTTGGTGGAGGAGGCGTTGTCGAGGTACAGCCCCATCGCCGGGTGCACGGTGGTGTGCAGCAGCAGGTCCTCGAAGCTGGTGAGCGCGTACTTCCTGATCACCCCGTCGTAGGACACCCGGTGGAAGGCCGCGGTGTCGTGGCCCAGCGGCACGTGCAGCAGGTTCGACCAGAACTCGACCATCAGCTCCTGCACCTGGCGGGTGCTGTGGATGCGCCGGGCCACGGTCCAGCGGCTGAGGTCCCACATCACCTCCCAGGAGCCCTCCACGTCGGCCTTCTGGCGCTGGAAGATCTCTTCGGGCGAGCGCTTGAGGGACGGGAACCAGGTGTTGATGTCCGCGCCCCTGCCGTCCCGGATCCTCGAGGGCGTGAGCTGGGCCTCGAACCACCTGCGGCCGCCGCCGGCCCGCGTGATCTGGGAGGACAGCGTGGGGGTGATGCCTCCGGAGAAACGACGCGCGAAATGCCGCCCGCCCCGGGGGAGGACGGGGGTCGCTGCGGCGGCGGCTGCAGGTGACATGGCTCGACGGTAGGCCGCCGGCGGCGCCCCTGTTACGCGTTTGTGGAAAGTGACACTCGCTGGTTACACATGTCGACCGATCGGGTGAGCCCGGGCGGGACTCAGGCGCCGACCAGGGCCTCGATCGCGCCGATCACCAGCTGGTCGTCGGGCACCACGGTCGGGGAGTAGCGGGCGATCACGGTCCCGTCCGCGGCGACCAGGAACTTCTCGAAGTTCCAGGCGATGTCGCCGGCCTCGCCCTTCTCGTTCGGGGTCGTCACCAGCTCGGCGTACACCGGGTGCCGGTCGTCGCCGTTCACCTCGACCTTCTCGGTCATCGGGAAGGTCACGCCGTACGTCGCCGAGCAGAACTCCGCGATCTCCTCCGAGCTGCCGGGCTCCTGGTGGCCGAACTGGTTGCACGGCA
>JBEVFC010000126.1:0-3763 GCA_040512455.1 Nocardioides sp.
CCACCTTGACCGTGCCGTCCTGCTTCTTCTGGAAGTTCTCGTAGGCCTGCGGGGCCTCGAGGAGCGGCACCTGGTGGGTGGCGAAGTCCTCCGTGCCGAGCGGATCTGCGTCGTCGGTCAGCAGCGGCATGATGTCGTCGACCCAGCGCTTGACGTTCGCCTGACCCATCCGCAGCTGCAGCTGCTTGTCGAACATCGTCATGATCGGCATCGGGTCGGACTGGCCGCCGTACACGCCGATGATCGACACCGTGCCACCGCGGCGGACCGCGTCGATGGCGGTGTAGATCGCCGCCATCCGGTCGAGCCCGACCTTGGACATCACCGAGGCGCTCAGCCGCTTGGGCAGCGCGCTGAAGATGCGCTGGCCGACCTCGGCGACCGGCGACCCGTGGGCCTCCATGCCGACCGCGTCGATCACCGCGTCGGCACCGCGGCCCTTCGTGAGCGAGCGAACCTCCTCGCCGACGTCGTCGACGGCGTCCAGGTCGATCGTCTCGGCGCCCCGGGCCTTCACCCGGGCCAGCCGCTCGGGCACCCGGTCGACACCGATCACGCGGAAGCCCTTGTGCAGCGCGATCCGCGCCGCCATGTCGCCGATCGGGCCGAGCCCGAGCACCAGCAGCGTGCCGCCCTCGGGCACGTCCGCGTAGGCCACCGACTGCCATGCGGTCGGCAGCACGTCGGAGAGGAAGAGGAACCGCTCGTCGGGCGGGCCCTCGGGCACCTTGATCGGCATGAACTGCGCCTGCGGCACCCGCAGGAACTCGGCCTGGGCGCCCGGCACCTCGCCGTACAGCTTGCTGAAGCCGAAGAGCGCGGCACCCATGCCCTGGTCGCGGACCTGGGTGGTCTCGCACTGGGTGTGCAGGCCCTGCTGGCACATCCAGCAGTGGCCGCAGCAGATCTGGAACGGCAGGACGACACGGTCGCCCACCTTCAGGTCGCCGGCCTGCGTGCCGACCTCCTCGACGATGCCCATCGGCTCGTGGCCGAGGACGTCGCCCTCGCCCATGAACGGGCCGAGCGTCTCGTAGAGGTGGAGGTCGGATCCGCAGAGTCCGCTGGAGGTGATCCGCACGATCGCGTCGTTCGGCTCCTTGAGGATCGGGTCGGGGACGTCCTCGACGCGTACATCGCGTCGGCCGTGCCACGTGACTGCCTTCATGGGGTCCTCGTCTCACTGGGGAATGTGGGGAAGGAGGATCCGTACCCCGGGCGTCCCCCCGCATGCGGGTTGGCGATGAGCACCGGTGCCCGGGGGTGTCGTAGCCTGCCCCTTGTGGCAGGACCAGACTTCGACCAAGAGATCAAGCAGCTCCAGGCGACGATGAGGACCATCGAGCAGGTGCTCGACGTCGACGCGATGCGCGTCGAGATCGCCGACCTCGGTGAGCAGGTGGCCGCCCCCGACCTGTGGGACGACCAGGACAACGCCACCCGGGTGACCGGGCGGCTCTCCGCGCTCCAGGGCGAGGTGGACCGGTTCGACGGCCTCCGCAGCCGCATCGACGACCTCGAGATCATGGTCGAGCTCAGCCAGGACGAGGGCGACGCCGAGGCGCTCGCCGACGCCGAGCGCGAGCTGGCCCGGATCAAGAAGTCCGTCGAGGTGCTCGAGGTCCGCACCCTGCTCTCCGGCGAGTACGACGCCCGCGAGGCGCTGGTGAGCATCCGCGCCGGCGCCGGTGGCGTCGACGCCGCGGACTTCGCCGAGATGCTGATGCGGATGTACACGCGCTGGGCGGAGCAGCACAACTACCCCGTCGAGGTCTTCGAGACCTCCTATGCCGAGGAGGCCGGCCTCAAGTCGGCCACCTTCGCCATCCACGCGCCGTACGCCTATGGCACGTTGAGCGTCGACGCCGGCACCCACCGCCTGGTCCGGATCAGCCCGTTCGACAACCAGGGCCGCCGCCAGACCAGCTTCGCCGCGGTCGAGGTGGTCCCGGTGCTGGAGCAGACCGACGAGATCGACATCCCGGACGAGGACATCCGCACCGACGTCTACCGCTCTGGCGGACCCGGCGGCCAGTCGGTGAACACCACCGACTCCGCGGTCCGGCTCACGCACATCCCCACCGGCACCGTGGTCAGCTGTCAGAACGAGAAGAGCCAGCTCCAGAACAAGGCCAGCGCGATGGTGGTCCTCAAGGCCAAGCTCCTCGCGATGAAGAAGGCCGAGGAGGCCGCGCACCTCAAGGACCTCAAGGGCGACGTCCAGGCGTCGTGGGGCGACCAGATGCGCAACTACGTGCTCAACCCGTACCAGATCGTCAAGGACCTGCGGACCGGCTACGAGACCGGCAACCCCAGCGCGGTCTTCGACGGCGACATCGACGGCTTCCTCGAGGCCGGCATCCGCTGGCGCCGCGGCGCCGACGGTCAGGGCGACGCCTGACGCTCGCGGATCCGACGCGATGCCGTCTACTCGTCGGCCTCCGCGGCGGTGGCGGAGCTCACGCACCACTGACCGGCCTGCTCGAGGAGGGTCGGCTCGTCGAGGTCCTTGGCGGTCACCGAGCAGCTGAACCAGGCGTCCGTGAACAGTCCGCGGTACGTCGCCTCCGTGCCGTCCGGGGTCGTGCAGACGCTTCCGGTGCCCGGGGCCCCGAAGGTCTGGCCGTCCACCGCCCGGCAGCCCTTGGCCTTCTTCGCGTCGGCCACCAGTGCCTTGGCCTGGGTGCGGGTGACCCGGGGCACGAAGATCCAGGCCCGGGCGACCGCCCCGGAGTCGCCGGTGAAGGTGCAGTTGAACTCGTGGGCCACGTCGGTGACGCCGTCGGCGATGGGCGTGCGCTCGCCGTTGCCGTAGTGACCCCTGGAGGCGACCTCGCCGACGACCGCGGTGACCGCCTCGTCCGGTATGCGGTCGCAGAAGTCCTCCCGGGTCAGCGCCGCCGAGGCGGTGTCGAACGCGGTGATCGGGGTCGGCTCGGCCGCCGGTTCCTGGCCGCTCCCGGAGTCGACGCCGTCGCCCGTGCAGGCCGTACCGGCGGCGAGCAGCAGCAGCGCGGGCAGCAGCCGGGAGGCCACGCCGCGGGCGGGGGAGCGGGACATGCGGCAAGGGTAGGCGACACTTCGCGTCCAGACGGGTCCCCGGGGTGGTTGGGGTGGTCACCTAGACTCCGTCCAGTGATTCGCTTCGAAAAGGTCACCAAGACCTATCCGGGCCAGGCCCGAGCCGCCCTCGAACAGGTGTCCGTGGACATCGAGAAGGGCGACTTCGTCTTCCTCGTCGGCAGCTCCGGCTCCGGCAAGTCCACCTTCCTGCGCCTCGTGCTGCGGGAGTACCGCCCGTCCCAGGGCAAGGTCTACGTCGCCGGCAAGGAGATCAACCGGCTGGCCAGCTGGAAGGTGCCGCGGTTGCGGCGCCAGATCGGCACCGTCTTCCAGGACTTCCGGCTGCTCCAGAACAAGACGGTCGCCGAGAACGTCGGCTTCGCGCTGCAGGTGATCGGCAAGCAGAAGAGCTTCATCGACGAGACCGTGCCCGAGACGCTCGAGCTGGTCGGCCTGGAGGGCAAGGGCGACCGGTTCCCCGATGAGCTGTCGGGTGGCGAGCAGCAGCGGGTGGCGATCGCCCGCGCGTTCGTGAACCGGCCGATGATCCTCATCGCCGACGAGCCGACCGGCAACCTCGACCCCAACACCTCGGTCGGCATCATGAAGCTGCTCGACCGGATCAACCGCACTGGGACCACGGTCATCATGGCCACCCACGACGCCGGCATCGTCGACCAGATGCGCAAGCGCGTCATTG
>JBEVFC010000155.1:0-8642 GCA_040512455.1 Nocardioides sp.
GGTAGGCGCGCTTGTGACCGCCACCCTGGTGCCGGGTGGTGATCCGGCCCTGGTTGTTGCGGCCGCCCTTCTTGGGCAGCGGACGCGTCAGCGACTTCTCCGGAGTGGTCCGGGTGATCTCGACGAAGTCGGCCACCGAGGAGCCACGACGGCCCGGGGTGGTCGGCTTGTACTTGCGGATAGCCATTTCTCAGTCCTCGTATCGGCGCCCGGTCAGGAGACCGGACCTCCGAAGATGTCGATGCGGTGGCCCTCGGCCAGGCTGACGATCGCGCGCTTGGTGTTGGGACGCTTGCCCATGCCGAAGCGCGTACGACGCGTCTTGCCCTTGCGGTTGATCGTGTTGACCGACGTCACCTTGACGTTGAACACCTTCTCGACCGCGATCTTGATCTCGGTCTTGTTGGCGTCCGGGCGTACCAGGAAGGTGTACTTGTTGGCGTCGAGGAGGCCGTAGCTCTTCTCGGACACGACCGGCGCGAGCAGGATGTCGCGGTGGTCCTTGTGCAGGGTGCTCACTTGGCAGCCTCCTCGTTCTCGGACTCGGTGCCGACCGCCTTGACGGACTTGCCCTGGGGGGCACCGGCCACGAACGTGTCGAACGCGGCCTTGGAGAACACCACGTCGTCGGACAGCAGGACGTCGTAGGTGTTCAGCTGGTCGACCGCCAGGATGTGCACGTTGGCGGCGTTGCGCAGCGACAGCCAGGTGAGGTTGTCACCCCGCTCGAGCACGACCAGGAAGCGGACGCGGTCGCTCAGACCGGCCAGCGCCGCGAGCGCCGACTTGGTCGAGGGAGCGTCCCCGGTGACCAGCGCGTCGACCACGTGGACGCGGTCGTTGCGGGCCCGGTCGGTGAGGGCACCGCGCAGGGCGGCGGCCTTCATCCTCTTGGGGGTGCGCTGCGAGTAGTCACGCGGGTGCGGACCGTGGACGACGCCACCGCCGGCGAACTGCGGCGCGCGGGTCGAGCCCTGGCGGGCGCGGCCGGTGCCCTTCTGCTTGTAGGGCTTGCGGCCACCGCCGCGGACCTCGCCGCGACGCTTGGTGGACGCGGTGCCCTGGCGAGCAGCGGCCTGCTGGGCCACGACCACCTGGTGGATGACCGGGATGCTCACGTCGACGTTGAAGATCTCAGCGGGGAGATCGACCTTGACGGTCTTCGTGGTGCTGGACTTGGTAGCCATGCTCAGGCCTCCTTGCCAGAAGTGACGGTGTTCTTGGCGGCGGAGCGGAGGATCACAAGACCACCCTTGGGGCCGGGAACGGCGCCCTTGAGCAGGATGATGCCCTTCTCCGCGTCCACGGCGTGCACGGTGACGTTCTGGGTGGTGACGGTGTCACTGCCCATCCGGCCGGCCATGCGCGTGCCCTTGAAGACGCGACCCGGGGTGGCGCAGGCGCCGATCGAGCCGGGCTTGCGGTGGTTCTTGTGGGCACCGTGGGAGGCGCCGACGCCGTGGAAGCCGTGGAGCTTCATGACTCCGGCGTAGCCCTTGCCCTTGCTGGTGCCGGTGACGTCGATCTCCTCGCCGGCGGCGAACACCTCGGGGGTGAGCTCCTGTCCGACGGTGTAGGACGACGCGTCCGCGGTGCGGATCTCGACGACGTGGCGGCGCGGGGTGACCCCGGCCTTGTCGAAGTGACCGGCAGCCGGCTTGGTGACCTTGCGGCCCTCGATCTCGCCGTACCCGACCTGGATGGCGTTGTAGCCATCGGTCTGGGGGGCGCGGACCTGGGTGACCACGTTGGTCGCGGCAGCGATGACGGTGACGGGGACGATGCGGTTGTTCTCGTCCCAGGTCTGGGTCATGCCGAGCTTCGTGCCCAGCAGGCCCTTCACATTGCGTTCAGTAGTCATGACTCGGACCTCAGAGCTTGATCTCGATGTCAACACCGGCAGGCAGGTCGAGTCGCATCAGCGAGTCGACCGTCTTCGGCGTAGGGTCAATGATGTCGATGAGGCGCTTGTGCGTGCGCATCTCGAAGTGCTCGCGGGAGTCCTTGTACTTGTGCGGCGAGCGAATGACGCAGAAGACGTTCTTCTCGGTCGGCAGCGGCACGGGGCCGGCGACCTTCGCACCCGTACGGGTGACGGTGTCTACGATCTTCCGCGCCGAGGTGTCGATCACCTCGTGGTCATAGGCCTTGAGCCTGATGCGGATCTTCTGTCCCGCCATAGGTCTCTCATGTCCTTTTCGTTCGTACCCCAGGGGTACCGCGTGCGTTCCTCTCACGACACCGCCTCGGGTGAGGCCGTACCGCCCGCGCTCCGCCACCACACCGCCGACCCCCGCGGTCGGGCGTGTCGCGCACTCTTCGCGCAACACGAGACCGGGATCTCGCTGGTGTTGTTGGTGACGCCCGACGGGTTCGTCGAGCTGATCGGGTCTCCAGGATCGGTGCGAACGCACGCCGACTACCGAATCTCATTCTGGAAACGCGATTCAGTAGTCAAGGTGGTCGCACCCCGGCAACCCAGCCGGAGCAACCGGACTATCTTGGCAGAGATGGGCGCGACTTACCAAATCCGTTCATCCGGGGCCTTGATGGGGGTCGCGCCGGCCTACCCCAGATCGCGGACCGCCTGCCGCGGGAGAGGCTCGGCGTCGGGGTACGGGGGGCGGCGCGGCACCAGCAGGCACAGCGCGGCCGCGGCCAGGCAGAGGGCGCCGGCGGTCATCCAGGCGATGAAGTAGTCGCCGCGCTCGGTGCGGATCCAGCCGGCGTAGCTGGCCGCGACGCCGGCGCCGACCATGTGGCTGGCGTAGACCCAGCCGAAGACCACCGCCGACCTCTCGATGCCGAAGTGCTGCCGGCACAGGGCGACGGTCGGCGGCACGGTGGCCACCCAGTCGAGGCCGTAGAACAGGATGAAGAGGAACAGGCTGGGTTGCACGTGCGGGCCGAGCAGCCACGGCACGACGAGCAGGGACAGCCCGCGGAAGAAGTAGTAGCCGAACAGCAGGTAGCGCGAGTCCACCCGGTCGGTCAGCCAGCCGCTGGCCACCGTGCCGACGATGTCGAAGACGCCGATCAGCGCCAGCAGGCTGGCGCTGGTGGTGGCCGGCATGCCGTGGTCGTGCGCGGCCGGGATGAAGTGGGTGCCGATCAGGCCGTTCGTCGACCAGCCACAGATCCAGAAGGTGGCGAACAGGATCCAGAACGTCCGTGAGTGTGACGCCTCCCGGAGCCCGTCGATGGCGACACGCGCGGCGCCGCGCCGCACGTCCGGCTCCGGCGGCGGCGTCCAGCCCTCACCCGCGCCGTACGGCGTGGTGCCGACGTCGGCGGGGTGGTCGCGCAGGATCCACCAGACCAGCGGCACCAGGGCCAGCGCGGCCAGGGCGACCAGCCCGGCCGCCCAGCGCCAGCCAGGGCCGTCGGCGAGGTGGGCGATGGCCGGCAGGAACACCAGCTGGCCGGTCGAGCTGGCGGCCGAGAAGACCCCGATCACCACGCCGCGGTGCTTCACGAACCAGCGGTTCGCGACGATGGCGCCGAAGACCAGCGCCAGCGACCCGGTGCCGATGCCCACGGCGAAGCCCCACAGCAGCCAGAGCTGCCAGGCCGAGGTCATCAGCAGCGTGAGCCCGGAGCCGAGCGCCACCAACGCCAGCGACGCGGCGGCCACCCGCCGGATCCCGAACCGCTCCATCAGCGCGGCGGCGAACGGCGCGGTGAGGCCGTAGATCACCAGGTTGATGGTCACCGCGCCCGAGGTGGTCGCGCGGGACCAGCCGAACTCGTGCTCCAGGGGCTCCAGCAGCGCTCCGGTCGACGACCGGAACGCCGCCGAGGCCACCAGCGCGCCCATGGTGACCGCGGCGACCCACCAGGCGCGGTGGATGGTCCGCCGTCCGGTCGGCAGGGTCGCGGTCACCGGGCCATGCTAGGACCGCGCGTGGGCCGCGACCTCTCGGTCTCGCCAGAGGGCCGCGACGTGCCGGGCATCCGTGCCGCAGCAGCCGCCGATGATCCCCACGGCCGGCAGCGAGCGCTCGAGCCGCCGGTGCGCGGCGTCCAGCGCCACCGGGTCGCCCGCATCGAGCTCGGTCGAGTTGTCCAGCTCCTCGTGGCTCATGGTCGAGGCGTTCACCCGCAGCCCGTGGATGCGCTCGCGCCACGAGCCGTCCTCCCCGAGCCCGCGCTCGACGTGCTCGGGGTGGGCGCAGTTGACCAGGAAGTACTCGGGGCCGCCGGCCGCGTCGACGGTGCCGATCGCCTCGGCGAGCGTGGTCCCGCCGGGCAGCCGGCCGTCGGTCTCGACCGTGAACGAGATCGCCACGGGCAGGCCCACGTCCTTCGCCGCCGCGACGATGCCGAGGGCCTCGCCGACGTCGGTCAGCGTCAGCGCGGTGGTCACGTCGGCTCCGGCGTCGGCGAACGCGGCGATCTGGGGGCGGTGGTACGCCGCGGCCTCGTCCGGGTCGACCGCTGCGCCGGGGCGGTACCCGTCGCCGCGGGGGCCGATCTGGCCGCTGACCCGAGTCGACGGCAGCCGGTCGGCCCATTGCTTGCCGAGCCCGCGGAGGAACCCGACGGCGTCGCGATTGACCGCGGCCAGCGCGGAGGCGTCGTACCCCAGACGGGCGGCCCAGTCGGGGTTGGCCCGCCAGGTCGGCGTCTCGAGCACCATGCCGGCGCCGACGTCCGCCGCGATGGCGGCGTACTGCTCGTAGTAGGCGGTGAGCACGGCGCGGCCGCGCTCGTCGCCCAGCAGCGGGAAGGCGGCGAAGTCCGGCAGGTCGATGCCGTGGTTGAAGATCAGATCGGTCTCCAGCCCGCCGTCGGTGACGAGCTGCTCGGGTGCGGTCATGGTTCTCCCTCCCCAGGGAAATCGGTAACAGACTGACCGGTCTGTTTGTATCAGACCGTTTGGTCTGGTACAAGGTATTTGTGCCCCGAGACGGAACCGCCACGCGTGAACGCATCCTCACCACCGCCGAGCAGCTGGTGATCGAGAACGGGTACGCCGCCACCTCGGTCGACCAGGTGATCGCGGCGTCCGGCAGCTCGAAAGGGGCGTTCTTCCACCACTTCGGCTCCAAGCTCGACCTGGCCCGGTCCCTGATCGAGCGCTACGCCACCGCCGACATCGCCCAGCTCGACGGCGCCCTCGCCCACGCGCGCTCCGCCACCGACGATCCGCGTGAGCGGGTCGACGCGTTCCTCGCCCACTTCGAGGACCGGGCCGACGAGATCATGTCCGTGCAGTCCAGCTGCCTCTACGTCTCGATCCTGGCGGAGCGGCAGCTGATGGTCGCGGGCGCGTCCGAGCCGATCCTGCGGGCGGTCGTCGCCTGGCGGTCGGCGCTGGCGGACCTCCTGGGGGCCGCGCTGGGCGAGCGAGCGGCCGCCGCCGACGTGGAGGCACTGGCCGACCACGTCTTCGTGACGTTCGAGGGGGCCTTCCTGCTGGCGCGGTCAACGGGCGACCCGGGGCACATGCGACGCCAGCTGGCGACCCTGCGGGGGCTGGTCGCTGCCTTCCTCACGCCTGCCTGAAATATCTGGTCGCGAGGGTCGGGCCCGGCGTACCGTGGACGGATGATCGCCGTGGGGCTCGCCCTCCTGCTCGTCACCTTCACCCTGGGTGGCCTGGTGACGGCGCTGTACAACTTCTGCTTCCGGCAGGGCGAGACGACCGAGTTCGCGGTGCGACAGGCCCGCCGGCTGCGGCTGCTCCCACCCGAGCCCGAGACGCTGGAGAACCGGCCGCTGGCGCCGATCGCGCGTGACCTGCGGCGCCTGCACCTCGCCGTCCGCGACACCGGTCACGGCACGTCGATGGCACGGCGGACCGGCATCCTGGCGGCGTACGACGACGTGCTGCTCGAGGCCTGCCGGGCGGTTGACCTGCCGGACACGCTGACCGGGCTGCCCGAGGGCACCGAGCGCGACGCCGAGCGGCTGCGGCTGGAGTACCTCCTCGACCGGGCCGGGCTGACGCCGTACTCCGACGCGGCCTGAGGCTCAGACCCGTCGGTAGGCCAGGTCGGTGATGACCCGGCCGGCGGCGACGCCCTTGCGCTCGAAGCGGGTGACCGGCCGGTCGGCCCAGCGCTCCACGACGCCGCCCTCGAGCGTCGGCTCCGCGTCGAGGACCTCGACCATCCGCTCGGCGTAGTCGCCCCAGTCGGTGGCCAGCCGCCAGGTGCCGCCGGGCACCAGCCGCGTCCCCACGAGGTGCGCGAACTCGGGCGTCACGATCCGGCGCTTGTGGTGCCGGGTCTTGTGCCACGGGTCGGGGAAGAAGGTCCAGAGCTCCGTCAGACCACCCTCGGGGACCAGGTGCTCCAACGACCAGACCGCGTCGACGCTGGACATCCGGACGTTGGTGAGGCCCGCCTCCCCGAAGCGACCGACACAGTCCGCGACACCCGGGCGCCACACCTCGATGCCCAGGACGTTCGTCTCCGGTCGGCTCGCCGCCAGCGCCACCGTGGCCTCACCGACGCCGCAGCCGATCTCGATCACCAACGGACGGCCGGGGTGGTCGAACCGGGCGGACAGGTCGAAGTCCTCCTCGTCGACGTCCTCGTCGGGGATGACGTAACGGTCGGCGTAGGCGTCCCAGGCGTCCTGCTGGCGGGGGCTGAAGCGGCTGCCGCGCCGCGAGTAGGTGAGCACCTCCCGCATCCGGCGCCCCTCGTCGGTGAACTTGAGGTGGGGGCGGGCGGGCCTGACGTGGTGCTCGGACATGGTGTCATCCTCTCGTACCGGTGCGGGGCGGGCGGACGGGGCGTCCGGGCGTGGCTACAGTCAGCCGCATGATCGATCGAGACCGGCTGCGCGACCTGCGCGCCCAGGAGGAGTCCCGTTTCTCCGAGCTGCACCCCCGCTCCGGCGAGCTGGCCGAGCGGGCCCGCGGGCCGCTGCTGGCCGGCGTCCCGATGCCGTGGATGACCCAGTGGCCCGGCGCCTTCCCTCTTTTCTTCGACCATGCATCCGGGGCCCGGCTCACCGACGTGGACGGGCACGAGTACGTCGACCTCTGTCTCGGCGACACCGGGGCGATGACCGGGCACGCGCTCCCCCAGGTCACCGAGGCGATCACCGCACAGGCCGCGCGGGGCATCACCACGATGCTGCCCTCCCCCGACGCCATCTGGGTCGGCGAGGAGCTGGCCCGCCGGTTCGGCCTCCCGACCTGGCAGCTGGCCATGTCGGCCACCGACGCGAACCGCTTCGTGCTCCGCTTCGCCCGGCACCTGACCCAGCGGCCGCGCATCGCGGTGATGGACTGGTGCTACCACGGCACCGTCGACGAGACCCTGGCCGTGCTGGACGGCGGCAAGGTGGTGCCCCGGCCCGGAGCGCTCGGCCCGCAGGTCGACGTCACGGTGACCACGGCCGTGGTGCCGTTCAACGACGCCGACGCCCTCGACCGGCGGCTGGCCGAGGGGGACGTCGCCTGCCTGCTGATGGAGCCGGCGCTGACGAACATCGGCATCGTGCTGCCCTCGCCCGGCTACCTGGACGCGGTCCGGGAGATCACCCGGCGGCACGGCGTGCTGCTGGTCATCGACGAGACCCACACGCTCTGCGCGGGACCGGGCGGGTGCACCCGGGCCTGGGGGCTGGAGCCCGACATGGTGGTGGTCGGCAAGCCCATCGCAGGCGGCGTACCCGCGGCGGCGTACGGCCTGAGCGCCGAGGTCGCGGAGCGGCTCTCCGGCCCGATGGTCGGCAACGAGATCGACGTCGCGGGCGTCGGCGGCACGCTCACCGCGAACGCGTTGGCGATCGCCGCGATCCGGGCCACCCTGTCCACCTGCCTGCGGGACGAGGACTTCGCGGTGGCGATCCCCCTCGCCGAGCGGTTCGCCGAGGGCGTCGCCCGGGCCATCGACGCCCACGACCTTCCCTGGCACGTCCAGCGCCTGGGCTGCCGGGCGGAGTACTGGTTCTGCCCGCCCCCGCCCGACGGCGCCGCCGCGGCCGCCGCCGTCGACGAGGACCTCGAGGGCTTCCTGCACCTGTGGTGCCTCAACCGCGGCGTGCTGCTGACCCCGTTCCACAACATGGCCCTCTTCAGCCCCCAGCACACGCCCGCCGACGTCGACCGTCACACCGAGGTGTTCTCCACGGCCCTGGCCGCCCTCACCGCCTGACCCGCCTCCGGGTGCGCTAGGAATTCCCCGGCCGCCCGGGGAAATCATGTCCTGTCAGGGAAAGCATTGCCTGACCCGAGACGAATTCCCCGGGCGGCCGGTGAATTCCTGAGCCCGCAAATGACGAAGACCCCGCCTCCCGGGGTGAACCGGGGAGGCGGGGTCTTCGGGTGGTGCTATGAAGCGGGTGACGCTGGATGGGTCTCGATCACTTGGTGATCTTGGTGACCCGGCCGGCGCCGACGGTGCGGCCACCCTCGCGGATCGCGAAGCGGAGACCCTCGTCCATGGCGATCGGCTGGATCAGCTCGACGGCCATCTCGGTGTTGTCGCCCGGCATGACCATCTCGGTGCCCTCGGGGAGGGTGACGACGCCGGTCACGTCCGTGGTCCGGAAGTAGAACTGCGGACGGTAGTTGTTGAAGAACGGCGTGTGACGGCCGCCCTCCTCCTTCGAGAGGATGTAGACCGAGGCCTCGAAGTTGGTGTGCGGGGTCGTGGTGCCCGGCTTGATGACGACCATGC
>JBEVFC010000169.1:0-14740 GCA_040512455.1 Nocardioides sp.
TCACGAAGCCGATGTTGGGGATGAAGTTCGTGATGAACGAGAAGAAGCCCCATACCAGCGGCAGCGGCACGCCGATGAGCCACAGTGCTCCGGTGTCCAGGACGCCCACGATCGCGCCGAACAGGGCGGTCACGACCAGGTAGCGCTGGGTGCCATCGACGAACTTGGCGATCGACGCGGCGAGCTGCGGCTTCGACCGGCGCAGCCAGGCGATGCGCGGCTGGAACCCCGGTGCGGCGACCACGAAGAAGAACATCACGGTCACCAGGAAGAACAACGAACCCACGACCCCCAGGGTCGACGAGACGATGCCGGTGAGCAGGCTGGCAACCTTGCCGGGGTCGAGACTCTTCAGGGCCTGGTCCATCGTGTCCCCGCCGAGACCGGCCTTCGACAGCCAGGTCTGCGCCTGCGCGGTGAGGTTCGCCGCGTCCGAGGTGTACTGCGGCAGAAGGTCCACCAGCTTCACGAGGCAGAGGACCGTTCCGGCGAGCAGCACGAGCAGAATGGCGTAGGCCGCGACGAGTGCGAGCAACGTGGCGAGCCAGCTGGGCCAACCGTGGCGACGTGCCGCGGCGCCGAGCGGGAGCACCGCGATGGTCAGCACCAGCGACAGCATCGTGGGCGCGACGATGTCGGCGGCTCCAC
The DNA here is from genome assembly GCA_040512455.1 of Nocardioides sp. Lineage (GTDB taxonomy): Bacteria > Actinomycetota > Actinomycetes > Propionibacteriales > Nocardioidaceae > Nocardioides. The sequence goes on from JBEVFC010000169.1 coordinate 649, forward strand.
GGATCCCGGCGCCGAGGATGACGAGCCCGACGACGCCGAGGATCACCGCCAGGCCGCGCGGGAGCAGCGCCTCGGTGTCGCCTCGCGGAGTGCTCGTGGACGGGGCCAAGCCGGTCGGCTCTTGGGTCGACATACAGCCGAACGTAGGACCCGGTTGCTCACGACGCCTCACACGACTCAGGTGAGGCGTTGCCGCGCCTCCGGCGGCAGCATGAGGGCAACGGATCTGCTCGACGCGCGTCGTGCAGGACAGGTTGGGGAGCATGGTGGCAGGTGGCTCACGGTGGAGGACGGCGGCACGTGAACACGGAGTCTCGCGGTGGGCCTGATCCTCCCGATCGTGTTTCTCGGTCTCATGGCGAGCCTGTCACCCGCCACGATCGTGGTGTTCGTGCTGGTCCTGGGAACGGCCAGGGCTCAGGTCAACGCGGCCGCGTTCCTGCTCGGATGGGGACTCTCGCTCACGCTCGTCTTCACTGCGAGCTATGCCATAGCGGCGACCGACGCGACGGAGACCGAGGGCGGGCGTACCGCGGTGTCTGTCCTTCAGGTCCTGCTGGGCCTCGGCCTCGTCGTCGCCGCTGTTCGGATCTGGCGGCGCGGGGAGCCGAGCCCCCGCCCCGCCGTGCCGTCGGGCTGGGGAGCCGGCCGGCTCATGGAGCACATGCAGGGACTGACCCCGATGGGCGCCGCTGTCGTCGGCGTGCTCAAGCAACCCTGGGCGATCACCACGGCCGCAGCCCTGGTCGTCGTCCACGATCAGACCACCGGTCTGCTGGTCCTGATCGCGTTCGTCATGTTCACCATCGCGTCGACAGCGACCGTTGGGCTGATGTTCGTGTACTACGCCCGGAACCCCGGCCCGGCAAGCATGCGCCTGGCGGCCCTGCGAGACCGAGTGGTCGCGGCCGGCCCGCAGATGGGTGCCCTCGCCGGGACGTTGGTGGGCGTGTTCTTGATGCTCCACGGCCTGATGGAGCTGACCTAGACGGAGGCGAAGGATGAGGCACGGACATCAGTCGACACGACGACCGGACCGGCGATCCGAGCTCGCCGGTCGGCTCGCGAGCGACAGTCTCGACAAGCCATGGTCTGCCCGGATCGCCTTCCTCCTCGGATGGGTGGTCGCCACGGTCCTTGCAGTCCTGTTCTGCAACGCGGTCGTGCCGGGCTTTCACGCAGACGTCCCGTGGGGCCCCCTCGAGTTCGCCTTGCTCCTCGCCGCGACCGGTGTCGTGCTGCAACCACTCCTCGTTGCTGGTGCCGTTCGCATCGGCTGGCTCGGGATCGTCGTGGTGGCTGTCATCGGGCAAGCGCTGATCGTCGGCATCGCTGCGTGGATCCTGCCCCGCGTCCGGGTCGACGACATCTGGGCGACCTTGCTGGTCGCATGGATCATCGGCATCGTCGGCACGATCGTTGGCTGGCTCAGCACCGCCGGGACGAACGAGGCGCTCGTCGGGAGAATGGTGAGTCGTGCGCGGCGGCACCCCGAGGTCGTCGACGACCCGGAGCTCCCTGGCGTCCTCTTCATCCAGATGGACGGAGTCCCGTACCCCGTCCTCCACATGTCCGTCATGGCCGGCACCCTCCCCACCCTGTCCCGGTGGATCCGAGGAGGGAGTCACCAGCTGCGCCAATGGACGCCGAAGCTGCCCGCCACCACTCCGGCGAGCCAGATGGGGATCCTGCACGGGGTGATCGACGGGATTCCGGCCTTCCGCTGGTACGACAGGGCCCACGACAGGGTCGTGGTCGCCAACAAGCCCGCAGACGCGGCGCTGATCGAGGAGACGCTGACCACGGGTCGGGGGCTGTTGGCCGACGGCGGCGCCAGCATCAGCAACCTGTTCACCGGCGATGCGCCACACAGCGCCCTGACCATGAGCCGTGGGGCCGGCGCGAGCGACTCGACGCGCCGGGCCGTGGCGAGGTTCGTCACCACACCGAGCGGACTGACCCGGTCCTTGTCGCGGACCGTCTCTGAGTTGTTGCGCGACCGCTTCCAGAGCAGGCGGGCGATTCGGCGCGACGTCCAGCCGCGCTGTGAACGCACGTGGACGACGGCGCTCCTCCGCTCGGTGACCAATGGTGCACTGCGCGACCTCAACACGGTGCTGGTCTCCCAGCACATGCTCCAAGGAACACGCTCTGTCTACGTCGACTACGTGGACTACGACGAGATCGCCCATCACGCCGGGGTCCTGCGGCCCGAAGCCCTGGAGGCGCTCGAATCGATCGACGGCGTGGTCCGACAGCTGGAGCTGGTGGCAAGCGTGGCGCCCAGGCCGTACGTCTTCGTCCTCCTCTCCGACCACGGTCAGTCACAGGGCGCGACCTTCGCCGACCGGTACGACGAAGAGCTTGCGGTCGTGGTGTCGCGACTCGCGGCCGCCGACGTCGAGGTGTCCGACTCGGACGTGGAGGGCTGGGGGCGGACGCGTGGGCTGGTCGACGAGCTGTCCACCGGTCGGGGCGTCGGGTCAGGGGCGATGCGCAGCGCGTCCGGGGCGATGGTCAAGCGCGACCGCGACGACCCGGACCTCGTGAAGGCCGCGGCAGCCCCCAGCACCCGTGACGAGACGTTCCACGTGTTCGGGTCGGGCAACCTCGGACTGATCTACGTGCGCGGGGAGAAGCGTCAGCTGACCCGGCGCGAGCTCGACGAGCGGTTCCCGGCTCTGGTCGACGGCTTGGCCGCGCACCCGGGTGTGGGGTTTGCCGTCGTCCGCGACGACGAGCAGGGACCGATGGTGCTCGGCGCGCGGGGCTCGCACCGGCTCGTGGACGGTCACATCGACGGCGTCGATCCCCTCCTGCCCTTCGGCCCCGACGCGCCGGGCTTCGTGCTCAGGGTGGCGCTCAGGCCCGAGGCCCCTGACATCTACGTCAACAGCCTCCTCGAAGAAGGAACCAACGAAGTGGCCGCGTTCGAGGGCCTCGTGGGGTGTCACGGTGGCCTCGGCGGGTGGCAGGACCACGCGTTCGTGATGGTGCCGACCGGGTTGCCCTTCCCCGAGGAGCGCGTCGTCGGCGCCGACGCGATGCACCGCGCCCTGGTCAACGTCTTGCGACACCTGGGACACCGCACGCAGATCCCGGACGACGCCACTGCGTCGGCACATGATGCTGCCGTCTCGGGGACGTGAGCTCGATGAGGCGAGGCCGTGGCCTGGGAGGGCGGTGGGGGCGCGGCGTCGTGCTCGTCCCCGGCCTTGCCGTCGCCCTCGACAAACGGCAGTCCCAGCCAGGTCACCCCCCTGAAGGCGTCGAGCTCCGAGGCCCGGCACACGCCACGGGCCCGGGTCTAGGGCAGGAACATCGTCGCGGCCCGGGGGACCGACTCACCCACAACGGAGGATCTCGGACCCTCTCAGCCGAACTACTTTCAGCGGACTCGACCCGCTGTGGGGTCACGAACGCCCTGGGAGGGACGCATGCCCGAGCAGCCCAACATCCTCATCATCTGGGGTGACGACATCGGTCTCAGCAACCTCAGCTGCTACAGCGATGGGTTGATGGGCTACCGAACCCCCAACATCGACCGCATCGCCGCCGAGGGCGTGCGTTTCACCGACTACTACGGCGAACAGAGCTGCACCGCGGGCCGGGCTGCGTTCATCACCGGGCAGAACCCCTACCGCACCGGACTGACCAAGGTGGGCATGCCGGGCGCGGACATCGGTATCCGGGCGGAGGACCCCACGATCGCCACCGCGCTGAAGGCCGTCGGATACGCCACGGGACAGTTCGGGAAGAACCACTTCGGCGACCGCGACGAGTTCCTCCCCACCAGGCACGGGTTCGACGAGTTCTTCGGAAACCTCTACCACCTCAACGCCGAGGAGGAGCCCGAGCAGTTCGACTACCCGACGGCGGAGGAGTTCCCGAACTTCAGGAAGAACTTCGGGCCACGAGGGGTCATCCACGCCTGGGCCGATCCCGACGCCCCCGGCGGCCAGCGCATCGAGGACACGGGTCCGCTCACCAGGGAGCGAATGAAGACGATCGACGAGGAAGTGGTTCCTGAGGCCCTGCGGTTCATGACCGATGCGCAGGCGAGCGACACACCGTTCTTCGTGTGGCTCAACACCACCCACATGCACTTCCGGACCCACGTCAAGGACGGGAGCCGGGGCAAGGCCGGACGCTGGCAGTCCGCGTACCACGACGCGATGTGCGACCACGACGAGCTCGTCGGGCAGGTGCTTGACTACCTTGACGAGAACGGCTTGGCGGACAACACCATCGTCATGTACTCGACCGACAACGGTCCCCACATGAACACGTGGCCCGACGCGGGAATGACGCCCTTCCGCAACGAGAAGAACTCCAACTGGGAAGGCGCCTACCGGGTGCCGGCCATGGTGCGCTGGCCCGGACACATCCCGGAAGGCCGGACCCTGAACGGCATCGTCAGCCACAACGACTGGTTCGTGACGCTGCTGGCCGCCGCCGGTGACGGCGACATCGCTGAACGGTTGCAGGCTGGCACCGAGCTCAACGGCGCCACGTTCAAGGTGCACCTGGACGGCTTCAACCAGCTCGACTACGTCACCGGTGCCACCGAGGCCAGTCCCCGCCAGCACTTCTTCTACGTCTCCGACGACGGTGACCTCACTGCGCTGCGCTACGACAACTGGAAGTTCGTCTTTCTCGAGCAACGCATGCCGGGGACGCTGGGCATCTGGCTCGAGCCCTTCGTCGAGCTCCGGTGCCCGAAGATCTTCAACCTGCGGACCGATCCCTACGAACGCGCCGACATCACGTCGAACACCTACTACGACTGGATGTTCGAACATGCATGGCTGGTGATACCAGCCACCGCCTTCGTGGGCCAGATGATGCAGACCCTCAAGGAGTTCCCACCACGACAGGAGCCCGCCAGCTTCACCATCGACAAGATGATGGAGCGGCTCAAGGCGGGCATGCCCAACGCATGAGCCGGCCCGGGACCACGTGAACGATCACTCGGCCTCCGCTCGTCCCGGGTGAGCACTCGGCTCGCCGGAAGCGGGCAGTAGCCCCGTCTCCACGCTCCACAGGACCGGATGCCTCACGACCCAGTCACTGAACCGGCTCAGCAGACTGCGCATCTGCTACCACATCCCTCGGTTGGACTGCCAACGACCGTAGAGCGAACCTCTCGGGGATGTCGAGAGACGTCGTGAGTTCTGCCGCCGAGGTTCATCACGAGCCGTCCGGCAACGAGGAGTGGACGTCTGAACGTGTGGGGATCCCCGGGGCGGCAAGCTGTTCGCCGGATCTGTCGAGAGGGATGCGCCCTGCTCACCCACGGCGGGCGAGGCGTGGGGCCGTCGGGTCCCACACCATCGGTGGGTGTGGCTGTCATCAGGTCGACTGGTCCAGCCACGACCGTACGCCGAGGTCGGGCCGCCGGTCGCCAAGACGACGAGCAAAGGATGCCGCAGATGCCAACCGACAAGCCGAACGTGTTGCTGATCCAATCGGGTGACCTCTACGCAGGCGAGAAGCTCTGGACTGTTCTGCCTGCTGCCGCGCTCGTGCAACAGCACGCGGCCACGTTCGAGGAGTTCCCGCCGCGACAGCCACCGCCCGACTTCAACCCCCAGCAGATGCTCGAACGCGTCCTGCATGCGGCGGCGGCCCAGTGACGGACGCACGTGTGGGCGCGGGCACCTCTGTCCGCACATCGGTGAGCCCTCCGTCCCGAGACGGAATGGTCTGGATCGAGGGCGGCACCTTCTCCATGGGCTCCGACGACCACTATCCGGAGGAGGCACCCACGCACAAGGTCAGTGTGGACGGCTTCTGGATGGACCAGCACACGGTCACCAATGCCGAGTTCGCCCGGTTCGTGAAGGAGACCCGGCACGTCACCTCCGCCGAACGCCCGCCGGACCCGGCCGACTACCCCGGCGCCGCGGCCGAGCTGCTGGTGGCGGCGTCCGTCGTCTTCCAGCAGCCGACACAGCGCGTGTCCCTCGACAACGCCTACAACTGGTGGGCCTACGTGCCCGGCGCAAGCTGGCGCCAACCCCAGGGGCCGGGCAGCTCGGTGAAACGGCTGCCGGACCATCCCGTGGTGCACGTCGCCTGGGAGGACGTGGAGGCCTACGCCGCGTGGGCCGGCAAGGACCTGCCGACGGAGGCCGAGTGGGAGTTCGCCGCTCGTGGTGGCCTCGACGGGGCCACCTACGCGTGGGGCGAGGAGCTCAACCCGGAAGGGCGCTGGATGGCCAACACCTGGCAGGGCGAGTTCCCGCTCCACAACACCCGCGAGGACGGCCATGTCGGCACGGCTCCGGTGGGGTCGTACCCACCCAACGGCTACGGGCTGCTCGACATGATCGGCAACGTCTGGGAGTGGACCAGCGACTGGTACGCCGCACACGAGGCGCCCGCGCACGCGTGCTGCAGCATCGAGAACCCGCGTGGTGGCCGGCGTGAGGGCAGCCACGACCCGGCGGTGGCCGGCGTCGAGATCCCGCGCAAGGTGATGAAGGGCGGCTCGCACCTGTGCGCACCGAACTACTGCCGTCGGTACCGGCCGGCCGCCCGGATGGCACAGCCCATCGACACCGCCACGTCCCACCTCGGCTTCCGCTGCGTCAGCCGCCGCCCGAGCCCCGGCATGGAAGCAGCGACATGACCGAGCCCCTGTCCACCTGGAGGGACGGGGCCGCGAAGGGCGCCATCCTCCACTTCATCGACCAGACCTGCACGGATGGTTCCGCCGAGTGGGTACCGATCGAGGAGCGGGTGGCGGTCTTCGACAACGACGGGACGTTGTGGTGCGAGAAGCCGATGCCGATCCAGCTCGACTTCATCCTCCGCAGACTGTCAGAGATGGCGCAGGCGGACCCAGGGCTGCGTGAGCGGCAGCCCTGGAAGGCAGCCTACGAGCGCGACTACGGCTGGCTTGCCCAGGTCATGGCCGACCACTACGCCGGCGACGACACGAACCTGCCCCTGCTGGCGGGAGGCATCCTGGCAGCCTTCGCGAACATCGACGTGGAGCAGTTCGAGGCCCAGTCCGAGGCATTCCTGCGCCATGCCCGGCACCCCACGCTGGGCCGCGGCTACCTCGACTGCGCCTACGCGCCAATGATCGAGCTCCTCGACCTGCTGAGCGCCAGCGGCTTCGTCAACTACATCGCCTCCGGCGGGGGTCGCGACTTCATGCGCCCCATCAGCGCCGAGGTCTACGCCATCCCACGGGAACGGGTCATCGGCAGTGCTGTCGCACTCGCCTACGCCCCCGACGACCGGGGTGGAGCCATCATCCGGCAGTCAGCTGCGGACTACCTCGATGACGGGCCGGAGAAGCCCGTCCGCATCTGGAACCGCACGGGCCGAAGGCCGATGCTCGCAGCGGGCAACTCCAACGGAGACATCGAGATGCTCGACTTCGCCCAGCGCCAGGACCGACCCACCCTGCGGCTCCTGGTGCTGCACGACGACGCCGAGCGCGAGTTCGACTACGTCTCGGGTGCGGAGCGAGCCCTCGACCGCGCGGCGGGAAGCGGCTGGACGGTGGTCAGCATGAAGAACGACTGGCACCGAGTGTTCTGATAACGCCCGACCACGGTCCTCGCTCGCTGGCGCGTCGCATCAGCGCCGGAACGTGCCGGACGCCGCTCTCGATCCCCAGAGGTCTTGCGGACTCTCTGCGGACCGAGGCGGCGTCCAAACACGAAAAACGCAGGTCAGCGGCCTGCTGCGAGCGTCAGGCCTTCTTGGTCTCCCAGAAGATCGCCGCGATCTCGTCGATCTTGGCGAGCAGCTCGTCGGCCTTGCCGGCGTCGAGCTCACCCTTGGTGCCCGAGGCGCCGGCCAGCTTGGTGGCCTCGTTGACGAGGGTGTGCAGCTGCGGGTACTTCTCGAAGTGCGGGGGCTTGAAGTAGTCGGTCCACAGCACCCACAGGTGGTGCTTGACGAGCTCGGAGCGCTGTTCCTTGATCAGGATGGCGCGGGTGCGGAAGTCGGCGTCGTCGTTGTCGGCGACCTTGGCGATGATCGCCTTGATCGACTCGGCTTCGATGCGGGCCTGGGCGGGGTCGTAGACGCCGCACGGCAGGTCGCAGTGGGCCGACACGTCGATGGTGGGCGCGAAGAGCTGGGGGAACATCGCAGTCCTCTCAGGTAGGTGAGATCTCACGTTCGCTGCGACACTACTCCGCGTGAAGAGGGCGACGCAGTGGGGTCCCGCGCGCATCGGCGGTCGCTACGGCATGGCCATCGTCCACGGCCGATCGATGGAACCCACGCTTGCCGACGGCGATCGCCTTCTCGTGTCGTACGCCGCAGCGCCGGCCGCGGGCGATGTCGTGCTGGCGCAGTTCCCGGACGGCACCGTGGCGGTGAAGCGGGCGGTGGAGCAGCGTCCGGTCCGGTCCGGCGGTCCCGGCTGGTGGCTGCTGAGCGACAACCCCGACGAGGGCGTCGACTCCCGCCACCGGGGCCCCGTGGCGCACGAGTCCGTGCTGGCAGTCGTCCGGCTGCGACTGTGGCCTTCCCCACGCCGGATGTGATCGGGGTGGGACGGCACCTGACCGACGCGCGAGCTGTGGAAGGATCCGACCATGGAACCGGAGTCGCACCCCTTCGCCGGTGACCCCGTCTTCGACCTCCACCTCGGTGGCAAGATGGAGACCGTCTCGACGGTCGAGCTGACCGGTCGAGACGAGCTGTCACTGGCCTACACACCCGGCGTCGCCCTCGTCTGCGAGGCGATCGCCGCGGACCCGGGCATGACCCAGCACTACACCTGGGTGCCCAACGTCGTCGCCATCGTCAGCGACGGCACGGCCGTCCTCGGCCTGGGCGACATCGGCCCGGCCGCCGCGATGCCGGTGATGGAGGGCAAGGCGGTGCTGTTCAAGCAGTTCGGCGGCGTCGACGCCGTGCCGATCTGCCTGGCCACCACGGACGTCGAGGAGATCATCGAGACCGTCCAGCGGCTCGCCCCGAGCTTCGGTGGCATCAACCTCGAGGACATCTCCGCGCCCCGCTGCTTCGAGATCGAGGAGCGGCTCAAGGCCAGCCTCGACATCCCCGTCTTCCACGACGACCAGCACGGCACCGCCGTCGTCGCGCTGGCAGCGCTGACCAACGCCCTCCGCCTGACCGGGCGGAGCGCCGACGGCACGCGCGTCGTCATCTCCGGCGCCGGTGCCGCCGGCGTCGCCGTGGCCCGGATCCTGCTGGGCGCCGGGGTCCGCGACATCGCCGTCATCGATCGCCAGGGCGTGCTCAGCTCCACCCGCGCCGACCTCACGCCGGTCAAGGCCGCGCTCGCGAGGGACACGGCCGACCACTTCGGCCGCAGCGGCACCCTGGCCGACGCGATGGCCGGTGCCGATGTCTACATCGGCGTCTCCGGCGGGACCGTGCCCGAGGAGATCGTGGCGTCCATGGCGCCCGACGCGATCATCTTCGGCCTGGCCAACCCGACGCCCGAGGTGCACCCCGACGTCGCACACAAGTACGCCCGCGTCGTCGCCACCGGTCGCTCCGACTTCCCCAACCAGATCAACAACGTGCTGGCCTTCCCGGGAATCTTCCGCGGAGCCTTCGACGTCCACGCGACGGCGATCACCGAGAACATGAAGCTCGCCGCCGCGACCGCACTCGCCGACCTCGTCGGTGACGACCTGGCGGAGGACCTGATCATCCCGTCGCCGTTCGACCCGAGGGTTCCCGGCGCCGTGCGCGAGGCCGTCGCCGAGGCCGCGCGCCGAGACGGGGTCGCGCGCCGCTGACGGCGTCGGTCGTGCCTCAGAGCTCCCCGTAGGTCGTGTAGCTCGAGTAGAAGTCGTTGTCCCACACGAAGTCGGTGAACGACATCCCGATGGTCTGGTCGAGTCCCTCGACGTGGTGCCACCAGCCGACCGGGATGAACAGCGCCTCGCCCGGGCCGATCGTCGCCTCGAGCACCGCGGGGCGATCGGCGTGCGCCGGGCCGGGCGGCAGGTCGTCGGTGCTCCACGAGCTGAAGCAGTGCCGGTCGTTGCGCATGAGCGGGGTGTCGTGACTGGCGACCAGCCGCACGCGCTTGCGCCCCTGGACCTGGACCAGCAGGTTGTTGGTGAGGTCGTGGTGCCATGGCGTCACCGTGCCCGGGGGGCCGATCCAGATGAACCCGTCGCGCGCCGAGCCGGGTGCGAGGATGCCCGGCAGCTCGCCCACGTCGGCCCGCAACGGCTCGAAGGCGTCCGCGTTGTCGTGCGCGTTGTTGGCGGTGATGTAGAAGTCGTTGCTCGGCTCGGGGTCGCGGAGCCGCTGAGCGATCTCGCTGAAGGGGCGCACGGTCGCGAGCTCCGTGGACTTGAGCTCGTAGTCGGGAATGCTCTCCCGGTTCCACTGCACCCGGGGACGGACGTGTCACCGAGGCGGGCGGCGATGCCGTCGAGGGTCCAGCTGGTCCGCAACGGCCAGTGGTCGATCAGGCCGCCGATCACTGCTGGGCGATGCGCCGCGTAGTGGTGCTGGAAGAAGTGCTCGGGATCGGGCCGGTGGAGGACCGGCACGGCCAGCGCGGTCGGATCCAAGGCCACCAGGCGCGCGCGGTTCTGGAGCACCCACTGCGCCTTGGACAGCCGTGCCCGGATCGGCACGGCCGCCTGGATGTAGGGACTGGCCTCGGCGGCAGCGATCTCCGTCTCGATGACGGCCGGCGGCGCGCTGGTGTGTCGAGCGAGCTCGCGAGCCAGCGCGGCCGCGTCGAACCCCTCGAGCAGGTTCTCGGCGATCCACCGGCGGAGGTCGTCGCTGAACTGGAACGAGGAGTCTGCAACCGCGGGCCGGGTGTCGCTGGGCATGGGCGCGATCATACGGCGGGTGGGGCGCGGGTCTTCGCGCCTTCATCCCCCTCCCACGGCCGAGCCGGAGCGGGGCGAACACCGCGACGACGGTTCCTCGCGTCCCGCTAGGGTCGGCACATGTTCGCTGTGTACGCCGATTCCTTCTCCTCCGACGACCCGCTGTCCGGCCTGGTGGTCGGCGAGCGACCCGACCCCACGCCGCCCGACGGCTGGACGACCGTCACGGTCAGGGCCGCGAGCCTCAACCACCACGACCTGTGGTCGCTGCGGGGCGTCGGGCTCAAGCAGGAAGCGCTGCCGATGATCCTCGGCTGCGACGCCGCCGGGCTCGACGAGGACGGCAACGAGGTCGTCGTCCACGCGGTCATCAGCGACCCCGGCTGGAGTGGCGACGAGACCTTCGACCCGAAGCGGTCGCTGCTCTCCGAGCGGCACCAGGGCACGTTCGCCGACAAGGTCGTCGTGCCCAGGGCCAACGTCATCCCCAAGCCGGCGTCGATGAGCTTCGAGGAGGCCGCGTGCCTGCCCACGGCGTGGCTGACGGCCTACCGGATGCTCTTCACGCAGGGCGGACTGAAGGCCGGCGACACCGTGCTCGTGCAGGGCGCGGGCGGGGGAGTCGCAACCGCGCTCATCACGCTCGCGCGAGCCGGCGGGCTCAAGGTGCTGGCCACCAGTCGCGACGAGGCCAAGCGGGTCCGCGCGCTGGAGATCGGCGCGCACGAGGTGTTCGAGTCCGGCGCCCGACTGCCGGTCAAGGTGGACGCCGCGATGGAGACAGTCGGTCGCGCGACGTGGTCACACTCGGTGCGATCGTTGCGCCCCGGCGGCAAGATCGTCATCAGCGGGACCACGAGCGGACCCAACCTCGACGACGCCGAGCTGACCCGGATCTTCTTCCTCCAGCTGCAGGTCATCGGCTCCACGATGGGCACCCGCGGCGAGCTGGCCTCGCTGGTCAACCTCCTCGACGCCACCGGGACCCGACCGCTCATCGACCGCGTCCTGCCGATGGAGCAGGCCCGCGACGGGTTCGCGGCGATGGCCGACGGCGATGTCTTCGGCAAGATCGTGCTGACCCGGTGAACTCCGGCCGATGAAGACGCACGTCCTGACCGGCGCCACGTCCGGCATCGGCGCCTCCCTCGCCCGGGCCCTCGCCGACCGCGGTGACCGGCTGGTGCTGCTGGCGCGCGAGGGATCCGTGGCACGCCTCGCCGCCGACTTCCCCCAGGCGCAGGTGCTGCTCGCCGACCTCGCCGACCCCGGCACCCTCAACGGCCTGGGCCGACAGGTCGACGGGCCGGTGGACTCGCTCCTCCACGTCGCGGGCGTCGTCGAGCTCGCTGCGGTGTCCCGGCTGCGGCTCCACGACTGGGAGGAGCAGCTCGCCGTCAACCTCACCTCCCCGGCAGTGCTCACCCGCGAGCTCCTCCCGCACCTGCGCGAGGGCCGGGGGATCGTCGTGTTCGTGAACTCGTCGGCCGGCCTGGCGGCGAGCGCCGACTGGTCGGCGTACGCCGCCTCCAAGTTCGGGCTCCGCGCGCTTGCCGACGCGCTGCGGGCCGAGGAGATGGAGCACGGCGTCCGTGTCACCACCATCTATCCGAGCCGGACCGCCACGCCGATGCAGGAGAAGGTGCACGAGCAGGAGGGGCGAACCTACGACTCCTCGCGATGGATCAGCCCGGAGACGGTGGTCGCGACGATGCTGCACGTGCTCGACCTGGCCCCCGACGCGACCATTCCCGACGTCACGGTGCGACCCGTCGTGCCGCGCCCCGGCACCTGAGGACCCACGGGTTCAGTCGGTGCTCTCGAGCACGAAGATCCGCACCCGGCGACCGCTGACGCGCTGGAGGTACTTCTCGTAGCCGCCGTAGACGGCCCGCGAGCGGTGCATGACGTCGCGAGCCTCGTCCTCGGACGCGGGTCGCGCGACGACACGTGCCGTGCGCTGCTTGTACGTCACCTCCGCTCGCGGCTGGGCCTCGAGGTTGAGCACCCACGCCGGTGTGTTCGGCTGGCCGAAGTTGCTGCCGATCAGGGCCAGGTCGTCGCCCACCGGGATCGAGATGAGGTGGCTGGCCCGAGGTGACCCGGACTTGCGACCAGTGGTCGTGAGGTCGAGCACCGGCAGCGCGGCGAGCAGCTCCGGCGCGCTGTGCCTGCCACGGGTCACCCGGAGCACGACGTCGTCGAGATGGCGCAGGAACTTCGCGAACAGCCAGGCACCCGGACGGGTGGAGGCGAAGCGCTGGACCTGGCGCTGGAACAGGTTGGCGTTGCGGTGGCGGTAGCCCAGCTCGGTGGCGAGTCCCATGGGCTCGAGCGTGGCACAGGGTCAGCGCCGCGTCTGCCAGTTCAGCGCCCCGACCATCAGCATCCGCAGCTGCGTGCGCGTCTCGGCCAGGATCCGGGACTCCGCCCCCGGGTCCTCGATCAGACGCTCGGCCGTGGTGACCACGAAGGACACGATGAGGTCGGCGAGCAGGTTGAGGTGCTCGGTGGAGAAGGCGTTGCTGCCCGGCACCCGCGCGATGTCGGTGGCAAGCTCACGGGTGATCAGCTCGATCTCGTGCCGGATGGCTTCGCGCACGCGCGCGGGGCCGGCCGCCCGTTCCCGCGCGATGAAGGCGTAGTGCGCGCGATGCGCGCGGACGTGGTCCGCGAGCACGGGCAGCGAGCCGTCGATGTAGTCCCCGAACTGCGGGGACCGGAGCCAGACCTCGCGCAGCAGCCCCCGCAACGAGTCGAAGCTCTCGTCCACCAGGGCCAGGCCCAGAGACTCGACGGAGTCGAAGTGCCGGTAGAAGGCCGTCGGGACGATGCCGACCTCCTTGGCGACCTGGCGCAGCGAGATCGCCACCAGGCTCGAGCCGTCGGTGAGGTCCAGGGCGGCGTCCAGGATCGCCCGGCGGGTGCGCTCCTTGCGCTCGCCGCGGGTCTCGGCCACCTCGCCCTGCGCTCCAGCCATGCCCGCGATCGTAGACCAGTGTGCTGGTGGACGAGTGTGCACCTCGTGGCGTGGATCACGCCCCGGTCGTGTTGACCATGAGAGCGCACGACGACAGACTCTGAGTGAACACACGTTCACTCAAACTCTGGATCGAGGTCCCGGATGACACTCGTCACGACCCTGTTGCGGTCCCGAGCGGCCGCCGCCCTCGCCTCGCCGCACGGCGTGGACCACTACCTCGAACGGCTCAACCCGATGTGGGCCGCGCACGACGTACGGGCCGGCGTCGTCGCCGTACGCCGCGAGACCGACACCCCCGGCGCCT
>JBEVFC010000170.1:0-12486 GCA_040512455.1 Nocardioides sp.
AGAGGACCTCCTTGTCGCCGTTCGCGTAGGTGACCTCGAGGAAGCGGTTCTCCTCGGTCTCGGAGTACATCCGCTCGACCGTGGCCCGGATCATCCCGCCCACGCAGGCGTCGCGGTCGCCACCGAACTCGGCAAGGTCGTCCTTGTGCAGCGGGAGCACCGGGATGAGGTACTTGCTGAAGATGTCGCGGGCGGACTCGGCGTCCGGGCGCTCGATCTTGATCTTCACGTCGAGGCGGCCGGGCCGCAGGATCGCCGGGTCGATCATGTCCTCGCGGTTGGAGGCGCCGATGACCAGGACGTTCTCCAGGGTCTCGACACCGTCGATCTCGCTGAGCAGCTGCGGGACGATGGTGTTCTCGACGTCGGAGGACACCCCCGAGCCGCGGGTACGGAACAGGGAGTCCATCTCGTCGAAGAACACGATGACCGGGGTGCCCTCGCTGGCCTTCTCACGAGCCCGCTGGAAGACCAGGCGGATGTGGCGCTCGGTCTCGCCGACGTACTTGTTGAGCAGCTCGGGGCCCTTGATGTTGAGGAAGTAGGACTTCCCCTCCTGGCCGGTCTTCGCGGCGACCTTCTTGGCCAGCGAGTTCGCGACCGCCTTGGCGATCAGCGTCTTGCCACAGCCGGGAGGGCCGTACAGCAGCACGCCCTTGGGCGGCTTGAGCTTGTGCTCGACGAAGAGCTCGGGGTGCAGGTAGGGCAGCTCGACGGCGTCCCGGATGGTCTCGATCTGGCCGAAGAGACCACCGATGTCGTTGTAGTCGATGTCCGGGACCTCTTCGAGGACCAGCTCCTCGACCTCGGACTTCGGGACCTTCTCGTAGACGTAGCCGGCGCGGGAGTCCAGCAGCAGCGAGTCGCCGGCGCGCAGCGTCATCTGGCGCAGCGGCTCGGCGATGCGGACCACGCGCTCCTCGTCGGCGTTGGCAATGACCAGGACCCGGTCGCCGTCGGCGAGGACCTCCTTGAGCATCACGACCTCGCCCACCTCCTCGAAGTCGAGGGCGGCGACGACGTTGAGGGCCTCGTTGAGCATGACCTCCTGGCCGCGCTGCAGCGTGTCGAGGTCGACGCCGGGGCTGACGTTCACGCGCAGCTTGCGGCCGCCGGTGAACACGTCGATGGAGTCGTCGTCGTTGCGCGCGAGGAAGGTGCCGAAGCCGGCCGGTGGCTGGGCCAGCCGGTCGACCTCCTCCTTCAGGGTCATGATCTGGTCACGGGCCTCGCGGAGCGTCTGGGCCAGCCGCTCGTTCTGGGACGTGACCGCCGCCAGGGAGCGCTGGGTGTCGGCCAGCCGCTGCTCGAGGGCGTGGGAGTGCACCGGTCCGTCCGAGAGACGGCGGCGCAGGTCGGTGACCTCTGCCTCCAGGAAGCGGACCTGGTTGACGAGCTCGTCGGGACTGCGTGAGTTGTCCGAAGCCGGCATGTGCCTCACCTCCTACGTCTGCGACCTTACCCACTGGGCCCACGTTCGGCAGGCGTTGGCGCGCCAGAGGTGAGACGGATTAGAACTGTGTCAGGAGTCGAACGGCTCGTCGACCACCTGCGGCGGCAGGTCGAGGGGCCGCGGACCGGAGTAGTCCACCCCGTAGGCACCCGGTGCCGGGCGGCGCTTCTTGACCGGGGGCTTCTCGCCCGGCGCCATCCGCCGGGCCGTCACCAGGAACGCCGTGTGCCCGATCATCTTGTGGCCGGGGCGTACGGCGAGTCCCTCGACGTGCCAGTCGCGGACCAGCGACTCCCACGCCTGCGGGTCGGTGAACCCGCCGTGCGCGCGGACCGTCTCGACGAAGCGGGACAGCTGCGTGGTCGTGGCGACGTACGCGACCAGGATGCCGCCGGGTGCCAGGGCGGCGGAGCAGGCGTCGACGCACTCCCAGGGGGCGAGCATGTCGAGGATGATCCGGTCGACCTGCTCGCCGATGCCGGGCAGCTCCTCGGCCAGGTCGCCGAGGCGGAGGTCCCACGCGGGGTGGGTGTGCCCGTCCGGGGCGCCGAAGAACTGGGTGACGTTCTGGCGGGCGACCTCGGCGAACTCCTCGCGGCGCTCGAAGGACAGCAGCTGGCCGTACGGGCCGACGGCGCGGAGCAGCGAGCAGGTCAGGGCACCGGAGCCGACACCGGCCTCCACCACCCGGGCGCCCGGGAAGATGTCGGCCATCGCGACGATCTGGGCGGCGTCCTTCGGGTAGACCACCGCGGCACCGCGCGGCATCGAGACCACGAACTCGGACAGCAACGGCCTGAAGACGAGGTACTGGCCCCCGGCGGAGGACTGCACGGTGAAGCCCTCGTCGCGGCCGATGAGCTCGTCGTGCTCGAAGTGGCCGCGATTGCTGAAGAAGCGCCGGCCGGGCTCGAGGCAGATGTTGTGGCGCCGGCCCTTCTGGTCGGTGAGCCGTACCCACTCGCCGGCGCGCAGCGGGCCGCGGTGGACACCGGACCAGGCCTCGGCGGGTACGTCGGGCAGGGTCTCGTGCTGGTCCTCGGGCTCGGGCATGCCGGGAACCCTAACTTCAGCGGTCGCGGGAGCTGAATGCGCGGTCGACGTCGGCGGTGGCCAGCACCCCGTAGATCGAGCCGTCCTCCTCGAGGAGGAGGTACTCGTGCGCCGGGTTGCGGGTGATCGCCTTGATCAACTCCTCGCCCACGATGTCGGCCGGGAGGCTCAGGCCGTCCTCGAGGGTGCGGGCGACCTGGGACACCGCGAGCCACGGGCGGCGCTCCTCGGGGAGGGCCAGCAGCGAGGTCTCGTTGACGATGCCGATCGGCGCACCGGCGCTCGAGACGGTCACGATGCTGCCGGCCTCGGCGGCCTGGGCGCGGCGTACGGCCTCGGCGACCGGGAGGTCGTCGGGGACGGTGAGGGTACGGCGGGCGAGCTGGCGGGCCACCAGCGACGGCAGCCGGCGACGGAGCCGGGCGCTCTGCATGGCGGCGGTCGCCCCCGTCCAGAGGAACAGCGCGATCACGAAGGACAGGACGTAGTCGACCACCTCGGGGGCCTGGCCGGTCGCCTGCTCCATCAGGGCCGGCCAGAACAGCACCGCCACCGCGGTCAGGCGGCCTCCCCAGCCGGCGGCGATGGTGCCGCGGTGGGGGTTGCCGGTGAGGGTCCAGACGCCGGCCTTGAGCACCCGGCCGCCGTCCAGCGGCAGCCCGGGCACCAGGTTCAGCGCGCCGACCAGCAGGTTGGAGAGGAACAGGCCACCGATCACCAGGCCGATCAGGCCGTGCGGGATCACCTGCCAGAGCACCCAGGCGACGCCACCGACCAGCAGCGAGGTGAGCGGTCCGACCACCGCGATGAGGAACTCCTCCTTGGGGTTGCGCGCCTCGCCCTCGATCGCGGTCGCACCGCCGAGGAAGTGGAGGGTGATCGAGTCGACGGGGTGGCCGTAGTGCTTGGCCATCAGCGCGTGCGACGCCTCGTGCAGCAGCACGGAGAGGTAGAGCACGATCGCGAAGGCGAACCCCGCGAGGTACTTCCAGCCGCCGAGGCCGGGCCGGGCGTTGTCGACGGCCGGCGCCATCACCACCGAGATCAGTGCGGCGATGAGGAACCAGGAGCTGGTGATGAGGACGTCCGTCCCCGCGATCTGACCGATCCGGAACGTGCCCGGAGGGCGCGGCCGGCGCAGCGAGGGGTCGGCTTCGCTGTGCTTCGGTTCGGGGGCGGCCACGTGGCCGAGGCTAGCCGATCGACACCCGTGAGCCGACCCCGCACCGGAGGCCGTGCCGCGGCCCGTGTCGCCGGGTCCGACCTGTCGGTGCGGTGACCTAGGGTCGAGACATGACAGCCCACTCCGCGGCGGCCTCGCCCGCCGAGCACCACTCCACCCCGGTCGACGGGGTGGAGGTGCTGGGTGCGCTCTCACCGAGCCGGGCCGGCGACTTCATGACCTGCCCGCTCCTCTACCGCTACCGCACCATTGACAAGCTGCCCGAGGAACCCTCGCCCGACGCGGTACGGGGCACGCTGGTGCACAAGGTGCTCGAGGGCCTGTTCGACCTGCCGGCCGCCGAGCGGACCCCCGAGCAGGCCCGCGACCTGCTCAACCCCGCGTGGGACGCCCTGCTCGAGGCCGAGCCCGAGATCGCCGAGATGTTCAGCCCGCCCGAGGACGGTGAGGGTGGTGAGGGCGGTGGTCGTGACCTCGGCGCCTGGCTGACCTCGTGCCGCGAGGTCCTCGACCGGTACTTCGAGCTCGAGGACCCGCGCCGGCTGGAGCCGGCCGAGCGCGAGCTGTACGTCGAGACGTTGCTGGAGTCCAAGCTGCTGCTGCGTGGCTTCGTGGACCGGATCGACGTGGCGCCCAACGGCATGATCCGGGTGGTCGACTACAAGACCGGTCGCTCCCCCGGGCCGCTGTTCGAGGCCAAGGCGCTGTTCCAGATGAAGTTCTACGCGCTGGTCATCTGGCGGGTCCGCGGGGTGATCCCGTCGATGCTGCAGCTGGTCTACCTCGGCAACGCCGAGATGCTGCGCTACCAGCCCGACGAGGCCGACCTGCTGGCCACCGAGCGCAAGGTGGAGGCCGTCTGGGAGGCGATCCGCCGGGCCGAGATGACCGGCGACTGGCGTCCGCGCCGGAGCCGGCTGTGCGACTGGTGCAGCCACCAGGCCATCTGCCCGGAGTTCGGCGGCACACCGCCGCCGCTGCCCCTCTTCCAGATCCCTCCGCCGGAGGCCGACCCGGCCGGCGACCTCGACACCGACGAGGGCATCGCCGCGCAGCCCTGACGGCCGGTCAGAGGTTGCGCTCGGCCCAGAGCGCGGCCTGGGTGCGGTCCCGCACGCCGATCCGGGCGAAGGTCGACGTCAGGTGAGCCTTGACCGTGCGCTCGGTGATGCCGAGGCGGCGGGCGATCTGCTTGTTGGCCAGCCCCTGCCGCACCAGCGTCAACACCTCGATCTCCCGGGGCGTCAACTGCACCGACGGACCGGGAGCACCACCACCCCGGGTGCCGAGCAGCTCGCGGGCGGCCCGCGGATGGATCGGCGACTCGCCGCGGCTCACCGCCCGGATCCCGTCCAGGACGTCATCAGGGTCCGCGTCCTTGAGCAGGTAGCCGACGGCTCCCGCATCGAGGGCGGCGACGATCCGCTCGCCGTCGGAGAACGAGGTCAGCACCAGCACCTGGGTGCCGGTGGTCTCCGCGAGGATGGAGCGGGTGGCGGTCACCCCGTCGATGCCCGGCATCTGCAGGTCCATCAGCACCACGTCCGGGGCGGTCTCGCGCACCCGCTCGAGAGCGACCCCGCCGTCCGCGGCGGTGCCGACCACCTCCATGTCGTCGGCCCCCGAGACCAGCTGCACCAGGCCACTGCGCAGCACGGGATGGTCGTCGACCACCAGGACCCGGATCATCGCTGCACCTCCAGTCGGACGGTGGTGCCCTGTCCCGGGAGGGACCGCACCTCCAGGCGACCACCGCTGTCGGCCACCAGGCTCTGCAGGCCCCGGAGCCCGAAGCTCGTCGGGTCGGCCGGCGCGTCCGGGCGGAAGCCGTCGCCGTCGTCGGTCACCTCGAGCACGACGCGGTCGGGGGCGCCGCGCACGAGGACCCCGAGGTGGCCGGCCCCGGAGTGCCGGATGGTGTTGCGGACGGCCTCCTGGGCCACCCGCCAGACCAGGGCCACCTGCTCCTCCGGCACCCCGGACATCCCCTCGACGCTGACGTCGGCCGTCATGCCGGCGGCCTCCGCCGGTGCGATCAGGTCGCCGAGCGCGGCTGCCAGCCCCTCGGCCCGCAGCTCCGGCGGATGGATCTCCACCAGCAGGGAGCGCAGCGAGCGGAGACTGCCGCGCAGTGCGGCACCCGTGCGGTCGAGCGCCTCGCGATGGACGGGGTCGGGCTCGGACCGCGCCAGCGCCGAGACCGCGAACGCCGTACCGGCGAGGTCCTGGACCACGCCGTCGTGGAGGTCGCGGGCGATGCGCCGGCGCTCGGAGTCGCTGGCGTCGGCGGCGGAGCGCAGCAGTCGCTCGCGCTCGTCCGCTGCCCGGGTCAGGCGCCGGGTGAGCACCCACAGCATGGGGGTGGCCACCGCCAGCAGGATGGCGAGGCCGCCGAGGGTGATCCGGTAGAACGGGCGGAAGACCTGCTCCTTGCGGGTGTCGAGGTCGGCGGCGGCGAAGTACGCCTCGAACAGCAGCGGCTCCCCCTCCGGGGAGGCGATCGACGTGTAGACCTCGACGACACCGCTGCGGGAACGTTCGAACCGGTTCTCCGGCCGACCGAGGTCGGAGACCTCGGCCTCGCTGCCCCCGGCCCGGAGGATCTCCAGCTCCTCGTCACCCAGGTCGTAGCTGGTGCCGATCAGCTCGGGGCGGTCGGAGTAGACGATGGTCCCGTCGGCGGACCAGATCTTGATCCGAAGGACGTCCTGGACCAGCAGCCGGTCGCCGACGCGGCGGTCGAAGCGGTCCACCGCTCCCGCCTCGCCCGCGGCCAGCCCGCGCGGGATCGCCGGCTCGGCCACGGAGTGGGCAAGGATCTCGGTGGTGGCCCGGGCGTCGTTGGTCGCCTCCTCGCTCGCGGCGTTGCCGCTGAGGATCCAGGTTCCGACGGCGATGAGCACCGCGGTCAGGACGCCGGCAGCCAGGAACTGCACGACCGGGTTCCGGACCATGCGCACGGGTGCTCCTCCTCGGGGCGTCGGGCGCTCAGGATAGGCGCGCCGCCCGTGTCGACGGTCAGATTCGGACGACGCCGCGGCAGACCTCACCGGTACGCGGGTTGCGCGCCTTGAACACGATCTTGTCGGTGCCGCGCAGGTTGACCATCCGGCGCTCCCTCTCGAACGAGCCGCTGGGTCCCTTCGTGGTGGCCAGGCCGCGTGCGGAGACGGAGCCGTTGTGCACCATCCGCCAGCGCCAGTCCTGGCCGTTGCGGTTGCTGTCCACCTCGCCCTCGACCTCGAGGCGGCCGTCGTCGTGCTTGGCCTTGAGCTTCCAGTCCGTCGAGCCGGAGCAGGAGCCGCGCCGGACGACGTCTCCGTCGCTCGCGGTGGCGGGAGCGGCCAGGGCCAGGGGGATGGCCGTGGTGGCCAGGGCGAGTGCGACGATGCCGGTGCGGATGCTCCGGGTGGGGATCTTCATGGTGTCCTCCTCGTTGGGATGGCACCACCCTCCAGCCGAGCGGGTCTGAGTCGCCATTGTCCGGTGGTACTAGGACCCCTGCGGGTCCCCACTGAGGGCGTCCGCAGGGAGGTCGAACCAGCGCAGGTGCTCGAAGTCGTCGCTGACGTCGGCCGGGTGCCGGGAGAGGTCCGGGCCGACCGCCCCGTCGAGGAGCTTGGCGGCGTCGGCCAGGTGCTCGGCCAGCATCTCCTCCCCGCCGTCGAGCGTGCAGGTCGGCAGGGAGACGGTGCCGTCGTCTGTGTAGTGGATGTCGTGGAGGCTGATCGGCGGCTCGACCACCCCGGCGCGATGCCGCCAGCGTCCGGTCACCGGGTCGAAGAGGTAGTCCCCGAGCAGCCGCCAGCCGTCACGGGCGACCAGGCTGACCGCCTCGATGATGTAGTCGGCCACCGTGTCGGAGATGAAGTAGTTGAAGTTCACCCGCACCCAGCCGGGCTTGATGCCCTCGCACCCGCCGGCGATCTCGCGCTCGAACTCGTGCGAGCGCTCGATGTCGATCCCGAGCAGCCGGTGGCCGTAGGGGCCGGCACACGAGCACCCGCCCCGCGCCTGGATGCCGAACAGGTCGTTCAGCAGGGCCACCACGAAGTTGTGGTGGAGGTAGCGCCCCGAGGGCGAGCGCACCACGAACGAGACGATGGACAGCCTCTCGGCGGTGAGGTTGCCGAGCAGCTCGATGCGCGGCTCGCGGCGCCAGGCGTCCACGGCTCGCTGGAGGAACCCCTCCTCGAGGCCGCGGATGGTCGCGGTGCCGACGGCCTGCTTGAGCTGGAACACCATGCCCGCACGGACCGCCTCGATGATCGCCGGGGTGCCGCCCTCCTCCCGGTGGGCGGGAGCGTCGAGGTAGCGGTGCTCGGCGGGGTTGACGTAGAGCACGGTGCCGCCCCCGGGCGCCTCCGGCACCCGGTTGGCGAACAGCTCGCGCCGGGCCACCAGCACGCCCGGGGTCGACGGACCGCCGATGAACTTGTGCGGTGACAGGAAGACGGCGTCCTTGTAGGCGAGCGGGAGCGCCGGGTCGGTGGAGGTCATGTCGATGTCGACGTACGGCGCCGCCGCGGCGCAGTCCCAGAAGCTCAGCGCGCCGTGCTCGTGCAGCAGGGTGGCGATCTCCGCGGTCCGGGCGACGATCCCGGTCACGTTGGAGGCCGCCGAGAAGGATCCGATCAGCAGCGGCCGGTCGGCGTACTCCCGGAGCCGCTCACGGAGGTCTTCGATCCAGATGCCGCCGTCGGTGTTCTCCTTGATGGTCACCACGTCCGCGATGGACTCGCGCCAGGGAATCTCGTTGGAGTGGTGCTCGAACGGCCCGATGAACACCACCGGCCGCCGGTCGCCCGGGATGTGCCGGCTCAGGTGGTGGGTGTCCTCCAGGGTGGAGGGGATCCGCAGCCCGAGGATCCCGATCAGCTTGGTGATCGCCCCGGTGCAGCCCGACCCGGTGAACACCACGACCGTGTCGTCGTCGCCGCCCACGGACGCCTTGATGATGGCCCGGGCCTGCTCCCGCAGACGGGTGGTCTGCAGACCGGTGCCGCTGGACTCGGTGTGGGTGTTCGCATAGCTGGGCAGCACCTGGTCGCGGATGAAGTCCTCGATGAAGGTGAGTGCCCGGCCGGAGGCCGTGTAGTCGGCGTAGGTGACGCGGCGCTGGCCGTAGGGCGTGGTCATCACGTGGTCCTCGCCGATCACCGACCGGCGGATGAGCTCGATGAGCGAGCTGGTCATGGCGGCTCCCCGGAGCGTGCGTCCCTTCCAGCAGGGTAGCCCCGCCGGCGCGGCTCAGCCCGCGGCGGCCGCGCGTTGCCGGGCCCGGTAGGCGCGGGTCTTGAGCTTGTTGCCGCAGCCGTACTCGCAGTAGCTGCGCGACCGGTTCTTCGAGTGGTCGTAGTAGGCCCACT
The DNA here is from genome assembly GCA_040512455.1 of Nocardioides sp. Lineage (GTDB taxonomy): Bacteria > Actinomycetota > Actinomycetes > Propionibacteriales > Nocardioidaceae > Nocardioides. The sequence goes on from JBEVFC010000170.1 coordinate 9,059, forward strand.
CGCACTCGTCGTAGGCGCAGATCTTGAGACGCCACCAGATGCCGGCGGTGGCCGCCTCGTGCGCGGCCAGGCCGATCCGGGCGAGGGCTCCCCGGACACCGGGCTCGGTGGGCCGCAGCGCCGCGGCGCCGCCGGACCAGGCCAGCGCGACCGGCAGCTCCCCCAGCGCGACGTCGAGGGCGGCGATCTCGCCGACCTCCCCGTCGTGGTTGAGCTCGAGAGCCCGCCGCAGTCCGGCGCGCAGCCGGAGCGCCAGGTCCAGGTCGTCCCGGGTGGCTCGGCCCGTGTCGGGCAGCAGCCCGGCGCCGACGAGGTAGCGGACCAGGGCCGCCTGCGTGGTCAGGTCGTCGGTGCCGGTCTCGTGGTCGGTGGTGTTCACGAAGTCGCGCACCGTCGCGATCGGGGCAGGGACGTCGGGCTTGGGCAGGTCGACGGTGGACATCGCGCCTCCTCGGGCTGGCTCTCCGGAACGACACCAGTGTAGCCGTTTGACCGGTTGCATTCAGTGCGACACCAGCGTAACGTGATGACTAGTGTCGCAGCAGCTGAAGGGAGGACACCATGCACCCCTGGGGATTCGTGATCGAACAGCTCACGCACGGTGACGAGCGACTGCTCGAGGAACGACGGCGGCACGCCCGCCGCGCCGAGGCCAGGTCCGCGCGCAACCGGCGGAAGCCGCCCCGCGCTCTCGGTGAGCGTCTGGACGGCTAGCTCACCAGCCGGGCAGGTCCACCGCGCCCGCGGAACGTCGCGTCAGCCGGACCGTGCCGGCATCCTGCTCGCTGAACCACACCGATCCGGTGCCGAGCACCCGCAGGCCGCCGTCGACCACCAGGACCGTGTCCTCGTCGATGGCCACGGAGCGCGGGACCAGCCCGTTGTCCACGATGGCGACGGCCCGGCTCAGGGTCCCCGCCTGGGCGGCGTGCACGTCGGAGGTGAAGGGCACCAGGCCCAGGCCGGGCTCGAGGGCGATCTGGGACAGCCCCTCCGAGCAGTCCTCGTGGACCACCTCGAGTGCACCGACGAGGTGCCCGCCGAGGAGGGAGAGCTCCCCCGAGATCATCGCTCCCGCCGAGAACCCGGCGTACGGCGTGCCGGCGACGACCGCCGTACGCACGACGCCCGCGACGTCGTGCAGGCCGGCGTGGTAGCGCGGCGTCGGTCCACCGGCGACCACGATCCCGCCGGCGCTGTCGAAGACCGACGGGTCGACCCTCGCGTCGTCGCCGATCACCACCGGCCGGACCTCGACCCCGTCGGCCGCCAGCGGCGCGTAGCGGGCCAGGAACTCCTCGAGCCCGCCCTCGCGCTCCACCATCACCACCACCAGCGGGCCGCCGTGGGCCGCCACGTCGTCACGGAAGCCGTCGAGGAGACCGGGCGTCGGGCAGGACTCGGGGCCGCCGCCCACCAGGTAGATCGCCATGCGCGGAGGTTAGCGCGCACGCTCCGGCAGGTTGCCCGGGTGCGTGCCGACCAGCGTGTCCCGGAAGACCCGCCGCTCCCCCGGCAGCACCGGCACGTGGTTCTGCACGACCAGCACGGTGCAGCCGGCGGCCTCCGCCGACCGGGCGCCGGTGTTCGAGTCCTCGATGGCCAGGCAGTCGGCCGGGTCGACGCCGAGCAGCCGGGCGGCGGTGAGATAGGGCTCCGGGTGCGGCTTGCCCCGACTGACGGCGTCGCCGGTCACGATGGTCCGGAACGTCTCGGGCGGCAGCGCGGCCAGCACCGGGGCGACGAAGCGTCGGTAGGACATCGTCACCAGCGCGCACGGGAGCCCGACCTTCCCGAGCGCCGCCAGCAGCTCCACGGCACCCGGGCACCACGGGACCTCCTGCTCGACCATGGCGACCACGCCGTCGAGGAGCTCCTCGATGATCTGGTCGGGCTCCAGGCCGATGCCCATGTGCTCGCGGATGTAGCGACCCGATTCGAGCAGGTCGTTACCGACCAGGTTGAGGGCGTGCTCCTCGCTCCAGGTGCCCCCGTGCCGCTCGGCCAGGGCGTACTCCGTGGCCATCCAGTAGGGCTCGGTGTCGACCAGGGTCCCGTCCATGTCCCACAGGACGGCGGCGTACTCCGACACCTCAGTCCTCAGGGTCGTAGCCGAGGTTCGGTGACAGCCAGCGCTCCGCCTCGGCGAGGGTCCAGCCCTTGCGCTCCGCGTAGTCCGCGACCTGGTCCCGGCCGAGGCGGCCGACGACGAAGTACTGCGCCTGCGGGTGGGAGAAGTACCAGCCGCTCACCGAGGCGCCCGGCCACATCGCCATGGACTCGGTGAGCTCGATCGACGTCTTGTTCTCGACGTCCATGAGTGACCACAGCGTCTGCTTCTCGGTGTGCTCCGGGCAGGCGGGGTAGCCGGGGGCGGGCCGGATGCCGCGGTAGCGCTCGGCGATCAGGTCGGTGTTCTCCAGCGCCTCGTCCTCGGCGAAGCCCCAGAACTCCTTGCGGACCCGCTGGTGCAGACGCTCGGCGAAGGCCTCCGCCAGCCGGTCCGCCAGGGACTCCGCGAGGATCGCCGAGTAGTCGTCGACGTCCTTCTTGAACTCCGCGATCTTCTCGGGGAGACCGATGCCCGCGGTCACCGCGAAGCCACCCACCCAGTCCTCCAGGCCGGTCTCCCGCGGCGCGACGTAGTCGGCCAGCGACCGGTTCGGCACGCCCTCGCGGTGCTCGCCCTGCTGGCGAAGGTGGTGCAGCGTGACCGGGCCGTCGTCGGTGCTCAGCACGGTGTCGTCGCCGTCGCGGACCGCCGGCCAGAAGCCGTAGACGCCCCGGGCGGTGATCCACTTCTCCGCGATCATCCGGTCCAGCATGTCCTGTGCGTCGTCGTAGAGCTTGCGTGCGGTCTCGCCGCTGCTCGGGTTGTTGAGGATGTCGGGGAACTTGCCCTTCATCTCCCAGGCGTTGAAGAACGGCTGCCAGTCGATGTATTCACGCAGCTCGGCCAGGTCGTAGTCGGTGAGCACGTGCGTGCCCGGCTGCCGCGGCGCAGGCGGCTGGTAGCCGGTCCAGTCGATCGGGGTGCGGTTGGCCCGCGCCTTCTCGAGAGACAGCATCGGCCGGTCGTGCTTGGCCGCGTGCCGCTCGCGCAGGGAGTCGTAGTCGGCCTTCACATCGGCCATCACCTGGGGCCGCTGTGCGTCGCTGAGCAGCGCCGCGAGCATGGGCACCGACCGCGACGCGTCCTTGACCCAGACGACCGGGGCGTCGTACTTGCCGTCGACCTTGACCGCGGTGTGAGCGCGAGACGTCGTCGCGCCACCGATGAGGAGCGGGATGGTGAAGCCCTGCCGCTGCATCTCGGAGGCCACGTTGACCATCTCGTCGAGCGACGGCGTGATCAGGCCGGAGAGGCCGATCGCGTCGGCGCCGACCTCCGTGGCCTTGTCCAGGATCTTCTGCGCGGGCACCATCAC
>JBEVFC010000186.1:0-7048 GCA_040512455.1 Nocardioides sp.
GCGATGTCGCGGGACCAGCGGATCGGCTCGTAGGGGATGCGCAGCGAGCGGAAGATCTCGTCGTAGAACCCCTCCTCGCCGAGCAGCAGCGCGTGCACGCGGCGCAGGAAGTCGCCCGACTGGGCGCCCTGGATGACGCGGTGGTCGTAGGTCGAGGTGAGCGTCATCACCTTGCTGATCGCGTTGCGCGCCAGCGCCTCGTCGGAGGCGCCCTGCCACTCCGGCGGGTACTCCATCGCGCCGACGCCGATGATCGCGCCCTGCCCCTTCATCAGGCGGGGGACCGAGTGGTTGGTGCCGATGGTGCCGGGGTTGGTCAGCGAGATCGTGGTGCCCTGGAAGTCGGCCACGGTGAGCTTGTTGTTGCGGGCCTTGCGGACGACGTCTTCGTACGCCGTCCAGAAGCCGGCGAAGTCCATCGCCTCGGCGGCCTTGATCGACGGGACCAGCAGCTGCCGGGTGCCGTCGGGCTTCTGCATGTCGATGGCCAGGCCGAGGTTGATGTGCGCCGGCCGGATCAGGTTGGGCTTGCCGTCGACGACGTCGTACCCGACGTTCATCTCGGGCATCGTCCGCAGCGCCTTGACCAGCGCGTAGCCGATCAGGTGCGTGAAGCTGACCTTGCCGCCGCGGGCGCGGGCGAGGTGGTTGTTGATGACGGTGCGGTTGTCCCACAGCAGCTTCACCGGGACCGAGCGCACCGAGGTGGCGGTCGGCACGGTGAGCGAGATGTCCATGTTCTGGGCGGTGCGCGCCGGCGCGCCGCGCATCACGGTGAGCTGCGGCTCGTCGGTCGCCGCGGCCTTCTCGGCCGGCTTGGCGTCGCGGGGCTCCGGGCTGGAGGTGCCCTTCGCGGTCTCGGCGGCAGCGGCGGCGGGGCGCGGCTTGGCGGCCGGCGCCGGCGTGGTGGTCTTCGCGGCGGGCTTCTCGACCGGCTTGTCCACCGACTTCGCCTCGGCGGGCTTCTCCGCCGGCTTCGGTGCGGCCTTCTCGGCCGGCTTCTCCGCCGGCTTCTCGGCGGGCTTGGCGGGCGCACCCGTGGAGGCCTGCGGGGCCTGGGTGGTGCCGTTGCTCCCGGTGCCGTTCTTCTTGAAGTACGCCGTCCATTCGGGTCCCACGGATCCGGGGTCCTTCTTGAACTGGTCGTACATCTCCTCGACGAGCCAGTCATTGGCTCCGAAGTCTGCGAGGGGATTGTTCTGAGAAGACTCAGCCACGGCTAGGTTCGCCTCTTCCAGGTGCGGCTTGGGGGTGATGGTCGTGATGCCAAGGCTAGACCCCTCCGGCCACAAATGCAGACCGGGGACCACCCCCGAACACCTCAACCGATCTGGGTACCCACGAGGTTACCGATGAGGTAGGTGACGAGCATCGCAAGCAGCCCTCCGGCGACGTTGCGGAGCACCGCCCGTCCGGGCGGGCTGGAGCCCAGCGCCGCGCTGGCCCAGCCGGTGCCGGCGAGCGCCAGGACGACGGCGACGACCGTGACCACCACCCGGGCGCCCGCGGGCACCAACATGATCGTCAGCAGCGGCAGCAGCGCGCCGATGGTGAACGCCGCCATCGAGGCCCCGGCGGCGTGCCACGGGTTGGTGAGGTCGTCAGGGTCGATGCCCAGCTCGGCCTCGGCGTGCGCGCCGAGCGCGTCGTGCGCGGTGAGCTGGCGGGCCACCTGACGGGCGAGGTCCTCGCTCAGGCCCTTCCCGACGTAGATGTCGGCCAGCTCGGCCAGCTCCTCCTCGGGCTCCTCGGCGAGCTCGCGACGCTCCTTGTCCAGCAAGGCCCGCTCGGAGTCGCGCTGGGTGCTCACCGAGACGTACTCGCCCGCGGCCATGCTCATCGCGCCGGCGAAGAGCCCGGCCACTCCCGCGACCAGGATCGCGGTCCGGTCCGTGGTGGCGCCCGCGACGCCGACCACCAGCCCGGCAGTGGAGACGATGCCGTCGTTGGCCCCGAGGACGGCGGCCCGGAGCCAGTTCAGCCGGGTGGCCAGGCTCTCGCCGTGCGGCTCGTCGTCGTGCGGGCCGATCGGGGCGGCGGTGTCGCTCGCGGTCATGTCCGGATGATCCGCCCGGCCGTCGCGCCGTCGCAAGCAAGGCAAGGCTCCCCACACGCGACCCAATGCACGGATCGGGACCCCCCGTCATGCATGGTGGTGCCGCACAGCCCCCGATCCGGAGAACGACATGAGCCGATCCGCCTCCCGGCGTACGTCGACAGTCACCGCCCTGCTGGTCCTCGCGCTCGGCGCGGGCGCCTGCAGCGGCGACGGTGGCGACGACGCCGCCGACCCCTCGTCCGCGTCGTCCGCCGCCGGCCAGACCGCACGGCCGGAGGTGAAGCTCCGGGTTCGGGTGGGCACCCTCGCCGGAGAGCTGCAGCGCCAGCGCCGCCGGGCGGTGGCCAAGGACGTCGGCCGGGTCGTCGACCGCTGGTTCGAGGCGGCCTACCTCGGCGGGGACTATCCGCGGAAGAGCTTCCAGGACTCCTGGCCCGGCTTCACCGCCGGCGCTCGCGACCTGGCGCACCGCGACCGAACGCTCACCTCCAACGCCCTGCTCGGCGAGCGGGTCGACGCCGTACGCGCCACCGCCAAGGACGTGAAGGTCGACGTGTTCAGCCCGAAGAGGCGGCCGGCCGGCGCGACCGCGCGGTTCCGGCTGGTCTTCCGGACCACCGGCAAGGCCGAGCGCCGAGTGGTGGTGAACGGCCGACTGATGCTGACCAGGGTGAAGGGGACGTGGAGGGTGTTCGGTTTCGACGTCAAGCGGATGGCGACACCGGTCGGTGCGGACCGCGAGAAGACGGGGGCCGCGTCGTGATCGGGCGGGTCGTCCGCCGGGCCACGCTCGGCGTGGTGCTGGCCGCGTCGCTGTTCCTGGTGCCGAACGCGGACGTGAACCCCACCGACACCGCGCTGGTCCGGGTGCCCCGCGCCGACGGCGTGGACCTGTCTCCCGACGTGCTCTGGATCCTGGCGCTCGGCTCCGACGCCCGGCCGGGCCAGAGCGTCACCCGCAGCCGCGCCGACGCCATCCAGCTGGTCGGCATCAACACGAAGACCGGCGCCGCGACCACGATCGGCGTACCCCGCGACTCGTACGTCGGGATCCCCGGCCACGGCTCGGAGAAGATCAACGCGGCGATGTACTTCGGCGGCCCGAAGCTGATGGCCTCCGCGGTCGCCAACCTGGTCGGCATCCAGCCCGACTACGTGATGGTGAGCAGCTTCTGGGGGCTGCGGCACATGGTCGACGCGATCGGCCCGATCACGGTGACCTCGCCGGTGGCGTTCTCCGACCAGTACCTCCGCCCGCAGGGCTTCAAGAGGGGCAGTCAGAAGGTCGGCGGCGAGGGCGCGGTGGCGTTCTCCCGCACCCGCAAGGCGCTGCTGCGCGGTGACTTCGAGCGGTCGGCCAACCAGCAACGCACGATCCGCGGCATCCACGCCAAGATCCGGGCCAACGCCGCGAGGCCGGGCTTCATCGAGAAGGGCGTGCTCTCGGTGCTCAAGAACATGGACGCCCAGGTCTCGCCCGCGGAGCTCTTCCGGATCGGGCAGGCGGTCGCCCAGGTGCAACCCGGCAAGATCAGCAACTGCGTGATCCAGGGCGGCATCGGCAACGTCGGGGGAGCGAGCGTGGTCTTCCCGAACGTCTCGGCGGCCCGGCGCTACGGCAACGACGCCCGCAACGACGCGACGATCAAGCGCTGCTGAGACGCCGTACGCCGGGTGCAGACTGGTCACCTGCGCGAACGGAGGAGTGACCATGCCCGAGCTTGTCGTCGACTTCATCAGCTCCCTCGACGGGTACGCCTCTGGCGAGGGGTGGCCCGGCTGGTGGGGCCTGGAGGGACCGGAGTACCTCGCCTGGCTGGGCGAGAACCCCGAGGGGCACTACCTGCTCCTGATGGGCGCGAACACCTATCGGCTGATGCACGGCTTCACGAAGGGCGGTGAGCCGGGGACGGACGTGCTGGGCGGCATGTCCAAGGTCGTCTTCTCCAACACGCTGACCGAACCGCTGGAGTGGGAGAACTCGACCCTGGTCACCGGGGACGCCGCCGAGGCGGTCCGGACGATGAAGGACACCGGCGACAGGTCGATGCGCACCATCGGCAGCCTCCAGCTGTGCCGGTCGCTGCTGGCAGCCGGCCTCGTCGACCGGTTCCGGGTGGTGATGTTCCCGGTGATCACCGGCGCGACCGGCGCGGAGCGGATCTACGACGGCTACCCCGACGTGGCCCTCGACATGACGGACAGCCGCACCTTCGACGGCAGCATCCAGCTGGTCGAATACGTGCCGCGGGTGCTGGACGGTCCGCCCGAGAGGTGATGCAGGTCGCAAGTCGGAGGCACTCACGCACCGCCCCCGTGGGTGAGCGCTGAGCGGTCTGCATACTGGGTGGTGATGACTCCAGACACCTCCCAGAAGCTCGAGATCGACTGGGTCAAGACCGTCGGCGGAGCCTTCGCGGCAGTGTCCTCCGCGATCCTGCTCTCGACCCTCGGTGCGGCCGGCACCATCATCGGCGCCGCGCTCGGCAGCGTCATCGTGACGGTCGGCGGAGCGCTGTACAGCCAGGGCCTGGCCCGCAGCCGACAGCGTCTGGCCCAGGTGCAGACCGCCGCGTTGCGCAAGGTCGGCGTCGCGCAGGCCGAGGTACGGCGGGCCTCCCGGCACCAGGGCGAGGTCGACGTGCTCGACGCCCACCTCGCGTACGCCGACGAGCGCCTCGACGACGTGAACGACGACCTCGGCGCCATCGCGGACGAGCCGACCGGCCCCGGCTGGCGCGAGCGTCTCGTGACGCTGCCGTGGAAGCGGATCTCGATGATCGCCGCCGGGCTGTTCGCGGCAGCCGTCCTGGCCATCACCGCGTTCGAGCTCGTTGCCGGCGAGAGCGTCTCGTCGATCACCGGCGGCACCGAGGCGGGCGGCGGCCCCACGATCGGACGCATCGGTGGCGGCTCCGACTCGGAGACGCCCACGGAGGACGAGAAGGCCCCGACGGACGGCGACTCGTCTCCGTCGGACGCGCCCTCGACTGAGCCCTCTGACGAGCCCGCCCCCACCGACGCGCCTTCCGTTGAGCCGACACCCGCACCGGAGTCCACGACTCCCGAGCCCACGCCGACGGCTCCCACGGCACCGGAGACCGTGCTCCCCGACCCGGCGACGACCCCTCCGACGGGCTGAGCGAGAGCAGCGTCGCCCGCCCGACCTGCGATCCTTGGTGAGCCAGATGGACTACGTCATCGTCGCTTGGGTGCCCAAGGGACCCGGTTGCTCCCGGCGCCGTCCGGCTCCCACCAGGACCTGGAGTACGGCGAGCAGGACGAGCACCAGGGCCAGGGACCACCACAGGCGGCTCAGGGTGACGTTGTTGCCCCAGAGCAGGACGACTGCCCCGACCGCGACGACGGCCACCCGGAGCCATCCTGCGTTCGCCGCCACCCAGCGGCCGATGGTGGTGACCACGTCGACTCCGCTGTCGGCAAGGGTGGTGCCGGTCTTCTCCAGACCACCCGCGATGGTTGTCCGGATCGCGGTTCCGTACCGATTGGCGCCGGCGAACAACCCAGCCACGAGCAGGATGACGCCGAGCCACAGCACGGCTTCCTGGCCGCGTTCGAGGTAGGAGAGGAGCGTCACGTAGAAGACCCGGCTGGCGGGCCCGAACGCGGTGTCGGCAAGGTGGTTGACGAAGAGCTGTTCGCCGACTGACAGGACGAAGGCGAGCAGGAGGGCATTGGCGGCCACGAGGGCGCCGATCCAGGCGCCCATGCGTGCCCGGCGGTGGGCGAGCAGGAAGGCTCCCAGGTAGAGGACTCCCACGAAGGGAAGGAGCCACCTGGCCACCGGGTTGCCGAAGGCGTAGATGGTGCGTGCCTGCCGGAGCTGGGGGGCGTCCATCAGCACGATCTGGCGGTCCGTCTCGGGGATGGGCACGTTCTCGGCGATGGTCAGGCCTCGAGCCACCAGTCGGTCCTTGACGCGCGTGATCACCTCGTCGACGTCGAGCACGACCTCGTCGCCCTGCAGGGAGACAGCACCGGAGCTGTCGGCGGTCAGAATCCGTTGGAGGGCTTGCTGCGCCCTCGTGTTGACGCGGACCCAGAAGTCGGCGAACTCGGGGGAGGCGATGAACTCCCGCACTTCCCGCTCGATCAGACCGTTGACGGCGGCTGCCAGGGGTCCGACGAGCTGTTGAAGGCGCGGCGCGTCAGTGATGACGCCGGCGAAGACGTTGTTGAGGATGGCGTCGATGTCGACCTGCTGCTGGATGGCATCGGTGACCTTCGTCGCGATCACGTCCTGGACCTCGGGTGACTCGATCAGGGGCGACACGGTGTCGACGTACCGATCGGCGTCGTTGAGGGTGCGCTGACCCCAGTACGCCACCGCCGCCGGGGTCGTCAGCAGGGCGGCCAGCACCAGGCAGATCACCGCGAGCACGGAGCGGCCGCGTGACGGAGGCGTTCCGGATGAAGTCTCGACCGGATCGGATGCCGCCGGCTGGTCCTGCGCGTCGGCCTGGGCGTCGGGCATCATGCGTCTCCTCTCGACAGTGCCATCGTGGTGAGAACTGCGCGCCTCCACACGTGGACATCCCCCAGCATCGGCTCCCGGATCTGCATCCGCCTCACACAGTCCGTGTGAGGCACGAGGGTGGTGTGCGGGCCACGCAGCAGCGACCCAGGCGCGTTACTGGGGGTGAGTTCCCCCGGCGATGGGTCGAGACGGCTCGCCGAATCAGCGTCATTCTGGGCCGAAAAGACGCGGGAAGGGCACCCGAATGCAGCGAGGGTTTCGTCCAGCACGGATCCCGGACTTCTTCAGGTACTAGCCCGGTGCGCTAGCGAGGGCGGGCCGGCTGGATGCGCTCGGCCACGAGGCAGAACGCCGCCGGCAGCGGACTGCGGGCGGCGTTTCTGGGGTGAGTACCCCCGGTAGGATTCGAACCTACGCTTCCGCCTCCGGAGAGCATCCAGATGATGAGATGGACGATACAAAGAAGTGACGTTTCTGCAGGTCAGAGGCTA